>CACDTB010000005.1 GCA_902555535.1 uncultured Pelagibacteraceae bacterium | reverse complement strand
AAAATTGAAATGCCATCTACTCCAACTTTATAATTAATAAATCCCTTAATCCATGTTCTATCTTCTATAAATTGAAAACTAGAAGTAGATTGATCAAAAGCAATCCATAAATAAATGGAAATTAAAAAATTTACTACTGTAGTGAATAAAGCTACATATTTTATTGTAGTATTATTACCTTCTTTTTCTTTTATAAAAAATAAAAATAAAGCTCCTATTGTTGGCAATAATATTAGAGATGAAAGAATAGGAAAATTCATTATTTAATTATTAAAAAAGTTAGTAAAGCAGAGAAACCTAACAACATTACAAATGCATATTGATAAATAAAACCACTTTGAAATTTAGTTGCTTTGATTGAACATTTTTTTATAAATGAGGAAATTCCATCAGGACCAAAACCATCAATTATTGTTCCATCACAAAATTTCCATAAAAATAGACCTAGTTTTTTTGAAGATTTAATAAACAACACATCGTATAACTCATCAAAATACCATTTGTTGACTAAAAAATTATACAAAGGTTTATTCATAGAAACTATTGAATTAGGTAACTTTTTGTTTTTTACAAATAAGTAATAAGCAATAGGAATAGATAACAAGACTAAACAAGGTGTTAAAAGTAAAAACCATAAAGGTGGATGTTCAGTGCTTAAAGGTTCTAAAAACTTAATAGACTCTGCCCAGAATAAATTCTCACCATAACCAATAAATAGTCCTTTAAATAGAAAACCAGAAAATACAGCTCCTACTGAAAGAATAAATAATGGAACAAGCATTACTAAAGGGGACTCGTGTGTTTCCTCTATCTTGATCTCTTTATTATTGTACTCTCCATGGAAAGTTTTAAATATCAATCTCCAAGAATAAATGGATGTTAAAAATGCTGTAATTATTCCAATCCCAGCTGCATAATAACCAGTAGTATTACCTTTTAAATACGCAAATTCTATAATTGCATCTTTAGAATAAAATCCTGATAAAAATGGAAAACCCGTTAAAGCAAGTGTTCCAATAATCATTAAAGCATAGGTGTATGGTAACTTTTTCCATACACCACCCATATTATTTATATTTTGCTCATTTTTAAATGCATGGATTACTGAACCAGATCCTAAAAATAATAAAGCTTTGAAAAATGCATGAGTAAATAAGTGAAACATAGCAACATTGTATGCACCTACTCCAGCTGCAAAAAACATATAACCAAGTTGACTACAAGTAGAGTAAGCAATGATTTTTTTTATATCTGTTTGAACTAGAGCGACAGATGCTGCAAAGAATGCGGTAGTCATTCCAACAATAGTTATAAAATTTAGTATTAAAGGTGAATATTCGTAAATTGGTGAACACCTAACTACTAAAAAAACACCAGCTGTTACCATCGTTGCTGCATGGATTAATGCTGAAACTGGAGTTGGACCCTCCATTGCATCAGGTAGCCAAGTATGTAGCAATATCTGTGCAGATTTACCCATTGCTCCAATAAATAAAAGTAAACAAATTAAATCTATTGCTTTAACTTCAATACCTAAAAATGATAAATTTTTATCTACAACTGTTGGAATTTGTTGAAAAACTTCTGAGTAATTAACAGTTCCAAATAAATAAAATATTAAGAAAATTCCTAAAGCAAAACCAAAATCACCAACTCTATTTACAACAAATGCTTTTATTGCTGCAGCATTTGCACTTTCCTTTTTAAACCAAAAACCAATTAAGAAGTAGGAACATAAACCAACACCTTCCCAACCAAAAAATAATTGTATGAAATTATCTGAAGTCACAAGCATCAACATTGCAAATGTGAACAATGATAAATAAGCCATAAATCTTGGTTTATGAGGGTCATGTGACATGTAACCTATTGAATATATATGTACTAAAGCAGATACAGAAGTTACAACTACTAACATCACAGCTGATAATGGATCAATTAACATCGACCAATTTACATCAAGTGAACCCGAGCTTATCCAAGTAGCTATAACAATATTTTCTTCATACTGATTAACGATTACTTGATAAAGAACAAAAATTGATAATAGAGCAGAGATTGAAACAAGTAAGCTAGTTACTATTTCAGAATTTCTATCACCGATATATTTTCCAAAAAAACCTGAAATAATTGATGCAATAAGTGGAAGAAATATAATTGATAGTTCCATGATTATCCTTTCAACTTATCAATTTCTTCAACTCGGATTGTTCCAGAATTTCTGAAATACACGACTATAATTGCTAATCCTATGGCTGCTTCTGCTGCTGCAACTGTAAGAATAAACAAAGTAAAGACTTGTCCAGCCAAATCTCCTAAATAAATAGAAAAAGCAACTAAATTAATATTCACTGCAAGTAATATCAGTTCAATACTCATTAATATGACAATGATGTTCTTCCTATTAAGGAAAATACCAATTACTCCAATTGAGAATATCACTGCTCCTAAAGTTAAATAATGACCTAAACCTATATCAATCATCTATTTTAACTCCTTTATTACTCTGAACTTCTAGAACCTCAACACCTTCAGCTCTTTCTCTAGATATTTGCTTGATATAACTTTGTCTTTTAACACCTGATCTTTGTCTAAATGTTAATACAATAGCCCCAACCATAGCTACTAATAAGATCATTCCACTTATTTGAAACACATGAATATAATCAGTATATAAAATCTGTCCTAGTGAATGAGTGTTGCTAATGCTTGTTTGACTAATTGAGTTATTAATATCAAAAATTTCTGGTTTATATTTCCAACCTCCAATTACAATTATTATTTCAAAAAATATAAGCGTACTGATAATTAATCCTACAGGGATATGTTTGGAGCTCTGTTGACCGGCAAACCATTGATTTTTTTGTTGGGCTACGTTTAACATCATAACAACAAATAAGAATAAAACAGCTACAGCTCCAACATAAACAATTAGCATTATCATTCCCAAAAATTCAGCACCTATCATTATGAAAAGACAAGATATACTTATGAAATCAAGAATTAAGAAAAATACTGAGTGAACAGTATTTTTCGAAGCGGTAACCATTATCGCTGAAACAACTGCAATTATAGAAAATGTATAAAAGAAAATAGCGTGTGCAATCATTTTTATCTATGGATATTGTCAGCTTTAATATTAGCCTCCAAAACATTCTCCCATCTATCTCCATTATCTAATAATTTTTCTTTTGTATAATAAAGTTCTTCTCTTGTTTCTGTTGAAAATTCAAAATTCGGACCTTGTACTATTGCATCTACAGGGCAAGATTCTTCACACAAACCACAATAAATGCACTTCATCATATCAATATCGTAACGTGTAGTTTTTCTACTTCCATCTTCTCTTTCAGCTGACTCAATAGTTATTGCTTGCGCTGGACATACTGCTTCACATAATTTACAAGCTATACATCTCTCTTCTCCATTTGGATATCTTCGTAAAGCATGTTCACCTCTAAAACGAGGGCTTATTTTACCCTTCTCAAAAGGATAATTAATTGTTTTTTTTGATTTAAATAATTCTTTAATAGCAATAAACAAACCACCAATAAAGTCTGTCATAAATATTGTTTTAAAAAATCTTGAAATATTCATTATTAATTCACTGGTAAAAGATTAAAATAAAATAAATAGCTAGCTGTTAATACTACCCAAATTAAAGAAAGGGGAAGAAATACTTTCCATCCGAGTCTCATTAATTGATCATATCTGTATCTAGGGACTATCGCCTTAACTAAAGCAAAAAGAATAAATAAAAGAAGAATTTTTAATATTAACCATATCGCACCTGGTACTAACGTAAATGGATAAACATCAATTGGGGACATCCAGCCACCTAAAAATAATATTGCCCCCATTGCACACATTAATAAAATATTTGCATACTCACCTAACCAAAACATAGCATACATCATCCCTGAATATTCTGTTTGGTATCCAGCCACCAATTCTGCTTCTGCTTCTGGTAAATCAAAAGGTGGTCTGTTAGTTTCAGCTAAAGCAGAAATAAAGAAGATTACAAACATTGGAAATAATGGAATTACAAACCACATATTTTGCTGAGCAATAACAATGTCATTTAAATTCAATGAACCAACACAAAGTAAAACATTTATTATTATTACCCCAATTGAAACTTCATAAGATACCATTTGTGCAGCAGAACGAATTGCTCCAAGAAAAGGATATTTGGAGTTTGATGCCCACCCACCCATGATTATTCCATAGACACCTAGTGAAGAAACAGCAAATAAGTAAAGAATTCCAACATTAATATCAGCCAAAACCTGAGTTGCACTAAATGGGATTACAGCCCAAGCGATTAAAGCTAAAGTCATCGTGACTATTGGTGCCAATATAAAAATTACTTTGTTTGAGCTAGATGGAATAATGATTTCTTTAAATATATATTTTAAAGCATCAGCTAGAGATTGTAATAAGCCAAACGGACCAACGACGTTAGGTCCTTGTCTTTTTTGAACAAAAGCCCAAACCCTTCTATCAAGCCAAACTATCATTGCCACTGAAACAAGAACAGGAACTAGTAAAAACAAAATTTTATAAACTTCTAAAAAAAATATACTTAAGTATTCCATGTTAACCTTCTGTACCTGTAGATTTTAAATTTAATTTCGAATTATTACATTCAACCATTGTTTTTGATGATCTAGCAATGACATTTGAAAAATAATAATCTTTCACTTTAACTTTCAAATATTCATTTTGAAATTCTTTAACAGGATTATTTTGGTCATTTAATTTTTTTTCTTTTTGCAGTTTTAAATAATTAAACATACTGCTTTCTAATTCATCTTTGTCATTAAATAGTTTTCTATTATTCATAAATTCAGCAAGTTCGTTAATTATTTGCCAATCTTCTTTTGCCTCACCTGGTGGGTATGATGCTTTATAGGCTTTTTGAATTTTTCCTTCTAAATTAGTAAAGTATCCATCTTGTTCGGTATAAGCAGCACCCGGTAAAATAATATCAGCAGATTCAGCACCTTTGTCGCCATGGCTACCTTGATAAATTATGAATTCATCTTTTTTATGAAATTCTAAATTGTCTTGACCTACAAGATAGACAATATCAAATTTATGTTCTTTTAAATCGCTAAATAAATTATTTTCATTATTAATTATTCCAAGATCAATACTTCCTACTGTTGATGCATCCGTTGATAAAATATTTAAAGAGTTCCATTCATCTGAAATTTTATTATTTTTCAATAAAAATTCTTTCGTTTTATTAAATAAAAATTCTGATGACTTTAATCTAAGTAGAGACTCACCAATAATGATTATTGGTTTTTTTGAATTAATAATTTCTTTAGAAATTTCATGATTTCCTTCAAGAATATTATTTAAAGTTTGAGTTTGACCATCTAAACTTTGATAAGGATAAGTTAAATCACCAACATTATTAAGTGAAATTATTTTTGTATTATTGTTTAAATAAGATTTCCTAATTCTAGCATTTAAAATAGTTGCTTCGTATCTTGGGTTTGAACCAACTAACAAAATTAAATCTGCTTCTTCAATTCCATTTATGGAAGAATTAAATAAATAATTTTCTCTTTTTGAAGTATTTATAAATCTATTATCAGATCTTGAATCGTAATTTTTAGTATCAACTGTTCGATCAAAAAATTCTTTAAAAATATAACCAGTCTCCATATTATTTAAATCACCAATAAAACCACATATCTTTTCTTTTGATGTGTTTTCAAATTTAGATTTAATTATTTTGTAAACTTCATCCCATGAGGCTTTCTCAAACTTACCGTTGTATTTGATAAAAGGGGTGTCTAATCTTTGATGTAGAAGTCCATCACATGCGTATCTAGTTTTGTCTGATATCCACTCCTCATTAATATCTTCATTTATAATTGGAAGCACCCTTTTGACTTCCCAATCGTATGTGTCTACTCTTACATTTGATCCAATTGCATCCATTACATCAATTGTTTCTGTTTTCTTTAGTTCCCATGGTCTAGCTTCAAAAACATAAGGTTTTGATGTAAGGGCTCCTACTGGACATAAATCTACAACGTTAGCAGACAATTCAGATTGCATTGATTGTTCTAAGTAAGTAGTAATTTGCATATCTTCACCTCTGCCTATAGCACCTAGTTCAGGAACTCCTGCTACTTCTGTTGCAAATCTTACACATCTTGTGCAATGAATACATCTGGTCATTTGAGTTTTAATCAATGGTCCCATATGTTTTTCAGGAACTGCTCTTTTATTTTCTTTAAATCTTGATTTGTCTACCCCATAGTACATTGATTGATCTTGAAGATCACATTCACCCCCTTGATCACACACTGGACAATCTAAAGGATGATTAGCTAACAAAAATTCCATTACACCCTTACGGGCTTTTTCAACAAGAGCAGTATTTGTTTTAATATTCATACCCTCAGCAGCAGGCATAGCACATGACGCAATTGGTTTAGGAGATTTTTCCATTTCAACTAAACACATTCTACAATTACCTGCTATCGATAATTTTTCATGATAACAAAATCTTGGAATTTCAACTCCAGCTTTTTCACAAGCTTGAAGAACAGTTAAACCTTCTTCAACTTCAACTTCGATTTCATTAACTTTTAATTTAAGCATTTTTTTTGTCGAGTAAATGTTGATCAACTAAATATGGAATATTGTTTTTCTTTTGAACAATAGGATCCAAATTATTTCTTTTCTCAATTTCTTTTTTAAAATGTCTAAGTAATCCTTGAACCGGCCAGGATGAACCTTCCCCAAATGCGCAAATAGTGTGTCCTGCTATTTGATTTGTAACATCTCCTAGCATATCCACCTCATCCTTGGTTGCATCTCCTTTTGCCATTCTCTCAAGCATTCTCCACATCCAACCAGAACCTTCTCTACAAGGTGTACATTGACCACAACTTTCATGTTTATAAAATCTTGCAATTCTTGCCATGCATTTAATTATGTCCTGGTCTTTATTAATGACCACTATACCTGCGGTTCCTAAACCACTTTTCTCAGCCATAAGTGAGTCAAAATCCATAGTTAATGTTTCACATTTCTCTTTTGGAATTAGTGGCATTGATGAGCCACCAGGAATTACTGCTTGAAGATTATCCCAACCTCCAATAACACCACCTGCATGAACCTCAATTAATTCTTTTAAAGGAATGTTCATTTCTTCCTCAACATTGCACGGTGTATTTACATTTCCAGATATACAAAATATTTTTGTCCCTGTATTCTTTTCTCTTCCAAGAGAAGCAAACCATTTTCCACCTCTTCTAAGAATTGTTGGGACTACAGCTATAGTTTCTACATTGTTAATAATTGTTGGACATCCATAAAGACCAATTAGAGCAGGGAATGGTGGTTTTAGTCTAGGTTGGCCTTTTTTACCCTCGATACTTTCTAATAAAGCTGTTTCTTCTCCACAAATATATGCACCAGCACCATAATGAATATAAATATCTAAATCCCAACCAGTACCTGCTGCATTTTTACCTAAGAATTTTTTTTCATAAGCTTCATCTATTGCAGCCTGAAGTTTTTGACCATCAACAAAATATTCTCCTCTTATATAAATATAACAAACATGTGCTTGCACAGCATAAGATGCAATTAAACAGCCTTCTATTAATTTATGAGGCTCAAATCTTAGAATATCTCTATCTTTGCAAGTTCCTGGTTCAGATTCATCACCGTTAATAACTAAGTAATGTGGTCTAGATCCAACTTCTTTTGGTGCAAATGACCATTTTAAACCTGTAGGAAATCCTGCCCCACCTCGACCTCTTAATTGAGATTCTTTAATTTCATTAATTATCCAGTCTCTTCCTTTGTCAGTAATTTCTTTTGTATTTACCCAATCACCTCTCTCTTGTGATGAAGATACATCTGAACCTTTATCATTATATAAATTTTGAAAAATTCTATCTTGATCTTTAAGCATTTTTTAAATCCATTAAGGTTTTTCTATTATTTTCTGGTTCATTATTTAATCTTCCTCTGTACGAACCAGGTTTTGGGGTTTCTCCATTTAAAATTTTATCTAAAATATCTAGAGTTTTTTGTTTATCTAAATCCTCATAATAGTCATCATTAATTTGCATCATTGGTGCATTGACACATGCTCCCAAACATTCAACCTCCATCCAAGAACAACTTTTATCATTTGATAATTCACATTCGTTTTCAGAAATTTTTTCCTTACATGCCTCAACTAGTTGATTTGCACCTCTTATCATACAAGGTGTTGTAGTGCATACTTGAACAAGGTATTTACCTACAGGAGATAAATTGTACATGGTATAGAAAGTAGCTACCTCATAAACTTTAATATAAGGCATATCTAAAAACTTAGCGATGTACTTCATTGCTGCTAATGGTATCCAATTATTATTTTGTCTTTGAGCGATATAAAGTAAAGCCATTACAGCACTTTGTTGTTTACCTTTTGGATATTTAGCAATAATACTATTTGCAGCCTCCAAAGATAAAGCATTAAATTCAAAACTGTCTGGTTGATTTTTCGCAGGTCTTCTTAAACTCATCTATCTACCTCTCCAAAAACAATATCTAATGAACCCAGCACAGCAGGAACATCAGCTAACATATGACCTTTAATTAAATAATCCATTGACTGTAAATGTGAAAATCCTGGTGCTCTTATTTTACATTTATAAGGTTTACTTGATCCATCAGAGATTAAGTAAACACCAAATTCTCCTTTAGGTGCCTCAACAGCTGTATAAATTTCATCTTTTGGAACTCTGTATCCCTCTGTGAAAAGTTTGAAATGATGTATTAAAGCTTCCATTGATTGTTTAATTTCTGCTTTAGGTGGTGGGCTAATCTTACCATCTAATGATTTAATTGGACCCTTTTCCATTTTAGATAGACATTGTTTAATAATTGAAACACTTTCTTTCATTTCTTCAATTCTGCATAGATATCTGTCATAACAATCTCCATTTTTTCCAACTGGAATTTTAAATTCTAAACTATCATAACAATCATAAGGTTGAGATTTTCTTAAATCCCATGGAATACCTGAGCCTCTTATCATTACTCCAGAGAAAGAGTAATCTAAAGCGTCTTCTTTTGTTACAACTCCAATATCAACATTTCTTTGCTTAAAAATTCTATTATCGGTTAACAAACTTTCTAAATCATTAATTATTTTTGGAAATGTTTCGCAAAATTTTTCTATATCTTCCTCTAATCCTTGTGGTAAATCTTGATGAACTCCTCCTGCTCTAAAATAGTTTGCGTGAAGTCTTGATCCTGAAGCTCTTTCATAAAATGTCATTAAAGTTTCTCTTTCTTCAAATCCCCATAAAGATGGAGTTAATGCACCCACATCAAGTGCCTGAGTTGTTACATTTAAAATATGACTAAGAATCCTTCCTATTTCACAAAATATAACTCTTATATATTTAGCTCTAGTAGGAACATCAATTTTAAGAATTTTTTCTATGGCTAAAGCAAAAGCATGTTCTTGATTCATTGGTGCCACATAATCCAACCGATCAAAATAAGGTACTGCTTGCATATATGTTTTGTTTTCTATCAGTTTTTCAGTACCCCTATGTAATAACCCAATGTGTGGATCAGCTTTTTCCACAATTTCACCATCAAGTTCTAAAATTAATCTTAGAACACCATGGGCAGCGGGATGCTGAGGTCCAAAATTTAAATTTAAGTTTTTAATTTTTTTTGTCATTATTACCGATCTCATCCTTAATATACTTGGTTCCTTCCCAAGGGCTTTCATAGTCAAAATTTCTATAATTCTGTTCTAGTTTTACTGGTTCACTTATAACTTTTTTTTCATCCTCGCTATATCTCACTTCTGAATGGCCAGTAAGTGGGAAGTCTTTTCTTAACGGATGACCTTCAAAACCATAATCAGTCAATATTCTTCTAAGATCAGGATGATCTTTAAAAGAAACACCATACATATCAAACACTTCTCTTTCCATCCAATTAGCTGAAGGGAAAATATTGGTTAAAGTTGGAACAACCTCGTTTTCTGAAATTGAATATTTTAAAATTAATCTTTGGTTGTATTCATGACTTAAAAAAAGGTAAACTACATCAAATCTTTGATTTCTTTCAGGGTAATCAACAACTGTGATGTCGATAAGTTGTCGAAATTTAATTTTATCATTTATTTTTAAAAATAATGCAACATCAATAAAATCATCTTTATCAGTATCAAGATAAATCTGTTTATGTTTAATTTCAGTTTTTTTTATTTTGGTTGTTAATTCTGAATTTATTTTTTTTTCTAAGTCCTCTAAATTTGTCATATTTATCTAATAAAGGATCCTTTATTTCTTATTTTTTTTTGAAGTTGCAATATTCCATAAAGTAAAGCTTCTGCAGATGGTGGACATCCTGGAACATATACATCCACAGGAACTATTCTATCGCAGCCTCTTACAACTGAATATGAATAATGATAATAACCACCTCCATTTGCACAACTTCCCATAGAAATTACGTATCTTGGCTCAGGCATTTGGTCATAAACTTTTCTTAATGCTGGAGCCATTTTATTTGTTAATGTTCCAGCAACAATCATTACATCTGACTGTCTAGGTGAGCCTCTAGGTGCTGCTCCAAATCTTTCTAAATCATATCTTGGCATAGCTGTTTGCATCATTTCCACAGCACAACACGCCAAACCAAATGTCATCCAATGTAATGATCCTGATCTTGACCAGTTAATTAAATTATCTAAAGAGGTAGTTATAAAACCATTCTTGCTAAAATCTTTTGCAAGTTGTTTAAATTCCTCTGGAATTTGATCTATTTTATTATTCATTTTGGTTTTATATTTATTCCCAATCTAAAGCGCCTTTTTTCCATTCATAAATAAAACCTATAGTTAGTATGAATAAAAAAATCATCATTGATGAAAAACCCAATAATCCTATATTCCCAAGTGAAATTGCCCATGGAAATAAAAATGCTATTTCTAAATCAAAAATAATAAATAAAATTGCAACTAAATAAAACCTTACATCAAATTCCATTCTTGAGTCTTCAAAAGGTTCAAAACCACATTCGTAGGCTGAAAGTTTTTGCGGATCTGGTTTTTTTGGTGCAAGAATAAAATTTATTAATACAAACGCACAGCTCAGTCCAAGAGCTATGATTAAAAATATTATTATTGGCAAGTAATCTTTTAAAAAATCAGATAACATGAAAGTGTATATATCAGTTTTTATCTGTTGTTGAAGGGCTGATACGTCACATTTTAAGTGATATTAACACAATAAATGAAGAAAAGTGGCGGGAGTGAAGGGACTCGAACCCTCGACCTATCGCGTGACAGGCGATCGCTCTAACCAACTGAGCTACACCCCCACTTACTGTTATTTTGGTGGGTAGTAAAGGACTCGAACCTTTGACCCCCTCGGTGTAAACGAGATGCTCTACCAACTGAGCTAACCACCCAAAAATAAGGATATTTATTACATCAACGAGTAGATAAAGTAAATTAATTATTATTGAATACTAGCTTGAGATTTATCGTCTTTCTTAGACATATCAACCTCAACCCATTCCGTTTTTTTAAGTTCTTTAGTTAATGCAACTTTTAAAACCTGATCTGCATGCTCAATTGTTGTAATTTTGATGTCATCAATAATTTTCTTTGGCATATCAACTAAATCTTTTGAATTTTCTTTTGGAATTAATACTTCTTTAATTCCAGCTCTATGAGCTGCTAATAATTTTTCTTTTAAACCACCGATTGGTAGCACTTGACCAGTTAGAGTAACTTCACCGGTCATTGCAATATCTCTTCTTATTGGGATACCTGTAATTGAAGATACAATTGAAGTAACCATGCCAATTCCAGCTGATGGACCATCTTTTGGTGTCGCTCCCTCAGGAACATGAATATGGAAATCTTTTTTTTCGAATAATGGAGGTATTATTCCATATTCTAAACATTTAGATCTAACAAAAGATTTGGCAGCCTTAACGGACTCTTGCATAACGTCACCAAGCTTACCTGTAATTTGCATTCTACCTTTACCAGGCATTGTTACTGTCTCAATTTTTAAAATCTCTCCACCATATTCAGTCCATGCAAGTCCTGTTACAATTCCAACTCTATTTTCTGCTTCAAGTTCTCCAAATTTAAACTTAGCAACTCCCAAGAAATCAGATAAATTTTTGTTATTAATGTTGACTTCTTTTTCTTCACCAGAAACAACTTTTTTTACTACTTTTCTAGCTAATTTAGAAATTTCTCTTTCTAAATTTCTAACACCAGACTCTTTTGTATAACCCCTGATTACTTCTTTAATTATATCATCTTCGAGCTTCATCTCTTTTTCTTTTACACCATTATCTTTTATCTGTTTTGGCAACAAATATTTATTAGCAATACTAATTTTTTCATCCTCTGTGTACCCAGCTAATCTAATAACCTCCATTCTGTCTAAGAGTGGTGGTATTATATTTAATGTGTTAGCAGTAGTTACAAACATTACATCTGACAAATCATAGTCAACTTCTAAATAATGATCATTAAAAGTTGTATTTTGTTCTGGATCCAGTGCTTCCAACAAAGCAGAAGAAGGATCACCTCTATAATCGTTTCCTATTTTATCTATTTCATCTAATAAAATTAATGGATTTTTAGTTCCAGCTTTCTTCATCATCTGTATAATTTTACCAGGTAATGATCCTATATATGTTTTCCTATGACCCCTTATCTCTGCTTCATCTCTCATTCCGCCTACCGACATTCTAACAAATTCTCTATTTGTTGCTTTAGCTATTGATTTACCAAGTGAAGTTTTTCCAACTCCTGGGGGTCCTACTAAACACAATATAGGTCCTTTGATTTTTTCCATTCTTTTTTGAACAGCAAGAAATTCAACAATCCTCTCTTTAACTTTTTCTAGTCCAAAATGATCTTTATCAAGAATATTAAGAGCTTTTGTTAAATCAATATCTATTTCTGTTTTTTTGTGCCAAGGAAGTTCTATCATCCAATCCAAATAATTTCTAACGACAGTTGCCTCGGCAGACATCGGGCTCATATTTTTTAATTTTTTTAACTCTTGTAAACATTTTTTCTCGACCTCTTTGGGCATTTTGGCCTTTGTAATAGCTTTACTGAGACTAGTAGTTTCATCTTTTCCATCTTCAATCTCACCTAATTCTTTTTGAATAGCTTTTAATTGTTCATTTAAATAATATTCTCTCTGGGTTTTCTCCATTTGATTTTTTACTCTTCCTCTAATTCTTTTTTCTACACCAATGATGCTAGTTTCATTTTCCATTATTTTAATAATTGCATTTAATCTCTTTTTTACGTCTACAGTTTCAAAAATTTGTTGTTTTTCAGAAATGGTAGCAGTGATATGTGAAGCAATATTATCTGCGATTTTAGATGGGTCCTTTAATTCTTTAATAGTATTGATTATCTCATTTGAAACTTTTTTATTAATAGATGATAATTTTTCTAATCTTCTAACAGCAGTAGCAGCAAGAGGATATAAATCCTCATTTTTATCAGAAACATCTTGAAAATAACTGAAGTCACAAGTTATAAATTTATCATTATCCTTAAAATCTATAATTTTAACTCTTTTTATGCCTTCAACTAGAACCTTAACTGTGCCATCAGGTAATTTTAAAAGCTGTAAAATACTTCCTTCACAACCATACATAAAAATATCTGTTTTCTTAGGATCATCTATCTCTGAGTTTTTTTGAGTTACTAGAATAATTTTTTTATCTTTTTTCATCACCTCATTTAATGCTGAGATAGATTTATCTCTACCGACGAATAAAGGTATTACCATACTTGGGAAGACAACTATGTCTCTTAATGGTAATAACGGTAATGATATTTTGATGTCCATAGGAATAATATGGATATTATATTTTATATTGCAATATCTTTTTATTACTTATTAAGGATATTAAGCCGCTGTTGTCTTGTTAGACTTGGATTTGTTGTCACTTTTTGCATGAACTAATATAGGCTGAGTTTGACCCTTAGCCGCACTCGCATCAACAATAACTTCCTCTATGTTATCTTGACTGGGAAGATCATACATAGTTTTTAATAAAATATTTTCAAGAATAGATCTTAAACCTCTTGCGCCTGTTTTTTTCTTAATTGCTTTTTGGGCAACTTCTTTTAAAGCATTTTCTTTAAATATTAATTTTGCTCCATCCAGCTTAAATAATTCTTGATATTGCTTAGTTAGTGAATTTTTTGGTTCTTGTAAAATTTTAATTAAGGATTTTTCGTCTAAATCTTCAAGAGTTGCAATCATCGGCAGTCTACCAATAAATTCTGGTATTAGTCCAAATTTTAACAAATCTTCGGGTTCAAGTGTTTTCATCCATTCACCAGCTTTTTTTTCTTGTATATTTTTTACATCAGCACCAAAGCCAATTGAAGTTCCTTTGTCTCTTTGAGATATAATTTTATCTAAGCCAGCAAAAGCACCTCCACAGATGAACAATATATTTGTTGTGTCCACTTGTAAGAATTCTTGTTGAGGATGTTTTCTTCCACCTTGTGGTGGAACACTTGCAACTGTCCCTTCCATTATTTTTAATAAGGCTTGCTGAACACCTTCTCCAGAAACATCTCTAGTAATTGATGGATTCTCTGATTTTCTACTTATTTTGTCTACTTCATCAATATAAACAATACCCCTTTGTGCTTTTTCAACATTATAGTCTGAAGCTTGTAATAATTTTAAAATTATATTTTCAACATCTTCGCCTACATAACCCGCTTCAGTTAAAGTAGTTGCGTCTGCCATTGTAAAGGGAACATCCAAAATTCTTGCAAGAGTTTGGGCTAACAATGTTTTCCCACACCCAGTGGGACCCACTAAAAGTATATTTGATTTTGCAAGTTCTACATTTTTACTTGTTTTATTCTCGTAATTTAATCTCTTGTAATGATTATGTACTGCAACAGATAATACTTTTTTTGCGTGAGGCTGACCAATTACATAATCATCTAAAACTGCACAAATTTCTTTTGGGGAAGGAAGGCCATCTTGATGTTTAACAAAAGTATCTTTGCTCTCCTCTTTTATAATATCCATACATAACTCAACACACTCATCGCATATGAATACTGTAGGACCTGCGATTAGTTTCCTAACTTCATGTTGACTCTTTCCGCAGAAAGAACAATAAAGAATATTTTTATTATTTGTTGTCATATTAAATTTATAAACGAATCAATTAATGTATCTTATTACAGAAGACTCGTACTAATCAAGTTTGGATTAATAAAGAGTCAATATATTGTGTACTAAGATCTTTTTTCTACTACTTCGTCAATAAGACCAAAAGTTTGTGCGACATCTGCAGTCATAAAATTATCTCTTTCAAGAGCAGATTTTATCTCTTCAACACTTTTACCAGTATGCTTTGAATAAATCTCATTTAGTCTTTTCTTTAAAGATAAAACTTCATTTGCGTGTATTTCAATATCTGTTGCTTGACCTTGAAAACCTGCTGAAGGTTGATGAACCATTATTCTTGAATTTGGTAACGAGAATCTTTTTCCTTTAGTTCCTGCTGAGAGCAAAAAAGATCCCATAGATGCTGCTTGACCAATACATAAAGTGGAAATATCTGGTTTCACATATTGCATTGTATCATAAATACCAAGACCAGCTGTAACCAAACCTCCTGGGCTGTTTATGTATAAATAAATTTCTTTTTTTGGATCTTCAGCCTCTAAAAATAATAATTGGGCAGTAACTAATGATGCAACGTTGTCATTAATTTGACCTGTTAAAAAAATAATTCTTTCTTTTAAAAGTCTTGAATAAATATCGTAAGCTCTTTCACCTTTACTAGATTGTTCAACAACCATAGGTACAAGATTGCTCATATGTTCTGATAATTTTGTTGTCATAAGTTGATTCGTTCTACTTATACAACTTGAGATTACTTTTTGCTAACTTTTTTTGTCTTTTTGGCTACTGGCTTTGATTTTGCCTTTTTACTAGTAGGTTTTTTTTCTTTCACAGATATTGAGGGTGATTTTTTCTTAGTTTCTTTTTTTTCTTCTCCATTGTTAAGCTCATGATCATGCTTGTGAGCTTCTTTTAAAATTTTTTCAGCTTCGCCTTTTGAAATTTCTTTCTTATTTGCTTTACCTTTTTCTTTTATTAAATTTAATATTTTTTCCTCATACACTGTTCCTCTTAAACTTGCTAATGCAGATGGATTTTTTTGATAAAAATCCATAACCATTTTTTCTTGACCAGGCATCATTCTTAATTGTTTTTGTACTTCGGCCTGAACTTCTTGTTCTGTTACTTTAATTTGATTTTTTTCACCAAACTCATTTAAAATTAATCCAGTTTTAATTCTTGTTTTTGCTTTTTCTTCAAAATTTTTTTTATTTTTCTTGGCTTCTTCTTCTGGCATACCTTGAGAGAGAATTTTGACTTCTTCTTCAACTAAATTTTGTGGAACTTCGTCTACTTTGATTTTCTCTATTTCTTTTAAAATTTGGTTTTTAGATAATTGATCTAAAGAATTTTTATATTCATCGTTAATTTGTTTTGAAATTAACGTTTTTAAATCTTTTAAATCTTTTGCTCCTAAATTTTTTGCAAAATCATCATCAATTTTTACTTCTTCTGATTGCTTAACGCTTAAAATTTTACAATTAAATTTGGCTTTTTTATTTACTAATTCTTTTTCAGGAAAATTTTCTGGCAAAGTAGCCTCTACAATTTTTTCATCATCTTTCTTAACTCCAATCAATTGTTCATCGAAGCCTTTTAAAAATAAATCTTTACCTAAAGTAAGCTGAGTATTCTTTCCTTCACTTCCTTTAAAATCCTTTCCATCAACTGTTGCATTGTAGTCTAAAGAAACTAAATCACCTTTTTTAGCTTTTGTATCAGCACTTGCTTCTTTAAAATTTGGTTGGTTTTTAGCTATTTCTTTAATTCTTTTGTCTGTTTCACTCTCTTCAATTTTTACAGTGTATTCATCAAATTTAATATTTTCTAAGGATTTAATTTCTACTTTTGGTAACTCCGTTACTGACAAAATATACTCAAGATCTTTATCTTCACCGTATGTCTTTAAGTCTAGCTTTGGTTGACCAGCTGGTTTAATCTTTTTTTCCTCTAGTGCTTTAGTTGATGTTTCTTTTAAAACTTTATCTAAAACTTCTCCAAAAACTGCTTTACCAAATTGTCTTTTTAAAATTTCTTTTGGAACTTTGCCTGGTCTAAATCCTTTAAGATTTACACTTCCTTTTATCTCTTCATATTTTTTATCCATATAAGAGTTCATCGTCTCTTTATCGATAAAAATTTTAAGATCTTTATTAAGTCCTTTTTTATTTTCTACTGTAACTTTCATAATAATTTAATGGTAGGGCGAAAAGGACTCGAACCTTCACATGTTGCCATATTGGTTCCTAAGACCAACGCGTCTACCAATTCCGCCATCGCCCCACAAATTACGAGGTTTTATATATTATTGAAACTATTTGTCCAATGACAATTGTTAAAAAATTATCTATTTATCATATATAATTTATACTAATTTATAAAAAATGATTATTTCACCTTGCATAAGCATATGTAAAACTGATCCGTCAACAGGCTATTGTTATGGTTGTGGAAGAAGTAATGAGGAAAAACGACTATGGAAGCTAGAAGAAACAACTGATGATTGGAAAAAAGAAAATATAATTGAAATCGAAAAAAGGCTTACTGGTTGGCAGCTTGAGAGTTTTAAAGAATCTTACTCTTACAAAATCAAGAATGGAATGTCTCTTTTTAAAAAAAATTTAATCAAAGAATAATATAAATCATGAGTAAAGTTAAAATTGTAAGTATTATCTATGCTTTAGGGATAATTATTGGTGCTTTATTCTTTGATGTTTGGGGAGCAGATACCACACCTTTAAAAACATTGTCTGTATTTGCTTGGACTGTAATATTTATTATAGCTTTATTTTTTGTAGATAAGAATGAGAGAAAATAAGTTTTTAATATTTTTTTTATCTTTTTTTTTTATATCCTTTAATTCTCACTCAGAAATAATTGTGTTGAGCAAATGTGATCATAAAGAGGACGGTTTTTTAAAAAATGAATATATTTTAAATCTTAATGAATTAATTATGACTAGAAATTATGTTTATAACGAAAAAACGTACCAAAAATATAAAGTAACAGATTTAAGTGTAAAAAAGAAAAACTCCTATGTTAGAAACATTTATGAAGAAGAGGGAAAAATACTTACGTTAAAACATGGATATCCTCAGTTTTATACTCAAATTTTATTTGAAAAAAATAAACCAGAAATATTTGTTAAGGCTGTTTTGAATGATGTCGAAAGTTTATCTAAAATCTCTACTTGTAAAAAAATAGAGAAATTTGATCAAGAAAGTTAGTTTTTACTTTTTTTTTCTTCTTTGTTTTTGGTAATAAATTTTTTCTTAAGTTCAAATCTGCTATTTGTAATATTTGAACGATGCCTTGCGTATGCTTGTTTTTGCGCTTGTCTCATTGCTTTTTTAGATGACATGATAATTTAATTTAATATTCAATTTCTAAAGTATCAATAACTTTTAAACTTTTATCCGATACAACAATCTCTCCAGATGATGGTGTATAATTTAAAATTTCAGAAATCACTACATAATGTGTAACAAAAACTAAATTTAGATCTTTATCCCAAGTACTAATAAATTTATCAAAATCAATAATTTGCTTTTTTCTATTATTGGCAAATCTTTCACTAAAAAATGAGTTTAGAAAATTTTTAGTTTCATACTCTTTAAAAGCAATAGATGCTGTTTCTTTACATCGACACCATTCACTAGAATAAACTTTTTCAATTGTAATTTTATTTTTCTTAAAAAAATTACCAATTTTTTGTGATTGAGCTCTGCCGCTATCACTTAAATTTCTTTGTGTTGTACAATCGTTAATATCGAAATTATCTGGATCGCCGCTACCAGGGGCATAAGCATGTCTTATGAAAATTAATTTTCCACCCCTTTGCAATTCATCTATTAAAGTTTTTTTTGAATCTGCTTTAACTGAGGGATTAATGCATATAAATATTATGACTAAATAATTTAAAATTTTCATTTATGAATATTAAAATAGATAGTTTAAATAAAACAATTCTTAAATGTAAAAAATGTCCAAGGCTTGTTAATTTTGTAAAAAAAATTTCAACAGAAAAAAGAAAACAAAATATAGATGAGACTTACTGGGGAAAACCAGTTACTGGTTTTGGTGCAATTGATGCAAAAATTTTAATAATTGGATTAGCCCCAGCAGCCCATGGGGGAACAAGAACAGGAAGAGCTTTCACAGGTGATAAATCTGGTGATTTTTTATTTAAATGTTTGTTTAAAGCTAAAATAGCAAACCAACCAATTTCAGAAAACCTAAATGATGGTCTTAAATTAAAATCAACATATATAACTAATATCTTAAAATGTGTTCCTCCAGGAGATAAACCTAAATTAGAAGAGCTTAATAATTGTTCTAAATATTTTGATAGTGAAATTTATAATTTAAAAAAATTAAAAACTATTATTGCATTAGGAAAGGTGGCATTTGATAATTGTTTTAAATTTTATAAAAAAAAATACAATTTAAAAGAAAAGATAAAATTTATTCATGGAAAATCCTATTTACTCCCAGGAAATATTAAACTAATTGCCTGTTATCACCCTAGCCCCAGAAATGTTAATACAAAGCTAATATCTGAAAAAATGATTATAGATTTATTTAAAAAAGCTAGAAAAATATCTATGAACTAGAAATATAAGGTTTAAAGTCTAATAAGATTTTTTCTGGAATTTTAACTGGCTTTAATTTTTCATTTATAAATACTAGATGAATATTAGCTTCTACTATCAATTCCTCATCTTTAAATATTGATTGGTTCATTAAAAAAGAGGTTTTTGAAGTAGAGTCTAGAAAAGATTTAATTTGCAAATCATCTTCTAAATATGCAGATTTTTTATATTCAATATTACATGATTTAACTATTATAAGAGCACCATAATCATTTTTTATTTTTGTATTGCTTAATCCAATAGTTGATAACGCCTCAGTTCTAGCTCTTTCTAAATATTTTAAATAGTTAGCATAGTACACAACTCCACCAGCGTCTGTGTCCTCATAATACACTTTAACATTATGAGTAAAGTTTTTATGCATAAATTAATAATATCAAATAAATAAAAATTTAATAGAAACTAAGATATAATATCTTAGATGAAAATTTATATAATTTGGTTAATCGGAGTAATTTTATGGAACTTTGGATTTCCAAATGCAATTCCAATCGCTGATGTTATCGCAGCTATTTTATTATCGTTTTTAAGTATTGGATTAAAAAAGTATCTAAAATATTAATTAATCTGCTGAAAAATAAATATTCTGAAAATAAGAAATTGATTTCATTTTAGAATTATCAGTATCAGCCATTATAGCCAAACCATCTAATTCATTCACATCTAGATCATGAAATTTTTTAAAATCTTCCTTAACATTGGCTTTTACCGTTACCCAAACATTCAGATTATCTTTTGTAGTTGCTAATACATTATCTATTGATTTTTTTGTATAAGGGCTTGGCCAACTCTTGCCAACTGCACTATTGCTTGAAAAAACGTAATTAATTGCTCTATTTGAAAGTGGTGTTGCTCCTGTTTTTTTTACAGCAAAGACTCTAGCTGCAAAATCATGACCTTTTTTTGAATTCTCATTTATGCCTTGCAAATCTTTCTCAATTTTCCAGGTAATATTAATAAAGGGTGTTTTATTTAGATCGATTTTAACCTCTTTTCCAAGGCCAGAAGCAGCGTTATCAGCTACTGCTTTCAAAAAATTACCATTCTCATTTGATCCAACAGTATAAACTGTTTTGTTATCTGCTCCTCTCACCTTACGAACATCAAGTTCTGAAAGCTCTTGCTTTGTAAATTTAAAAATATTCATATTTTCAGCCAGTGCAGAATTAAGAAAAATTAATGATGTAATAAAAATATAAAATAATTTAAACATGATCTTCTTATAGATAAATTATTTATAAATTCAATATTCAGTCACAATTTAAACATTCTAAATTCATGATTGATTGCTAAATAAATAATATGAAAATAATTTCTGTGTTTATACTTCTTATATATTGGTCAATAATAATCACAGCACCAATTGTGGGTAAAAATTCTATTAAAAATCAAAATAAAGATCTAAAAATAGTTTCAAATTTTTGAGACTAATATGTGGATCTACCACCACTGATATCAAATACCGCAGCTGTAGAAAAAGTGTTCTCTTGAGAAGAAAGCCAGCAAACTAATGAAGTAAACTCATGTATTTCAAGAAATCTTCCTCTTGGAACCTTTGACAGCATTCTTTGTACATGTTCTTTGCTCATTTGATCTAAAATTCTAGTTTTAGCACCTGCTGGGGTGACAGCGTTTACAGCTATATCTTTGTCAGCTAATTCTTTACCTAAAGCTTTAGTTAACCCAATTGCGCCCGCTTTTCCTGAGCTATATGCGCTTGCATTTGCATTGCCATCTTTACCCGCAACAGAAGCAATATTAACAATTCTTCCATAATTATTTTTAATCATATTTGGAACAATCGCTCTGCAGCAGTTAAAAGTACCCATTAAATTTACCTGGACTATTTTATTCCACATATCAACATCATACTCCCATAAAGGACCTGTAGGACCTGTTATACCAGCATTATTTATTAGAATATCAATATTTGTTTTTGAGGTTATGTCTGCAACGTTTTTCTCTACATCTTGATAATTTGAAATATCAACAACACTATAAATTAAATTGGGGTTTTTAACCTCATCAACTGCTGATTTAAGGAGCTTTTCATCGATATCCCATATAAATACTTTAGCACCAGACTCTAAAAACTTTTTTGCAACATCTAAACCAAACCCTTGGGCGCCACCAGTAACTACAGCTGTTCTATTTTTAAAATCAAATGTGTGCATTAAAATTATTTTTTTGCTAACAAGTAGTATGTTATCCAGGCAACAAATGCACCTATTATCCAAGCATAAGATTGTAAAAACATTAAATTAGTATTCCAAATTGTAGACGCTGAAAAAATAAATCCTAATATTAAAGAATAAACACCTTTTATATGCCAACCACCTGAATAATAATAAGCACTCTCTTTGTCTATAGAATATATGTCTTTATTACTTATTTCTTGATTTTTAATTAAATAATAATCAGCTGCCATCACTCCAAATAAAGGACCAAAAAAAGCACCAAAAGTATCAACAAAGGATAAAATTCCTATTTGGCTTAATATAGTTAGCCAGAATATTGCAATCAGCAAACCAAAAAAAGCAATTAAATAACTAGCGCTTTTTAAACTTAATATTGAAGGAGCAAAATTTAATAAAGAATATTGAGATGGAATGAAATTAGCAACTAAATTTGTAGAAGCAGAAGCAATTATAATGAAAAATAGAACGACTATTGTTATTTGTAAATTATCAAATTTTCCCACTATATCTGTTGGATTGGTAAAAATTCTGTCTATATCTGAAAATTTTTGATTAAGAAAAACGTCGGACCCTATAACAATAAAAACAGATAAAAAAGAAAAAATAATTAAATTCAAAATTAAACTTAAGTTTCCCTTTTTTAATTCTTGCTCATTTTTTACATATCTAGAAAAATCACCAAAACTAATTATTAAAATCGAAAAATAGGCAAATATTGTTCCAGCAACTGTAAATAAAGGTGCTAAATTATTAACATCTAAAAAATTATTGAAATTAAAAATATTTGAAAAAGCTTCAGTAGTTATTTTTACATCACTTAATAAAACAACAAAGAAAAAAATCAGCAAACCAGCATAGACTGTCATTGCTGAAAAATTAATTATTTTTTTATTATACTGCATCCCAACAGTAAAAAATAAAATCTGTAAAATAATTGTGATTATTATTGCAGACCAATCAATAATATTCATTCCAAAATAATAAAAAATAAATATTTCCTGCTGTAATAAAGAATCATCTATAGAAAAAATTATTATTCTTATTAAATAAACTAATATTTTTGATAAAAAGTAAGTTTGAATTCCAAATAAAAAAATCCCAACTAAACTTCTAATTAATCCAAAAAATTTAGCACCATTAAATCCTAATGAAGATCTTAACAATACTGAAAATGGTAAACCAAATTTTTGAGAAGGCTTTCCAATGATATTTGAAAACAAATAAACAAAAAAAGATCCTAATATTATTCCAAAAAAAACTACAAATACATTTAAACTATACATTAAGTAGAGAGAGGATATTAAAGAAAAACCTATTACACTTTGTACATTAGCGCCCCAAAAACAAAATAAATCTTTCCAATTCCAAGTTTTATAATTTGGATTAACTGTTACTAAGTCCCAATTAGAAAGGGAATATTTTACTTTTGGCTGATTCACTAGATTTATTTTAAACTAATAAATTCTACTGTCCATATAAGAGAGTTGGTAACCATAGAGCAATCTGAGGAAATATAATTATTAAAATTAAACCTATTACTTGTAGAACCATAAATTGCATCATTCCGTAATAAATATCTTTTAAATCCCACTCTGGAACTACGCCTTTTAAAAAATAAGCAGATAGTGCTACAGGTGGAGATAGCCAGGCGGTCTGGAGATTGACCGCAACCAGAATTGCAAACCAAGTTAGATTGAAACCTAATGCTTCGACCAAAGGTAAAATTATTGGTACAATTATCATCACAATTGGCACCCACTCTAATGGCCACCCTAGTAAAAATATTGCCACCATTACAATTGCTAGAATGAAATATTTGTTCATCTCTAAACCTAATAAAAATTCTGTTAACAAAGTTGGTGTTCCTAATCTTGCAAACACAGCACCAAAGAAGTTTGAAGCAGCAACTAAAACCATAATTAAAGCAGTAATTTCTAAAGTTTTAACAAGCGCTTCTTGAAGTTTTGATAAGGTTAATTTTTTATATGCTAACGAAAGTAATAACGCTCCCATTGCACCACAACCAGCTGCTTCTGTTGGGGTTGCAAATCCAAACAAAATACTTCCTAATGCTGCAAAAACCAGTGCTGCAGGAGGCACTAAACCTAAGAAGAACTCAATCCAAACCTCTTTCATGCTTGCTGATCTCATCTCCTCAGGAATTACAGGTCCTAACTTTGGATTAATCATACATCTAATTGTTGTGTAACCTGCGTATAAGCCTGCTAAAAGAATTCCTGGAATAATTGCAGCTGCAAATAAGTCAATAACTGGTATCTCCATTATAGGACCCATTACAACAAGCATAATACTAGGTGGTATTAAAATTCCTAAAGTTCCTCCAGCAGTAATTGTACCTGCAGCAAGTCTTACATCATAGCCTGACCTATTCATTGATTTTGCAGCCATAATTCCAAGAATAGTAACTGATGCACCAACAATTCCCGTTGCTGCAGCAAAAATAACTGAAACAAATAAAACTGCATAATACAAAGATCCTCTTACTTTAGCTAACATCATTTGGAATGAAGAAAACAATCTTTCCATTAATCCTGCTTGTTCCATCATAATTCCCATAAAGACAAAGAGCGGGACAGCGGCGAGAGTTTGTTCGGTCATAACCATCGAGAACTGGAGGGTCATTAAATAAAAGACTAATTTTCCAAATCCCAAGTATCCAAAAACAAAGCCTAAGAATATCAAAGTAAATGAAATAGGAAATCCTACAAATATTGCAAAAAGCATTACACCAACTAAAATAAATCCTAAAATGGCTGGATCAATTAATTCTGCTATCATTTATCTTCTCCTGGCCATTTTCCTCTTGTTGCAGCCCAATAACTTTTAAATAATTCTGAAATCCCTTGAATAAGTAAAAACACTATTCCTATCAATAAACAGGTTTTAATTGGCCACATATAAGGCATCCAAGTTGTATCCATTCCTCTTTCACCTCTTTGAATTGACTCACCTACATAACCAATCGTCATATAAAGAAACACTAGTAAGCCTGGAAAATAAAATAAAATGTATAGCCAAAAATCAATAGTACCTTGATTCTTAGTTTTAAAATTTCTGTATAAAAAATCTGCTCTAATGTGAACTCCTTTTGAAAGTGCATACCCAGCACCTAGCATAAAAAGTGCACCATATAAAAATCGACTTATATCGTAAGCCCAAATTGTTGGAGAATGAAATAATTTTCTAGCAAAGACCTCGTAAGTCATAGCAAGAATTAATGGCATTAATATCCAACAAACTACGTTACCAACCCATTTGCTAAATTTATCAATATTTACAATTAAACTTGCCATCCATGACGGCATATCACTTGGCATTTTTCCTGAACCCCCTCGCCTTTCGGCAATCATTTCGTCAGATATATCTAATTTACTTGGTTCGTCTGCCATAAAATTTTATAAAAAAAATTAGAGCGGATTTTTAAGTCCGCTCTAATATAAAGATTATTTAATGATTACTTTAATGTTGCTGCGTGAGCCATTCCTAGCTTCGCATTAGACATTTGAGCACCACTCCAGAAAGGAACTGCTATGTCAGCAAATTCTTTCATAGAATCCCAAACTTCAGCAAAGAATGCATTTTTAGCTGCATTTGTTTCCAAACTTTTCTTTGCAGCTGCCATGTATTCAGTGAAGTAATCAGAAGGTGTATCTTCTAATTTTACACCATGAACTTCTGTAAGCTCTTTTAAAGCTTTTCCGTTTTCATAGATTCTGTAACTTAGAGATTTTGCTAGAGATGCATTCGCTGCAACTTCTAGAGACTTCTTCTCATGAGCACTCATAGCTTCATATGTTTTTCCAGTAATATAAAAGTCAGCATTTACGACTACTTGGTGTAAACCTTGTAGGTAGTAGTGCTTTAATACTTTTTGGAAACCAAACGTTAAGTCTGGTTTTGGACAACACCATTCAGCAGCATCAATAGTTCCCGCTTCTAAAGCTGGTAGAATATCTCCACCACCCATAGCAACAGATGCTATACCGATGTCTTTATAAGTTTGTCCTGGAATTCCTGGAGGAGTTCTGAACTTATATTTTCTAAAGTCAGCCATATCTTTAATTGGTTTTGGAAACCAACCTAAAGCTTCAGGACCAACTGGTTGAATCATAAATCCTTTAATATCTCTTCCCATTTCTTTCCATAGTCTGTCGTATAGCTCTTTTCCTCCACCATACTGAAACCATGATAAGAATGCGATGTTGTCAATACCAACACCACCACCTGCTACTGGCGAACCAAATAACATAGCGGCAGGGTGATCACCTGACCAATAGTGTGTCCAAGCAAATCCACAGTCGATAAGTCCTTTATCAACAGCATCTAAAGTTTCTTTTACACCAACAACTGCTCCTGCAGGCATAATTTCAAACTTAAGAGATCCACCTGTCAAAGTTGTAACAGTGTCAGTAAAGTCTTTTAACATTTTAACTTCATCAGCCTTAGTGTTAAGAACTGTCTGACATTTTAGTGTTTTCGCAGCATTAGCATTTGAAATAAATCCAAATACCATAGCTACTGCAAATAACATTGAAATGATTTTTTTCATTTGTTTCCCTCTCTTTATTTTTAAAAATGAAACCTTGTCAAAGAATGAAATCTAAAACAAGTGCTAATATTGGATTATTTGGATTTTTTTGTGTACAGAAATATAACAAATAAAAAAAAATTAATTTATAAGAGTTCTAATATGGATAATTTTGATTTTATAATTTTAGGTGCTGGATCAGCAGGATGTGTGCTTGCTAACAGGTTATCTGAAAATCCTTCAAATAAAGTGCTTTTAATTGAGGCTGGAGGCAAGGATAATTATCCTTGGATACATATTCCTGTTGGTTATTTCAAAACAATGCACAACCCAAAGACTGATTGGTGCTACAAAACAGAGCCTGATGAGAGCATGAACAATATTTCTATTAGGTATCCTAGAGGAAAAACATTAGGAGGCAGTTCTTCTATCAATGGTCTGCTTTATATTAGAGGTCAACACAGAGATTATGATATTTGGAGACAATTAGGTAATACTGGTTGGGGATGGGATGATGTTTTGCCTTATTTTATCAAAGCAGAAAACCAAGAAAGAGGAAAAGATGAGTTCCATGGAGTTGGAGGTCCTTTGTCTGTTTCAGATCAAAGAATACATCTGCCTCTTCTAGATGAATTTCAAAATGCTGCTGAGGAATTTGGTATTCCAAAAACAAAAGATTTTAATACTGGTGATAATCATGGCTGTGGTTATTTCCAAGTAACTGAAAAGGATGGCTTTAGATGTAGCACAGCAGTTGGATATTTAAACCCAATCAAGAGCAGGAAAAATTTAAAAATTTTAACTCATTCACATGTCAAAAAAATAAATTTTGAAAATAAAACTGCAAAAGAAATTGAGTATTGGGAAGGAAATGAATTAAAAAAAGTACAAGCAAATAAAGAAATTATAATTTCATCAGGGGCTATTGGCTCTCCTCAAATTTTACAAGTTTCTGGAATAGGAAATCCTGAAAAATTAAAAAATCTTGGGATTGATATGGTGCAAAATTTAAATGGGGTCGGAGAAAACTTACATGATCATTTAATGCTTAGACCAATTTATAAAATTAATGGATTAAAATCCTTAAATAGAAAAATAAATAGTTTATTTGGAAATTTAATGATTGGATTAGAATACATTTTTAAAAGAAGCGGCCCAATGACTATGGGTGCTAGTCAACTTTGTATGTTTGCTAAAAGTGATCCATCTTTAGAATTACCAGACTTACAATGGCATGTTCAGCCTATGAGTATGGATACTTTGGGAGCAACAAAAAATCATGATTTTCATGCATTCACCCCAACTGTTTCAAATATCAGACCAACAAGTAGAGGGCATGTTAGCATTGTTGATAAAGACTCAAGAACTTATGCAAAAATAAAACAAAACTATCTATCAACTGATCACGATAGAATGATTGCAGCTAAAGGACTTAAATTAACTAGAAAAATTATAATGGAGTCGAAAACTTTCAAAAAATACACTCCAGAAGAATACAGACCTGGCATTCATTTAAATGACGATGAGGAATTAGTTAGAGAAGCCTCTAATTATGCTCAAACTATTTTTCACCCAGTGGGAACTTGTAAAATGGGTCAAGATGAAATGTCTGTAGTAGATGAAAAACTTAAGGTTAAGGGTATTAATAATTTGAGAGTTATAGATGCATCAATAATGCCAAACATCACTTCAGGTAATACCAATGCTCCAACAATAATGATTGCAGAAAAAGGTGCAGACATGATACTACAACAATAATGTTTGCAGAATTTTTTACACCTGAGCAAATAGCAATATTAACTCAAATTATTCTTATTGATTTAGTTTTAGCTGGAGACAATGCAATTATAATTGGAATGGTTGCATCTAAATTTCCACCAGAACAAAGAAAAAAAGTTATTTTCTGGGGAATTGGTGGTGCAGTTATTTTAAGAATTATTTTAACATTGCTTACCGCATATCTTTTACAAATTACAGGTTTGAGGTTAATAGGAGGATTGCTGCTCCTTTATATTGTTTACAAACTTTATGTGGATGTAATAAAAGGATCGGAGACTGAAGAAGACATTAAAGTAGATAGCTCTAGTTTTTTAAAGGCTATTTGGACTGTTCTATTAGCTGATTTTACAATGAGTTTAGATAATGTACTGGGTGTAGCAGGTGCAGCTGGTGAACATTATGGACTACTTGTATTTGGATTAGTATTGTCAATCGTTTTAATGGCAACTGCAGCAACTTTAATTTCTGGATGGATTAAAAAATATAGATGGATAGCTTGGCTTGGATTATTAGCCATTTTAATTGTAGCAGTTGAGTTGATTTACACAGATATTAAAATATTATTCTTTTAATGTATCTTCAAAAAATAAATCTTAAAAACAAATATGCTTTAGTTACTGGTGCAGGAAAAGGACTTGGAAGAGCGTGTTCAATTGCATTAGCTGAAGCAGGTGCAACTGTTATAGCTTTAAGCAGAACATCCTCAGATCTTAATAAATTAGAAAAGGATATCAAAAAAGTTAAAGGTAAAATTATTAAAGTTTCGTGCGATGTAATGAATTATGAAGATTTAAAACAAAAATTAGAAAAAATTAAAATTATTGATGTGTTGGTTAACAATGCAGGAACTAACATTCCAGAACCTTTTGAAAAAATTAAACAAAAAAGTATGAATTATCTTGTAGATTTAAATCTTAAGGCGGCATTTAATGTGGCGCAACTTGTTGTAAAAAAAATGCTTAAAAATAAAAAAAGACCTGGATCAATTATAAATGTGTCATCTCAACTTGGTCATGTAGGAATGAGTGGTAGAAATGTTTACAACATGACAAAATTTGGAATTGAAGGATTAACAAAAGGAATGGGAGTAGAGTTAGCTAAAAAAAATATCAGGGTTAATACTGTAGCACCTACTTTTGTTGAAACACCTATGGTTAAAAATTTTTTTAAAAACAAAAAATTTAAAAAATTAGCCCTAGGAAATATTCCAATGGGAAAAGCGGCTACTGAAAGTGATGTTGCTACAACAGTATGCTTTTTGGCATCATCAGCGTCCTCAATGATAACTGGAACCTCAATAATTATAGATGGTGGATGGACGGCTCAATAATTTATAGACTTTTTTTTGTTTTTTTTATTTTTATATCACCGGTTAAAGCTATTGAATTCCAAGGTAAGTTTCTACAAGGTCATTTTATATTAGGCAAAACTGATCCTAACGCAAAAATTTTGGTAGGAAAAAAAGAGGTAAAAGTTTCAAAAGATGGTTTTTTTGTATTTGGTATAGATCGAGATCAAAAATACGATGTAAAATTTACCAAAATTATTAATGGAAAAAAATCAATAATTATAAAAAAAGTATTAAAAAGAAAATATAATATACAAAGAATAGATGGTTTGGCAGAAAGTAAAGTCACCCCGCCAGAGTCTGTTTATAAAAGAATTAAAAAAGAAAATAATGCAATTGGAGAAGCAAGAGCAATAAATTCTAATCTACAGTTTTTTAAAGAAAAATTTATAATGCCAGTTGAGGGTATTATTAGTGGTGTTTATGGTAGTCAAAGAATTTTAAATGGTAAACCAAGATGGCCACATTATGGAATAGACATTGCAGCTAAACAAGGAACAATGATTAGATCATCTGGTTCAGGTGTAGTTACTATGGCTGAGGATGATTTGTATTATACTGGTGGAACAGTAATAATGGATCACGGTCATGGGATATCAACGATATATTCTCATTTAGAAAATGTTTTAGTCTCAGTTGATGATCAAATTAATCAAGGTGATATTATAGGAACTGTTGGATCCACTGGTAGATCTACCGGACCACATCTTGACTTTAGGATAAACTGGTTCCAAACTAGGCTTGATCCAATGTCAGTATTAAAATAAAAAAGTTTTATGAAAAAAACTTTAAAAGATAAAATTTCAAATAAATTGGTTAATGCATTTCAAAAAAAATAAAATAATTTCACCAATTCCAAAAAAATTTACTAAAAAATTATCTGAGGCAGACAAATTTAGAAAAATTTGTGAAAGTAAAATTAAGGAACCTATTATAGGATTTAAAGTAGGAGGAACTGGCATTCCTTTAATCAAAAAACTTAAAGAAAAAGAACCGTTCTATGCATCTATTTATAAAAAAAACTTTCTTAAAAGTGGTAGAAGAGTTAAAATTAATAAATATACATTAGGTATAGAAGTTGAAGTTTGCTATTTAATTAAAAAAAAATTTTTTTCTTCAAAGACATTAATTACAATGAAAAATGTCAGCAATTTTATTTCTCATATGGCGCCTTGTATAGAAATTGTTGGTTATCGTCAAAAAAAGAGGGGTATAAGCTCATTTGGAGATTTATGTAGTGATTTTGGTGGTAATATTAAATTTTTAATTGGACAAAAGAAAAAATATAAAAAAATAAATATAGGTAATTTAAAAGCTAACATCACTAACAAAAATACTAAACAGAGTATTAATGGTAACACCAATGCTGTTTACATAAATCCATTAAATTCACTTAGATTCCTACTAAACAAAATTAAAAAGGATAAAACTAACTTGGGTAAAAATTTTTATGTATTTACTGGTTCAACTGTTGGAGTAGTGCCAATTATAGGAAAAGGCCTTTACACTGGAAAAATTGATAAATTAGGAACTGTAAAAGCAATTATTTCATAATGTCTCTTCATTTTAGTAAAGATGAATTTTCAAAAAGAAAACAAGATGTTTTAAATTTGATGGATCAACAAAATTTAGATGCACTTTTAATGTTTAGACAAGAGTCCATGTATTGGTTAACTGGATATGATACTTTTGGATATGTTTTTTTTCAAACTCTTGTATTAGATAAAAAAGGAAATGTAATTCTATTAACTCGTGCTCCTGATCTAAGGCAAGCTCAAAATACATCGAATATTGAAGATATAAGAATTTGGATTGATAAAGATGGAACAAATCCTACAGACAATCTTAAAGAAATACTAAATGAACTTAATTTAAAAGATAAAAAAATTGGTGTTGAATACGAAGCTTATGGTATGACGGGACGTAATGCTCTAAGACTGAATAAATCTTTAGAAAATTATTGTAAAATTGATGATCAATCAGAGTTAATAACAAAATTAAGAGTTATTAAATCTAAAGAGGAATTAATATATGTGAGAAAGGCAGCAGAGCTTGCAGATAAAGCGCTTGATAAGGCTTGGAAATACTCAAAAGCAGGAGCAAGTGAAGCAAATATTTTAGCAGAAATGCAAAAAGTTGTTCTTGAGGGAGGTGGTGATTATCCTGCTAATGAATATATTATTGGTTCTGGTGATAATGCACTATTATGTAGATATCAGTCTGAAAAAAGAAAATTATCTAATATAGATCAATTAAGTTTAGAATGGGCTGGTACATTCAAACACTATCACTCGGCGATGTTTAGAACAATCCTTATTGGAAAAGCTCATCCTAAACATATAAGAATGCATGAAGCTTGTGTTGAGGCACTAACAAATTGTGTAAAAACATTGGTTCCAGGAAAAACTGCAGGTGAAGTTTTTGATGCTCATGCTAAAACCTTTGATAATTTAGGGTTTAATAAAGCGAGAATGAACGCTTGTGGTTATTCTTTAGGTTCAACCTTTTCACCAAATTGGATGGATTGGCCAATGCTTTACACAGGAAATCCATACGTCATAACGCCTGGCAATGTTTTCTTCATGCACATGATCTTAATGGACTCAGATAATAAGCTAGCGATGAACTTAGGAGAGACTTATTTAGTTACTGAGGACGGCAATGAGAGGTTAGGTAAACAAAAGTTAGATTTAGTAGTATTGTAAATAATAGCTAACAAAACTCTTTAATCTTTTAAATTTAATTTTTATAGTAACTATCTTATGATTATTTGGTTATCTAGTTTTCCTAAAAGTGGGAATACATGGTTAAGAATTCTTCTTACAAATTATTTATTTTCAGACAAAAAGCTATTTTCTAATTTAAATTATATTAGAGAATATCCAAAAAAATATTTTTTTAAAAATTTATTTAAAGAAACAAATACTGAACTTCAAGAATTAGATCTCTATAAATATTCTTTATTATCTCAAGATAGATTAAACCTTAATAATGAAGTTAATTTTCTTAAAACTCATAGTTGTTGTGGTACCATAAATAACAATAAATTTACAAATAAAGAAAATACTTTAGGTTTTATTTATATAATTAGAGATCCTAGATCAATAGCTATTTCTTATGCACATCATCGTAACATTTCTTATGAAAAATCTGCAGAAATAATAACAGATGAAAGTAATGTAGTCATTGATAAAGATAAAGTTTTGACTTTAATATCTTCTTGGAAAACAAATTATTTATCATGGTCAAAATCACCCTATCCAAGAATCATAATAAAATATGAAGATCTTCACAAGGACACCTTTGTAAATTTTAAAAAAATCTTATGTTTTATAAATAAATTTATGAAAATAGAAATAGATGAAAATAAAATTTATAAAAATATCGAAAAATGTAGTTTTAATAACTTAAAAAATGAAGAAGAGAATTTTGGATTTTCTGAAAGAGTGGGAAATGATAATTTTTTTAGAAAAGGATTAGTTGATGAATGGAAATCTAAATTATCTATAAACTCTATTAAATTGATTGAAGATAAATTTAAAAAAGAAATGATAGAATTAAATTATTTATAAATTATAATTGCTGATAAACTAAATTTTTTTCCCATAAGAATTATAAATACTAGCATCAATATAAGCATTGAAAGAAACCGACCTTCTTTCTGCATTTTTATTTTTAAAGGGATAAACTGAATGCATTAAATAATGTGGAAAAAAATAAAAATCACCAACTTTAGGTTCAATATTTAAAGTAACGGGTGATAAAAAATTTTTTGATCCATGTACAAGCTGAAGGTTTCCATTATAATTTTCTTCTTTATTTTTTTGAACCGTTCCGCCATAATTATCTGGTAATTTCAAATATCCTACCCCAGAAATATGTCCACCGTGAGAATGCAAAGGGTTATATTCATTTTCGAATTGTCTTACAATCCATGTATCAATTATTTTAAATTCAGTTACTTTTTCATTAGTAGACTCAAAAATCCATTTTTTTGTATTTTCTTTTAAAAAAACCTCCCATCCAGACAAAATGGTAAACTCTTTATCTAAAAGAAATTCTTGCTGTACATTTCCAGCTAACATTTTTCCATAATCCAATTCTTGTGTTTTTAGTTTATCCCTCAAGGTATTATCAACATATTCATTTAGCTCGTTAACTAAACTTTGAGACATCGAGACTTTGGCTATCGTTGGACCAAAAGGTCTTATTACTTTCATAATTTTATTTAATTCTAACAGTAATTTAGATTTTTATTAAATTTAAATTTCTGATTTAGCTCTTAATCTTTCATAAAACAATCTTGCGTTGACGCCGATATTTAAAAAAGGACCAGGTGGTAACCAGGTAGGTTTATTTCTTGCTTGAATTGTCTCAATTTCTTTTGTGTTGTAATTACTAGCTTTGATTGCAATTTGTTCTCCAAATAATGTACCTACTCCTATACCTGAACCATTATAACAACCTGCAACAAAAATATTATCATCTATCTTTTCAAATATCTGAGAACTATTCCTTGTTCTAGAAACAACTCCAGACCAGGAAGATTGAATAATATCATTTGGTAATTGTGGAAATCTTTTTTTAATTCCTATTTTATGATTTATAGATCTTTTAAACAAAGCAGATTTAGACATTTTAAAAGGATTATAAATTTCAGCAGTATTTCTTATTAAAATTCTTTTATTTTTAGTCATTCGAACTGTTGCTCCCATTGGCTTTACTGGTAATACACCCCATTCTTTTGGTTCTCCAATAGATTTAAATTCTTCATCAGTTAAGGGTCTTGTCATGCTCGCAGTTAAGGTAATTGGAAAATTATAACTTGATTTAATACCTAAAGATTTCAAAAATCCATTTGTAGCAAAAATAATTTTTTTTGTTTTAATTCTTCCATTCTTAAAATTACAAGAAATAAGATTTTTATTTTTTTGCCAATCAAATAGATGTGAATTTTCATATAAATAAACATTGCTTGGCAATACATCAATCATTGCTCTCACTAATTTTCCTGGATGTAGTAAAATTCCACCTTTTGTATAAAGTCCTATATTATAAAAATTAGTACCTAATCTATTTGATAGCTCTTGATTGGTTAATAAATTATTTTCAAAACCTAATTGAGATAATGTGTTTGAAAAATTAATTAAAATTTTTTTATCTTCTAGTTTTGATGATGCAAAGTACTTTCCACATTCATTCCAATCACAGTCAACTTGATATTCTTTGATAAATTTTTTAACAACTTTTATACCTAAATCATAAATGTCTGCTTTTTTTTTATAACTTTCTAATTCCTTATTAGACGTAAACCCATCGTTAAGTGTAGTATCAACTAAATATCCTGAATTTCTGCTACTAGCACCTTCTCCTGCTAATTGAGCGTCTACTAAAATAATTTTTTGATTAGGATATAATTGACCTAATTTTCTGGCAGCAGATAAACCTGTATAACCAGCGCCTACAATTAACCATTCACAATCTAAATTGGATGAGATTTTTTTAATGTTATCCCTCGGATTTAGGTCGTTAATCCAACTGCAGCTATTATCATTTATAACTTCCATAAAAGAAGATTACGATAGTTAGTTGTTATTTAAAAGATTTTAAGAAATTAAAGAAGGTTGCTTCTTCATATCCTCTTTTTTAATACCTGCTACTCTTACTGGTTTCTTCATAGCGTCTCTTCTAAAAGGTTCACCAAGCTCTTGGTTTAAAATTACTTCAATAAAAGTTGTAATTCCTTTCTTCTGATCCTCACAAGACTGCTTTATTGCATTTGTGGTTTCTTCCATAGTTCTAACTGTTATACCTTTTAAACCACAAGCATCAGCAACTTTAGCGTAACTTAACTCTGGATCTAACTCAGTACCAACAAAATTATTATCAAACCAAAGAGTCGTATTTCTTTTTTCTGCACCCCATTGATAATTTCTAAAAATCACCATAGAAATAGCTGGCCATTCTTCTCTAGCACATGAACTCATCTCATTCATACTGATTCCAAAAGCACCATCACCTGCAAAACCAATTACTGGAGTGTCTGGACATCCTATTTTTGCTCCTAATATAGATGGAAAACCATATCCACATGGACCAAATAAACCAGGTGCTAAATATTTTCTACCTTTTTCAAATGTAGGATAAGCGTTACCAATTGCACAGTTATTTCCTATGTCACTTGATATAATTACATCATCTGGCATACCTGCTTGAATTGCTCTCCATGCTTGTCTAGGAGACATTCTATCTGCATCTCTTTTTCTAGCTTCTTCATTCCACACTGTACCTTCATCATCTTCCTCATGATCTAGACTTGATAATTTTTGTAACCATGCAGACTTTGTTTGATGAATTATATCTTTCCTTTTTTGTCTATCTGTATCACCTGCAGTTGGTGAAAGTTGTGCTAGTAATTGTTGTGCCACTAATTTTGCATCACCACAAATTCCAACCGTAACTTTCTTTGTAAGACCAATTCGATCTGAATTCATATCCACTTGAATAATACTTGCATCTTTTGGCCAATAGTCCATTCCATAACCAGGTAATGTAGAGAATGGATTTAATCTTGTACCTAAAGCTAAAACAACATCTGCTTGTTTTATTAATTCCATTCCAGCTTTTGAACCATTGTATCCTAATGGACCAGCAGCTAAAGGATGGCTTCCTGGAAAACTATCATTATGCTGATAACCTGAACATACTGGTGCATCTAATTTTTCCGCAAGTTTTTTACAATCCTCAATAGCTCCACCGATTACAACACCAGCACCTGACAAAATAACTGGAAATTTTGCTTTTGATAATAAGTCTGCAGCTTTTTTGATTGCATCTACTCCACCTGCTTGTCTCTCCAATCTTACAATTGGTGGAAGATCAATATCAATTACTTGTGTCCAATAATCTCTTGGAACATTTATCTGCGCAGGTGCAGATCCTCTTATAGCTTTTTCTATAACTCTGTTTAAAACTTCAGCCATTCTTGATGGATCTCTTACTTCTTCTTGGTAACAAACCATGTCTTTGAATAAATTCATTTGCTCTACTTCTTGAAATCCACCTTGCCCCATTGTTTTATTCGCTGCTTGTGGTGTAACTAATAAAAGAGGAGTATGATTCCAATAAGCTGTTTTAATTGGTGTAACTAATCCAGTAATGCCAGGTCCGTTCTGTGCAATAACCATTGACATTTTACCAGTAGCTCTTGTGTAACCATCAGCAATTAAACCACCGTTTGTTTCATGAGCTACATCCCAAAAAGTAATGCCAGCATCTGGAAAAATATCTGAAATAGGCATAAAGGCTGAACCGATAATTCCGAACGCATGTTCAATACCGTGCATTTGTAAAACTTTTACAAAAGCTTCTTCTGTTGTCATTTTTGTCATAAAACTAGAACCTCTCTAAAGTGTTTATTAAACTATTAATAAAATTCGTTTGTTAATCTGAGCGATTAATATATAAGATTTTAGAAAATTCAAACAAACAAATCGACACTATATGGCAACAGATATTATAATACACGATGAAAAAGACAACGTTGGAGTTGTTGTAATTGAAAAAATCAATCCAAAACAAGATTGCTCTTGCTGGGTAATGGAAAATGACAAAACTGTTAGTATTCAATCAGCAGATGAAATCCCTTTAGGTCACAAGATTGCTATGACTGACCTTAATGAAGGTGACACAATTATAAAATATGGTCACGATATTGGAAAAGTAGTTAAATCAATTAAAAAAGGTGAGCATGTACATGTTCATAATGTAAAAACAAAGAAGTGGTAATTATATGGAAATCCCAAAAAGCTTTTTAGGTTATAAAAGAGAAAACGGCCGAGCCGGAACAAGAAATCACGTAATCATTCTTCCAGTAGACGATATATCAAATGCTTGTGCTGAAGCAGTTGCAAACAACATCAAAGGAACAATTGCTCTTCCTCATTCTTACGGAAGACTTCAATTTGGAGCAGATTTAGAATTACATTTCAGAACTATGATTGGGACTGCAAAAAATCCAAATGTTGCAGCAGCAATTATTATTGGAATTGAGCCAAAATGGACAAAAAGAATTGTAGATGAAGTTGCTAAAACCGGTAAACCAGTTGAAGGATTTAGCATTGAAGGTGCTGGTGATATTGAAACTATAATGAAAGCATCAAAAAAAGCTCAAGAATTTTCAATTTGGGCATCTGAAAAACAAAGAGAAGAGTGTCCAATCAGTGATCTATGGATTTCTGTAAAATGTGGAGAGTCTGATACTACATCTGGATTAGCCTCAAATCCTACCGTTGGAAATTTAATGGACAAACTTGAACCTCTTGGCGTTCATTTGTGTTTTGGTGAAACTTCTGAATTAACAGGAGCAGAAACAGTTTGTGAAAAAAGGGGTAAAACACCAGAGGCTCAAGAGAAATTTAAAAAGACATGGAACGATTATAATGATTTTATTTTAAAAGAGGCCACTGACGATTTATCTGAAAGTCAACCTACTGCTGGTAATATTGCTGGGGGTTTAACAACAATCGAAGAAAAAGCTTTTGGAAACTTTCAAAAAATTGGTTCGAGACAATTTATTGATGTTTTGACACCTGCTGAAGAACCAGAAAAAGGGCCAGGATTATATTTTATGGATACTTCTTCTGCTGCAGCAGAATGTGTTACTCTTCAAGCTGCTGGTGGATTTAATATTCATTTATTTCCAACGGGACAAGGAAATATAATTGGAAATCCGATTGAACCTGTAATTAAGTTAACAGCAAATCCATTAACTGCAGTTAATATGAGTGAACATATTGATTGTGATGTTTCAAAAATTCTTTCTAGAGAAATGAATTTATCTGAAGCTGGAGATGAGCTAATTAAAACAACTTTAAGAGTAGCTAATGGAAGATTAACTTGTGCAGAGGCTTTAGGTCACAAAGAATTTGTGATGACTAAACTCTACAGAAGTGCATAAAAATTTCTGTGGTTATCAAGTTTCAATTTGTAAAATCAATTTTTCCAGGTGTTATTTTAGCTTTAATATTTTGTTTATTCTCCCAAGGTATTAACAACGTATTAGCCATTGAGATTTTTGGTACCGAAAAAAGCCCAATTTCAACTGTGCTAATTGCAATATTGCTTGGAATATTAATGGGAAATGCTTTCACTCCAAGACCAGGTATGATGATTGGTTTAGATTTTACACAACAATATATTTTAAAATTAGGAATAATTTTTCTGGGAATTCGATTAAGTTTTTCTGATTTAATTAAATTTGGCTCTGTTGCAATACCTTTAATAATTTTTTGTGTATTGGGAGTATTAATATTAATTAAAATTCTCATTAAAAAAGTCCCTATATCATCAAAAATGTCTTACCTTATTGCTATCGGTACTAGCGTTTGTGGCGCTACCGCAATTGTTGCAACAGCTCCGGTTATAAATGCAAAAAAAACAGAAGTTGCTTATGCTATAGCTAATATTACATTGTTCGGGGTGATCGCCATGTTGGTTTACCCTTATTTTGCAGAATGGTATTTTGATAATAATGCTTTAAAAGTTGGGTTATTTTTAGGAACCTCAATTCATGAAACCTCTCAAGTTGCTGCTGCAGGATTAATTTATGATCAGCAATTTAATAATCCAGAAACTTTAGATGTGGCAACAGTTACAAAATTAATTAGAAATACTTTCTTAGTAATTCTTATTCCTTTATTTGCTTTCTTATATAACAGAGGAGAATTTAAAGAGCAAAAATACTCAATTTTAAGTATTTTTCCATATTTTGTAATTGGTTTCATAGGTATGATTATTGTAAGAAATTTAGGAGATCAATTCTTTTCAGTTGAAACTGATAATTTTTATTATTGGTCTAAGTTTATTGAGTATTTAAAAATTTTAGCAACTGTATTTTTAACGATGGCAATGGCAGCTGTAGGAATTTCAATTAATTTAGGTGAACTTAAATCAATGGGGTATAAACCATTTGTGGTTGGTTTGATTGCAGCTGTAACGGTAGGAATTATAAGTTTAATATATATAGAAACTTTGAAAAGTTTTCTAATTTAAGATTTTACTAATATTTTTTTTCTTAAGTTTGAAATAAAACGTCTAATAAATGCTGCTCCAACACCTAAAATAATAGCAAACATAATTGTAAATAGACCGTAGAAGAAAGGCATTTCATTTGAAAAATCAATTATGAATGTTGAAAAGAAGTTTAAATCAGAACTTGTTGTAATAGTGACACCGTTTACAATTTCATTGGCGAAGAAAGTATCGTATGCAATAGCTATTCCTACAATTAACAGTAAAATTGCTAATAAAGCTCTTAAACCAGAACTATCAATTCTTTCTCCTAATTTTTGTCCAACCTGAACTCCTATAATTGAACCAACAACCAACATAAGAACCAGTAACAAATCTATAGATCCATAATTGAAAGAATGGAGAAAGGTAACAATTACACTCACAAATATAGTTACAAACAAAGATGTTCCTGGAACTAATTTTGTAGGCATCTTAATAATATAAATCATTGCTGGAACCAAAATAAACGCACCTCCAATTCCCATAATCGCTGCAATAAATCCTACCAATAATCCAATAATGATAGGAGTAAATATACTTTCGTATAATTTAGATTTAGGAAATCTCATTCTTAATGGAAGGCCATGTATCCAATAATGAACATGTAATTTTTTTTTAACTATTACATTTCTTTTGGCTTTATCTATCTCTCCTAAACTTTCAACTAACATTAGTGTTCCAATTATTGCTAATATGTACATGTAAGCTAAAGATATAACTGTATCTATCTTTCCTATACCTTTAAAATAAGTAAATGTATAAATACCCAATGTTGTTCCAATTACACCTCCAACAACAATCATAGACCCCATTTTGTAATCTAAAGTATTTTTTAAATAATGAGTTGTGGATCCAGAAACTGAAGTTGCTAGAATATTATTTGCTTCATTTGCAACCGCATACGCTGGGGGTATCCCTAAAAAAATTAAAAAAGGAGTCATTAAAAACCCTCCACCGACACCAAATAAACCTGAAAGAACACCTACTATTGCACTTAACAAAAGTATCTCGATAGGGTTAATAAAAACTTGAGCTATGGGTAAAAATACTTCCATAAAAAAATCTACAAGTTGTTAAATAACAACTTAATTAAAAGTAATAAACGTTCCAACCAAAATTACTCCCCAGTAAGCGGTTAAACTTACTATAATTCCTGCTTTAATAAATGTAGTTTTAAGATTTATAAGTTTGTTTATAATTTTTACGTTAGAAAGTAACATTAAATTCGTCAATACACCCACAACGAAATTTGTCAAACAATAATTTAAAATTAATGAATTTTTTTACCTAGTAAATTGTTGCCCCAAAAATTTTAACTGTGTCATCCTCAACTCCTAAGACAAGCCTGCCAAGGAACTCACCTGGTATCTCTTTGTTCTTCTGTTTGATCAGGACTGTTATATGATCTCCTCTTCTAAGAGTTCCAAAAGGTTCAAAAGTCTCTTGAAGATTAGTAATTAGCTTGTTATTTGCCCACTGCTTACCAAGCTCTACCTCGTTAGCACCAAAAAGCATTTGGGTAGAGAAATCTCTTGTAAACCCTCCATAATCTTTAAGATTAGATGATTTAATTAAATTATCCCAAAGAGGTTTAGCTAATTCATATATTTCATCGTCTGTTTTAGATAAAATATCCATTATATATAACTAAATAATGTACTAAGAAGCTTTTTTCTTCTCGTTTTCATCCACTATATGGTAGACAGGAACTTTTTCCATACTAAATTTACCAGTCTTAGGATCTCTTCTTGAAACTGTAAGACAATGCCAATTTTCATCATCAAGTTTCATATGATCACCTCTGTAATAATATCCCGGCCATCTGGTTTCTTCTCTAAATAATGTATGTTCAGTTACACACTGAGAAGTCAAAGCTCTATGTTTTAGCTCCCAAGCTCTCATAAGTTGGTGATAATCCTCAGCCCCAACATGTTCAAGATCCTCTTGTAACCAATCTAACAATTCCAGACCTCTTTTAAGCATATTGCCATTAGTCATGTAATTAGAGGTAATTCCACCCACATATTCATCCATAATTTTCTGTAATCTTTGAAGACCTTGAATTGGGGATATGTAACTAGGAGAAACTGTTCCACCAGTGATCTCATTTCTGGCAACTGTATAGTTTTCAAGTGGTTTATAAACCGCAGTCTTGAAATCCTCACACTGTTTATCTGAAACTTTAACACCCTCAGCTTTTTTATCTTCAATATATTTAACAGCGGCTTTTGCAGCTAACCTACCTTCAGTAAAAGAACCAGATGAAAACTTGTGTGCACTACCTCCAACTGTATCTCCTGCACCAAATAGTCCGTCTATTGTTAGCATTCTATTGTAACCCCAAAAATATTCTGGTGGTGATAAGTCTTCAGGACCGCTAACCCATGCTCCGGAACAAGTAGCATGAGAACCCATTACATAAGGTTCAGATGTAGTTAACTCTGGATTTGTGTATTTTGGATCTATGTTTTGAGATGCCCAAACAACAGCTTGACCAACGGTCATACCCAGGAAATTTTCCCAGCCTACTGTTTCTAAATGTGGATCTTGGAAAGCCTCAGTAGTTACCATATGAATTGGTCCACCGCCTGCAGCTACTTCTTGAATAAATGCATGGTTTCTCAAACAAGTTGGTGTTGGATGATGGTCAATATATTCTCCAACTAACTCTTTAGTTTGGTCATACCATTTTTTCTCATAATTTTCGCCATTAGCATTTTGAGTATATGTTTTTAAATGAAGAAAATATGCTCCAACCGGACCATAACCATCTTTAAATCTACATAATACAATTCTATTTTCCATTTGAGTCATCTTTGCACCTGCTGCAATAGGTAATGCATATGCAGATCCATTACTCCATGGTGCATACCAAGTTCTACCCATTCCTTCTCCAACTGCTCTTGGTTTAAATATATGTGAAGCTCCTCCAGCAGCAACAATTACTGCTTTTGCTCTAAATACATGGAAATCACCTGTTCTCATATTAAATCCAACTGCTCCACCAATTCTGTTATCTTGAGACTCATCCATTAGAAGATGAGTAATCATTATTCTGTTATAAATTTTATCTGCAGATTTTTTTGCAGCTTCTGCAACAATCGGTTTATAACTTTCACCATGGATCATTATCTGCCATTTACCTTCTCTTAAGTATCTTCCAGTTTCTTCGTTCTTCATCATAGGCAAACCCCATTCATCAAACATATGAACTGTAGAGTCTACGTGACGAGCCATGTCATAACCTAAATCTTCTCTTACCATTCCCATTAAATCATTTCTTGCATATCTTACGTGATCTTCTGGTTGGTTTTCGCCCCACTGCATTCCCATGTAACAGTTAATCGCATAAAGTCCTTGAGCAACAGCTCCACTTCTATCAATGTTAGCTTTTTCAACACAAACAATTTTCATGTCTCTACCCCAGTGTCTTGCCTCAAAGGTAGCACCAGTACCGGCCATACCTCCACCGACAACTAATATATCGCAATCTTCGTAATGTGTTTTGTGACTAGCCATTAATAGTAAACTCCTTTTTTGAAGGACTCTTTAGGCACAGTTGGAAGCTCTCCATCTATATTTAACCCTTCAGGTTCTGTGTATAATCTTTGTGAATTTATCTCTCCTTGATTAGGTTTGTCTCCTTCAGCTAATTTTGGAATAAATTTTCCCCAAGGCTTTGTTGTAATTGGAGATACGAAATTTTTTTCAGTTCCATTTCTAAATTTAATTTTCCAAGAGATTGTTCCCTTTTCTTCTTCTCTTCTTACTCTAACGCTATGTCCCATTGGAGCAAAGTCTGCATACCCTCTTACATCAATGGCGTGATTAGGACAAGCTTTGACACAAGAATAACATTCCCAACAAAAGTTTGGTTCTATATTTTTTGCACGTCTAATGTTTTCATCAATATGCATTATATCTGATGGGCAAATATCTACGCAATGACCACAGCCATCACATCTTGTCATATAAACAAATGTTGACATATTATTCTTTCTCCTTTTTTAATTTTATCATAATTAATAATGTTTAGGTTGTTCTCTTTTAATACCCAAACCAAATTGTTCAGGTGCTTCTGCAGGTGGTGGTAAATTATCTCTTGAACCATCTGCTTCAGCTAAATTCTTTTGTATTGCTGCCCCAGGTTTATAAAACATATGTGCAAACTTAGACCAATAAACTCCTCCAAATAAAACTAGGTTTGAAACTACAAATAATACTAAAAATAAAGTTGCATCCCATCTTCCTTCTAAATTTAAACCTTGAAGATATGACCAAATTAATCCAGTTAAGGAAGTTGCAATCAGAGCTAATACAAATAAATCTGCTTTAATAATTCTGTACCAAGGTTGCGCTTCAGAATAAACATCAACTCTTAAAAAGAACCAAAACCATGATCCGCCCAAGATCGTCATCAAAGCGCCAATATGCCAGATCATTGGCCAAATAGTCGGAGTTTCTGCATTTGCTGATGAATAACAAAATATCATCACAACAGAGCCAACCCAAAACAATATAGTACCGTACATACCAAGAACATGCGCTACTCTTCTTTTGCCCGCCCCTAATTCTGATGTAGTTCCGATGTCATATGCTATTGTTTTTGAAACAACTGCAATTCTTTCACCAGTCGACAGTTCTTTGGTCGCATTTTTTTTTGCTTTCTTGGCGTTTTCAAAAAAGTATTTCACATTCTTTTTATGAATTATGTCTAAAAGAGTGCCTGCAACAATTAATAAAACCATTAACACTACAAAACCTTGCATAACTATAGATGGAACTGTTTCAGCTAGAATTGAAAAAGGATTTGTTGCAAACATTTTTAATACCCTTGTAAAATAAAATTGAATTAATTTAAGGTTTTCTATTCTAGAAACTTATAGAGTTCAACCAAAAGTATTGGTCAATTTGTCTTTAATAACAACTCAGGTTTTACGTGTGTAATGCTGTTTGCTTGGTATAACGCCTCTAACTCCGCCCTGGGGTTTTTTAACATCCCCTTTTCTTCTGGGAATCAAATGTATATGGCAATGCATGATTGACTGACCTGCAACTTTTCCAGCATTTGTACCTATATTGAAACCTTTAACACTAGAGTCTTGTTTTAGAATTTTTTCTTTAGTTTTTAAAATTAACTCATTGCATGCCTGAATTTCTTCATTAGTAAGCTCAAAGTATGTCTCGACATGTCTTTTAGGCACTATAAGACTATGAAATTCTGAAACAGGATAACTATCTATTGATGAATATGCCAATTGGTTTTCAAACTGAAGCTCTTCTTTTCTGATTTTGCAAAATATACACGGGTTATTTGGATCTATCATATTTAAACAAGAGAGTTATATATTTTATTTAACTTAATGTAGCAATTTGTCTTTCTTCTTCTCCATTTAAGTTCCTTTATTTTTGATACTGATGTTACCCCTTTACCAGATCCAATAAGGATGATTTCTTCGTAATCATTAATTGATTTAACTGAAATATTTTTAAAATTAATTTTTATTTTTTTACTTATAAATTTAAGCGTATTTCCAAAATAACAATTTTTTTTAGGTGAAAAGATCTTTCCATTTTTCACAAAAACTAAATTTGAAGTACCAGTTTCTAAAATCTTTTCATTTGCGACTAAAGCAATATCAAATTTAGTTGTATCAACTTTACTTAATTTTGCTAATATTTTTTTATAGTATAAATTTTTAAAATTTGGCTCTACTCGTTTATATTTAAATAATAAAAGATTAAAATTACTCTTCGGTTTCGATCTTTTTCTAATTGATACTGATATTAGTTTTTTATTTAACGCTATACGAAATAAATTATCAGGACCTTTGGATAAAGTATTTTTGTTAATTAAATGTTCAATAATGTTTTTTAAATTTTTTTTTCTTATTCCATATTTTTTTGTAGATTTTATTAAGTTCTCTATATGCGGTTTTAAAAGTATTAACTTAGGAGGTTTTCCAATCATTCGCATTGTAGTAAATACACCTCTTGACCCCCAAAGGTCTTTGAAAGTAACTTCTTTAAGATTACTAAGCTGATAAGATTTTTTTAATAAGAGTGTTGCCATTTTCTGTTAAAAAAGATTCTGGATGAAATTGAAATCCATATATTTTATTTTGATTATCTTCAAGACCCATTGGTATTTTTGTTTTACTACATCTCATAGTTATTTTAATTGAGTTCGATTTAAATGGCTCCAATAATTTTAATGAATGATATCTTCCAACTTTAAACTGTTGATTATTTTTAAAGATTTTACTTTGATTATTTGTTTTTATTTTGGATTGAAAACCATGATAAATTTTTCTTTGCTGTATTATTTTGCCTCCTTCATTATGCAAAATCATTTGATAACCAAGACAAATGCCAATAATTTTTTTCATTCCTTTGTATTTTTTATAAATTTTTGAAGTAGTAGGATAATCTTTAGGTGATCCAGGTCCTGGTGATAAAACGATCACATCACTTTTATCAAGCAATTTATCATTTACTTCATAATAGTTTGAGCAAATTACTTTATCAAATTTTGCAAATTGATGAACAACATTCCAAGTAAAAGAGTCTTGATGATCAATTATGTAAATCATTTAAATAACTCCAATAATGATCTTGCTTTAATATAATTTTCATTAAACTCTTTATTTGGTGAACTATCTAATACTACTCCAGATGCAGCAGAGATTTCAGATTGATTTTTATAATTTAATATTGATCTAATAATTATATTAAACTTCATATCTTGATTAAATTTAATAAATC
>CACDTB010000004.1 GCA_902555535.1 uncultured Pelagibacteraceae bacterium | reverse complement strand
TGGACGATTTAATTGTACAATTGAAGAAATTGATGCATGTCCAGTACAAATTCAAGGTCCTAAATCAAAAGCTTTAATGAAAGACCTTTGTGGAGATCAAGTTGACTTTGATAATATGCCTTTCTATGGATTAGCAGAAGCAACAATTGGTGGAAGAAGTTGTGTAATTTCTCAATCTGGTTTTTCAGGAGAGGCTGGTTATGAGATATACTTAAGAAATGCAACTTTATATGCTGAAGATATGTGGAATGCAGTATTAGATGCAGGAAAAAAACATAACTTGATGGTTATTGCGCCTGCGCACCATAGAAGAATACAAGCAGGTATTCTTTCTTGGGGACAAGACATGGATCAACAACATAATCCTTTCCAATGTAATTTAGGTTATCAAGTTTCATTATCCGGTAAAGGTGAATGGAATAAAAAAGCTGATTATGTTGGTAAAGCTGCTTTAGAGAAAATGGGAGCAGATATAAAAGCTGGAAAAAAACCTTATAAACTTCAATTAGTTGGAATGGAATTGGGTGGTAAGCCTATTGATGATTATGCGCCTGACTTTTGGTTGGTATCACCAGAAAATGGTGGAGATCCAGTAGGATTTATTACTTCACCATGGTGGCATCCAGAAAAGAAAACAAACATTGCTATGGGATATGTTCCGTTTGACGGAACTTTAAACCCTAATGGATTTCCAAAAGGTACAGTTGGAACTAAGTTTAAAGTTCATCTTCCAGAAAAATACTCCGACACTGCAGGAACACCTGTAGATGCTGTAGTTGTGGATATTCCATTCAAAGAGTCTTTCAACGCAAATACTAGAGAAGTTGTAAAAGGCTAAAATTTACTAAGGGGGAGCCAATTTCAGCTCCCCTTTTCAATTCTAATGACCAAAAGTTTTCTAATAGCAGTTTGCATTATCATTGCTATTGCTTTAATAATATTTCCATTAATTGTTTCTTATAAGGCTCAAAAAAATAAAAATAAAAAAAATTAATGTTTGCTGAATTTTTAAATATAATTTTTAAGTCAATAAAATTAGATAAAACTCTTTATTCAGATAATAAAAATTTTGGAGAAGCATCAATATACTTTGCTGGAATAATAATGATCCTAGATGGTATTGCTGGAGCAGTAGCTGCAAATACTATTATTAAAACAGCTATAGCAATGTCAGGCCTAACTGCAATAGTTACTTGGCTTATATGGGCAATTTTTATTTTTGTAATTGGAGTTAAATTATTTCCCGATAAGCAAACCAAAGTTTCTTTCAAAAAAGTATTAACAGCTGTTGGTTTTGCACATGCTCCTGGTTTATTAAGATTTTTCGCTGTCACACCGGATTTAATGATACCAATAATTTTTCTTACCCAGTTTTGGATTTTTGCAGGTTTAATAATTTCAACAAAACAAATATTAAGTTTAAAATCTAATTTTAAATCTTTTGGAATTGTGCTTTTATCATTTTTAATTATTGCATTTTTATCTATCTCATTTGTAATGAGTAAAATGAATATGCTCCCAGTTAGTCAAATTAGTTAAATTGGAAAAATAGTTTTAGATACTCTACAAGATTTACATAATTTAAATCCAGTAAGAATTAAATTTTGAGTAACACTCTCGTCCTCTTCTTTGCATTCATCGCAAATATTATTTAATTCTTCAGTATCTATCTTAAGATTTTTATCGTCAATTTTATCAATCATTATCAGTTAAACCAGCACCTGCCGCACCTTCTTTTAAACTGTCACTCTCTTCAACAAAAGTTTCTTCGGATAACTTGTATAAATTATTCCATTCATCGTCTGTAAAGTTGTCTTCATTTTCAAGTAGATTGACCTCAATTGTATTCGCTATCTTCGGAAATTCTTGATCAATAAAATTTGAACTAATATTTACATTTAAGTTTAATAAAATTTTTTTTTCATCTATTTTTAAATAGATTTTCTTTCCAATTATTTCTGATGAACGACTTATGAAAGAGATAAAAATTATTGGATAAGCAACATTTTTGAATTCAATTTTTTTTAAATTTTCTAAAATATTTATTTGATCTAAAAAACTAACACCTAAAGTAATTGGACAGTAAGGATTGTTTGAGGAAGAATTATTTTCATTAATTAAATTTAAATTTTCAAATTTTCTTTTATTTTTTTCATTAAAATATTCTTTAAGATGCTTAATACCTGGTAAACTAAATAACTCTAATAACCTTATACTTTTCCCTGTTTCCTCAGAAACACCCCAAGAATATCCAACTGCTTTTGAAGCTCTTTTTACAGTAGTTTCAATTTCACTCAATGATTTCATTATTAAATATTAGTTTTATATACCCACTGCTCGTCATAACTTTTTAGCTCATTTGGAAGTGGAGCTCCTTGGAACATACAAATCCTTAACCATTTGTCAGATCTTGGATCAAATTTTAATGCCCCAAAAAAAGATAATTTTAGTCTCAGCATATCAATTGGCATTAAATCTTTACCAATTATATTATCTTGTATTTCTGAATAAGGAAATTTTTCTACGATGAACGCTCTCCTTACAACATGTCTTAACTCAGAATTTAATGTTAAAAACTCAGCAATAGTTAAATTATTTTTTGAGACTAATAATTTGTCATAAAGTTTTTTTATATCTCTCGCAATTGCTAAAGGCTGTTCTAATTCTGATCCATGCTCTTCAAAACGATCCGCCAATCTAGGTTCTTCTTTATTTTTTGAAATAAACCAAAAGTTTTTATTATTTTCTTTTTCTTCAAAATTAATTTTTAAAATATTAGGATACTTTGCTTCAATAATATTCCGCAATTCTTCAACTTTTCTATGCGCTGGAATATTAAAATATTTTTCTTCATCTGAGCTCATTTGTTTTACCAAAGGATTTACAATATTGTTATAGGGTTCCATCATTATTGATACAATGTATTCAATACATTCCTCACAAGTATTATCCTCTAACCATTGATATATTTTGTTAAAAGGATATTCGCTCTCAAAATTAAAATCTTTATTTATAAAGTTTAAAAATTTTTCAACATCCTTTAATAATGAAGAAATTTTTTTTTGTTGATATTCGCTATCAGTATTCCAGCTTGTAATATTTATTAATGATTTTTTTACACAATCTATAAATAAATCACCATCTTGACTTTCTACATTTTTGATTTCTCTAATTTTTTTAAGTGCCTTTTCTCTACTTAAAATCCAATTATTTAATAGAGTTGGGTGATTGACTATAAATGGAGCCATACCCAAGCCTGTAGAATTACCAATTCCCAAGTTTTTACAAATATTATCGTCTAGCTTAACAGCTTTTTTTGGATTTTTATGATAAGCAACATGATTAACTTGATCAAAAGTAAATTGTCTTACCAAATAAACCAACATCATTTCTAATCTAAATGGACCATTAATTTCTTCACGATTTTTAATTCTAAATCGATCTGCAAGGCCAAATTTACCTGAGCCATATACTGCCGTAGTTCTATATAAATAACCTACTTTTGATAATAAGTTTAAATCTGGCTGCTGACCTTTGCTCAAACTTTCAACTACGTGATTATAAATTCTTAATGATTTGTTTGCTCTAGATAAAGTTAATTCTTTATATGAAAGTCTACCAACTTCTTGTTTTGGAACTTCATTTTTTAATCTTTCAATATCATTTTTTGTAGGAACCCCATCATGTAATGTAAAAGCTGCATCCCATTTTGTAGCAATAACTCTATCTGATCTTTCTTCATCTTTAATTTCATTTGCAAAACAAACTAAAGAATAAACTCTTTTATTTTTTTTAAATGAATAAACAGCTTCTCCAAAACCATTTTCATTCAAATTAAATAGATCTCTTTTATATTCCCATTCTTTAAATTCATTAAGGAAGCTTCTTAAAAAAGATAACTTTGATTGATGAAAAGATCCTAGCCTTGATAATTTCATTATCTTATTTGGGTCTCTTAGTTCTACTTTCATAATTAAATAGATTTATAAAAGTTGTACCAGTTATTTCCAAGTATTCCATGTGTCTCGGTATCTGAAAATCCTACTTTTTTAAGACCTTTTTCAATATTTACGAATCCTCTTGCATCAAGAAACCAATCCGGTTGCTTTGGAAAACCTGGTTTATTTTTTGACCCCTCACCAAAATTTTTACTTTTTGACCATGATCCATTTCTCATCCATTCAACAACAGTGTCTGGATGATCTAAACAAAGATCAGAACCTATTCCTATTTTTTTTACATCCATTATTTCAGCTGTTTTTGCCACCATTTCACAAAAACTATCTAGAGTACAATTTGTATTATCTTTTAAATGATGAGGATATAATGACAAGCCCAACATACCGCCACTATCACTTAAAATTTTCAATAAATCAGAAGATTTGTTTCTTTTAGCTGGATGCCAAAAAGAAGGATTGGCATGAGTAATAGCAACTGGTTTCTCACTCAACTCAATTGCATCTAGAGTACTTTTTTCTGCAGAATGTGACATATCAACCACAAGTCCAACTCTATTCATTTCTCTTATAACCTCACGTCCAAAATTTGTGACACCACTATCTACTTTTTCATAACACCCTGTTGCTAGTAAAGATTGATTATTATAAGTAAGTTGCATAAATCTACATCCTAATTGATGAACCTTTTCAACAAGTTTTATATCATCTTCAATTGGAGAACAGTTTTGAAAACCAAAAAATATTGCAGTTTTGTTTTCTTTATTAGCTTTATCGATATCTTTAAAATTCTTACCAGGAAAAATTAGGTCTGAGTTTTCATGAAATAATTTTTCCCATTTTTTAATTTCAAGTTGTAATTCATCAAAATCTTCATGATAAACGATAGTAACATGAACAGCATCTAAACCAGCAGATCTGTTGATCTCAAAGATTTTTCTCGACCAATTACAATATTGTAGATTATCGATTTTATAATTCATAGTATGCTTAACTCTAATCAATATGTATTTTAATTACTATTAATTTTATTGAAATTTTAAGTTAATTTTGAAATAAACAGATTGATCAATTTTCATGAAAAAAAATAATAAATTAAAAGTTTCAATCATAATGGGAAGTCAATCTGACTATAAAGTAATGAAACTAGCTGAAAAAACCCTAAAAAAAATTGGAGTTTCATTTGAAACAAAAATTATATCTGCTCACAGAACACCACAAAGAATGTATGAATATGCTGCAAAAGTTGAGCAAAATCATATAGGAGTAATAATTGCCGGTGCTGGAGGATCTGCTCATCTTCCAGGCATGATATCGGCACTTACACATGTACCAGTACTTGGCGTTCCTGTTGAAAGTAAAAAACTTAAAGGTTTGGATAGTTTATTATCAATTGCACAAATGCCTAAAGGAATACCTGTAGGAACTCTTGCTATAGGAGAGGATGGCGCCATTAATGCTGCTTTATTAGCTGGAGCAATAATTGCTAATAATAATTCAAATGTTCGAAAAAAACTTAAAAATTTTAGAACATCACAAACTAAGTCAGTAAAGAAATCACCAAAATAAAATGTCAGAAATTAATCTTGGTATCATTGGGGGTGGTCAACTTGGAAGTATGCTTGCAATAGCAGCTAAAAAATTAAATGTTAAAACTGTTGTTTTTTGTGATGACATAGATGCGCCCGCACAAAATTTTTGTAACCAATTTATTGCTGGAAGTTATGATAATAAAGAAAAAATATCAGAATTTATAAATCAAGTTGATTTAGTCACTTTTGAATTTGAAAATATTCCATTCGAAACATTAAATGAAATTAATAAATTTAAAACTGTTTTACCAAAGCCTTCCATTAACAGATTAATTCAACATCGATTGGCTGAAAAAGATTTTGTTAATAAGTTAAATATTAGAACAACAAGATATGTTTCGATTGAAAAAAAAACCGACATAGATGCTTTAGAAGATTTTTTACCAGGAATATTAAAAACAACAACACTTGGTTATGATGGCAAAGGTCAATATCCAATAAATTCTGGTGATGAGCTTCATTCATTAAATATTGATTTTTCAAAAGGATATATTCTTGAAAAACTTGTAAAATTAAAAAAAGAGATTTCAATTATAATTACAAGGTTTAGTAATAATAAATATGAAATTTATGAACCAATAGAAAACACTCACGAAGATCAAATTTTAAAATATTCGAAAATACCTGCTGAAATTAATGAAAAGATTTTTGATCAATCTAAAGATTGGGCAATGCTAATTGCTGAAGAACTTAAATATGTCGGAACTTTATGTGTAGAATTTTTTATTGACAGAAATGATAATCTTTATGTTAATGAGATTGCACCTAGAGTACATAACTCAGGACATCTAACAATAAATGCTTTTAATGTGAGTCAATTTGAAAATCATGTAAGAGCTGTGTGTGGTTTAGAACAAATTCCTTTAAAAAAAATATCTAATGCTAAAATGATGAATTTGCTTGGCGGTCAAATTACTCATTATAGAAACTTACAAAAGTTTAATGATAATGAATTTTTCTTTGATTATTTAAAAAAAGATATAAAAGAAAAAAGAAAAATGGGCCATATCACAACTTTATTATAAATGTTAAAATCGATAGAAGGTAATTTTGATAATCTAGAAGTAAATGAGCTTCTAATCAAACATTTTGTTGAGCTTAGAGCTGCCTCACCAGAGGGAAGTGCCCACGTTTTGGATATTCCTGGTTTAAAAGTACCCTCAATTAAATTTTGGAGTTTGTGGGATAATAAAAAACTTATCGGTTGCGGTGCTTTAAAATTTTTGAGTAAAGAACATGGGGAATTTAAATCGATAAGAATTCACGACAATTTTAGAAAGCAAGGCCAAGGGATAAATGTAATCAATCATTTAATCAATGAAGCTAAAAAACTTAAGATAAAAAGATTAAGTATCGAAACAGGAGCAGGTGATTTTTTTCTACCAGCAAGAAAACTTTTCAAAAAAACTGGTTTCACAGTATGCGAGCCTTTTGCACACTATAAAAAAGACATCAATTCTGTTTATTTAACTATGCTTATTGAAGATGTTTAAAAAATTATTTTTAATAGTTGATCAATTTTGTTGACAAAACCCAATAAAATCTAAAGAAAGCCAATATTACTTAATTATAAGTAATAATTAAATATAACAAAAAGTAAGAAGATAAATATGAGTCTACAAGGTAAAGTAAAGTGGTTCAATCCAACCAAAGGTTTTGGTTTTATTGAAAGAGAAGATAAAGAAAAAGATGTGTTTGTACATGTTTCAGCAGTAAGAGATGCTGGTATGAACGGTTTAGATGAGGGTCAGGCTTTGACTTTCGATGTTGAAGATGGTCCTAAAGGTCCTTCAGCAGTTAACTTAAAAACTGCATAATTTCACACTTCCTATTGGCTGAAGATAAACTATTTATTTATTAGTAAATTTATTTTTCAGCCAATACCAATTTAAAAAACAACCTTTAAACACAATTGTTAATTATAAATTTAAATTAATAAATTAAGCAAAAAAAATGATTGGAATTTTAGGAGGAATGGGAACTCAAGCTGGTCTAGATTTTTGTAATAAGCTTGCAGTTTTAAATAGAGGAAAAATTGATCAAGAGTACCCGTTATTTTTGCTTTATAATAAATCAAATATTCCTGGAAGACCTGAGTCAATAGGTTCTCAAACAAAAAGTCTATCAAACAAATCTACTAACAAAGTAAGCAAAGAAAAATATAACAAGGTTTTAAAAAGTTTATTGAAAGGTTGTAAGCTTTTAGAAAAAAATAAATGTAGATTTATAGTTATCCCTTGTAACACAGCTCATTATTGGTTTGATGATTTACGAAAAAAAATCAATATTCCAATAATCAATATGCCAAAAGAAGTTTTCAAATTTACAAAAACAAAATGTAAAAAAAACTCAAAAATAGGTCTATTAGCAACTGAAGGAACCCTTAATACTGGGGTTTATAAAAAAATTTTTGAAAAAAATTATCAGTTAATAGAGCCTTCTCATAAACTTCAAAAATCATCAGTTAATAAAGCTATTAAACTTGTTAAAATGGGTAATGTAAAATCTGCTGCAAAAGTAATCAAACCAGCTATCAATTCATTAGTTAAGATGAAATGTAAAAAAATAATTTTAGGTTGTACAGAACTCCCAATTGCAATCTTTGCATTTAAATCTTTTAAAAATGTAAAATCTTCTAAAATATTTTTAGATCCCAATTTAATTTTAGCTCATTCAGCTATGATTAAGCATAAAAATTAAATATGTCTGATAACAACGAAAAACCATATGTTTTAAGAGCTGCTGAATTTGTTTATTCAAATCTAATTAAAATTAAAAAACAAAATCCTGAAGTTAACAATATACAGGCATTTGAAATTTTTATGACCACTAAAGAATATGATTTATTAAGTTCAGGAGAATTTCATGATAAATGGTTTTTACAATTAAAGAATAATGAATTTATCGATCAAATTAGTAAAAAAAAAATAAATCAAGAAACTTTGAGACTTTTAGAACTTCAAAAAGATTCTATGGTAAAATTTTTAATGAAAATACCTAAACTTTATTATACAAAAAGTCATTTTCCATTAGAGATTTCTCAACGAGCTTTTGATCATCTATGGAGAGTTTGTGAAAGCTATGAAATGTGGTGTAAAGAAACTAATCAAGAAAATCTTATATATCTAAATATTATTGAGTAATATTATTTAAATTAAGTTTTGATCTAGTGACCATTATTCGTTTTTTAACTAATTTTTGTAAATTTTGATTTTCTAATTTTTGTCTAGTAATTTTTATTCTTTTTTCAACTAATTGTCGTAAATCCTCATTTAATGAAATTTTTTTATTTATTTCCTCTTTAATTAAATTTTTATTTATTTCTTCTTTGATTAAAGTTAAAGAATCTTTTCCAGTTTCTTTTTCTATGCTTTTATTAATTATAAATTGTGCTCCTGCTTTATACAAATTGCCTGAAGTAAGTGCTGTCACGCCTGGACCAAGAATTGAAAAAACAGAAACAAAACCTGTTAAAAAGAAAAAGGAAAGAATAATTGTAAAAATTCTTAATACTTTTAAGATCATATTTAAAACTTAAGTGATTTGTTCTTTTATTGCTACATCTAATTTGTTCATTATAGGTATTTATTTGATTTTGATTAATTTATTTGTTTATTGAGTATAATGATTAAAATATTCCCTTTCATATTTATAGTTTTATGGTCTTCTGCATTCATAACAACTAAGCCAATTATAGATAATAGTGATCCATTTGCTGCTTTAGCATTTAGATTTGCTTTAGTTGCCCTAGGTTTTTTTTTATTTTCTATTTATTCAAAACAAAAAGTATTAGTTAGTAAAAAAAACTTTTTTGAATCTTTTTTTTAGTGGGGTATTATTTCATGGTTTTTATCTTGGGGGTGTCTTTTACTCAATTTCAATTGGTATGCCTACAGCAATTGCTGCTTTAATTGTGACCTTGCAACCAGTTCTTACAAATGCATTGAGTGGTCCAATCTTAAATGAAAAAGTGTCTACTAAACAGTGGATAGGTGTATTATTAGGATTCGCTGGCGCAGGTCTTGTGTTGGGTTTTGATGTTGGCTCTAAAATACCAGCTATGGGATTGATCGCAACGATAATAGCTTTATTGGCAATTACATTTTCTACTTTATGGCAAAAAAAATTAAGTAATAATCTTCCTTTATCTGTAAGCAATATGAATCAAGCTATTGGTGGATGTATATTTCATTTATCAATAATTATTTTGTTTGTTGATTCATATATTAATTTCTCACAAACATTTATTATTGCAATGAGCCATCAAATATTTTTGGTATCATTTGGAGCATTTACAATATTAATGTTTTTAATTAAAAAAAATTCAGCAAACAAAACAGTTTCTATATTTTTTTTAATTCCAGCAACCTCTGCTTTTATGGCATGGCTTTTCTTAAATGAAAGTTTAACTAGCTTAGATTTAATTGGATTTCTAATAACTTCTATAGGCGTTTATATTGCAACAAGAGATTGAAGATTTAGGCTTATATAGATTTAAAGCCAAACTCTAGAGATGCGTCTGTAATTGAATGATACAAAGATTCGCCAAAACTTCTTAGAGCAAATAACCTTACTTTATTTGGATCTTCACCCAACCTATCTACAGTGAAAGCTATTCCATTATAAGTTGAGTTAATTGAATTATTTTTATCCAATGTATTAAAATTAAAAGGACATCCTTTTTTCAAAACTTCTATCGTATCATTTCCTTCGATTTCAATAATGGCTCTAGAATGAGATAAATCTGTTATAGCAAAATCTGTATCTTTAAATTTGTCTACTACATTTTTTTTTAAATCTTTTTTTGTTGAAACTAAAAGCCAGTTTTTTGGTCCATTCCACATAATCCTTGTAGTTTCATTAAATACTACGGTTAAAGGTTCATTTTTTAATTTTAAACCATCAATATCAATACTCTCAAATGAAACTGAAGAATTTTTGTACTGAACTATTTGAACAATTAATAAATTTTTGATTTCAGATATTTTAAGTATATCATTTTCATTTTTATCTTCATAATCTCCAAATTGACCTTTCTCATGAACATTTGATAAAGCTGAAATTAATGTCATGATCTAACCCTTTCACCTTTTGGGTCTACATAATGTGATGAAACTATTTCAACTGGTATTACTTTATTTTTAAGTGGCGACATCGCAAAAAGCTTTTCACCAATCATATTTTTTCCATCTTTTAAAATTGCTAAAGAAAAAGGATTGTCATATTCAACACTCCAGCATGATGCAGAGATGTGACCTAATTTTGGATTTGGCAATGGTGCTTTATCATCTTTAACTAAATGAGAGCCCTCTGGGATACTTGTTTTTTTATCTAACGGAACTACTCCTACTACCCTTTGTCTATCTTCAGTAGTAAATGCAGATCGTTGTAGTGATCTTTTTCCAATAAAATCTTTCTTTTTACTAACAAGACCCTCCAAAGCGTTATCATATGGAATTGTTCTACCATCAAGTTCTGATCCAGCAACATGTCCCATTTCAATTCTAAGAGTTGATAATGCTTCTGTTCCATATGGTTGAATTTGAAATTCTTCACCAATTTCCATTATTTTTTCCCACATAAAATTTCCATAATCAGACTCAACATTTACTTCATAAGCAAGCTCACCTGAAAACGAAATTCTAAATATTCTTGCTTTAACACCAAATAAATCTCCCTCCATATAGCCCATGAATGGTAAACCTTCATTTGATACATCAGAATTTGGAAATAATTTTTGCAATAAATCTCTAGATTTAGGTCCAGCGATAGCTGCTCCAGCCCACTGTTCTGTAGTTGAAACTACATTCACATTTAATTCAGGCCAAACTAGTTGCAAATAATATTCTAAATGAGAAAGAACGTTTGCCGCTTGAGCTGTAGTAGTGGTCATATGATAATGATTTTCTGAAATTCTTGTAGTTGTTCCGTCATCCATAACAATTCCATCTTCTCTTAACATTACTCCATATCTGGCTTTACCGACTGGTAGCTTCAACCATGCATTTGTATAGACCCTGTTTAATAACTCCGCTGCATCTGGTCCTTTAATATCTATTTTACCTAACGTAGTTACATCGCAAACACCTACATTTGTCCTCACATTTTTTGCTTCTCTTTTTGATCCCTCAAATAAATTTTCATTTCCTCTTTTATAATATCTTGGTCTTAACCAAACACCCGCATCAACAAAAACTGCATTATTTTTTTCATGCCATGAATGCATTGGAGATTTTCTTGTTGGTTTTGAATGTTTTCCAACCTCTCTTCCTACTATTGCTCCAATAGAAACTGGAGTATATGGAGGTCTAAAAGTTGTATGACCTACTGCAGGAACTACTTTGTTTTCAATTTCGGATACTAATTGCAATCCATTTAAATTACTTGTTTTTCCTTGATCAGTTGCCATTCCCAGAGTGGTATATCTTTTAACGTGTTCAATTGATCGATAACCTTCTCTTAAAGCTATTTCTACATCAGATACTGCTACATCATTTTGAAAATCTAAAAATCTTTTATAATTTTTACCTTTTGGTAATGGAACACACCAAAACTTATCATGTTGAGAAGATTTCTTTTCAACAACATTTGGAATAGCTATCTCATTATCTTTTTTAGTTAATTTTTTTGATAATTCACTTCCTGCTTTAAATGAAGTTTTTAATGTTTCATTAAGTGAAAATATACCATTAGCTGCACCTAAAGTGATTTCATTTTGTTTTGATTGCCCTGGAACAAATGCATCAATTTCTTCTTTAAACTTTGTTTTATTTCCTGATTGTGAAGCTAAATGAATAGATGGTGTCCAAAAACCTGAAACACAAATACAATCACATTGAATATGTTCTATTTTACCAAGTTGTTTTTTATCTTCTGAAATACTTGCAATATCTGCAGATTTTACTTTTTTGTATCCTTGTGCTGCAACCACAACATATGAATTTTTAATGATAATTCCTAAATTTTTTGCTTCATCAATTATTTCTGACTCAGCGTTTTTCCTTGAGTCTAAAATAACTGGATCTACTCCATGTTTTTTAAATTCAATTGCTGTTTCATATCCACTATCGTTATTTGTAAATACCAATGGTTTTCTTCCAACTAAAACACCATATACTTTTAAATATTCTTTAGCAGCTGAAGAAAGCATAACTCCTGGCGTATCATTATTTCCAAAAACTATCGGTCTTTCAATTGATCCAGAGGAAATCAAAACTTCTTTTGCACGAATGTACCATAGTCTTTTATTGGGATGGTATTTTTTAGTTGATGGTAAATGATCACTAACTTTTTCTGACATCACAAGCATGTTGTGATCATAGTATCCAAAAATTTGAGATCTATTTTTTACAACAACATTTGGCATTGTTTTAAGTTCTGCAATTATTCCCTCAGCCCAATCTTTTCCTGATTGATTTCCAATATTGACATCACTAGTTAGTAAAGATCCACCAAATCTTGGTTTATCTTCAGCTAAAATTACTTTAGCTCCATTTTTTGCTGCAGCATACGCACCTGCTAATCCCGAAGGTCCTGAACCTGCAATTAATAAATCGCAATATTCGTATTTATGTTCATACCTTTCTTTGTCATGTTTAGTTGAAGCTACACCTAAACCAGCTGCTTTTCTTATAAAAGGCTCATAAATTCGATACCAAAAACTTTTTGGCCACATAAAAGTTTTGTAATAAAAACCTGCTGGTAAAAAAATTTTTAGAAAATTATTGATTGCACCTATGTCAAAATTAACACTTGGCCAACAATTAACACTTTTAGCCTCTAAACCCTCAAACAACTCCTGTTCTGTTGCTTTTATATTTGGCTCTGTTTCACCATTTCTATAAAGTTGAACAACTGCATAAGGTTCATCTACACCTGCTCCAAAGAAACCTCTGGGTCTGTGATATTTAAAACTTCTTCCTACTAAATGAACTCCATTTGCTAATAAAGCTGAAGCTAATGTGTCACCTTCATAACCAAAGTAAGATTTTTCATTAAATTTAAAAGATAATTTTTTATCTCTATTTATTAACCCACCATTTTCAATTCTAAAAGCTTGAGTCATTAAGCAACTTCCTCATCAGCTTTAAAGGTTCTGAAAATTTCATGGGTTGCGGTATCTCTCTCAACCTTTATCCATTGTCTACATCCAGAAATATGTTGCCATAACTCTAAATGCTTTCCTCTTAAACTTTTTCTATTATAAACAAAGTTATCCCATTCTTGATTAGAAACTTCTTTATTAAGTTCCGGTCTTTTAACACTTGCGTCACCGCCGTATGAAAATTCATTTTGAGATCTCATTCCACAATGTGGGCAATTAATGTAAAGCATTTAAGATATCCAGGTTTTAGTTCCAAGTCCCTTCTCATCAATAAGATGGCCTGTGCTGAATCTATTTAAGCTATAGCCTGCGTTTAATTCATGAACTCTATCTTGTGCGATTGTATGAGCAAATGTCCAACCTGAAGCAGGTGTGGCTTTAAATCCTCCATAACACCATCCGCAATTTAAATACAAACCTTCAATATGAGTTTTATCAATAATTGGTGAACCATCCATTGACATATCCATAATACCACCCCAAGTTCTAAGCATTTTTAATTTGCTTAAAAATGGCATCATCGCAATCCCTTCTGTCAATACATGCTGCAAGGTTGGTAAGTTTCCTCTTTGCGCATAACTATTGTATCCATCTAAATCTCCACCCATTACCATTTCACCTTTGTCTGACTGACTAACATAAAAGTGTCCTGCACCAAATGTAACTACATTGTCCAGAACTGGTTTAATTGGTTCAGAAACACATGCTTGAAGTAAATGAGTTTCTATTGGTAAAGTCATGTTTAATTTTTCTGCTAAAATATTTGTACTACCAGCAACACATAAACCAACTTTTTTTGCTTTAATATTTCCACGTGAAGTTCTAATGCCATTTATTTTTCCCGCTGAAACATCAAATCCTATTACTTCACAATTCTGAATAATATCTACTCCCATTGAATCTGCCTGACGTGCATAACCCCACGCAACAGCATCATGTCTTGCTGTTCCTGCACTTGGTTGCATCAAGCCACCAAAAATTGGAAATCTTACGTTGTCAGAAAAATCAGCCATTGGAATAATTTTTTTAACTTCCTCTCTATTTAAAAGAACTGCATCTATTCCATTTAATCTCATTGAATTTCCTCTTCTTGCATAAGCATTCATTTGAGCATCTGAATGAGCAAGATTAATAATTCCTCTTGGAGAAAACATTACATTGTAGTTCAGGTCCTGACTCATCTTTCTCCATAAATCCATTCCAAACTCACTAAACAAACCATTTTCATCATGCATATAATTGGATCTAATAATTGTGGTGTTACGTCCTACATTTCCTCCTCCAATCCAACCTTTCTCGATAATTGCAACTTTTGTAATGTTATGCTCTTTAGCAAGATAATATGCGGTAGCTAATCCATGGCCACCACCACCTATAATTACAACATCATATTCTTCTTTAGGTGTTGGATCTTTCCAAGCTAGATCCCAATTCTTATGATTAGAGAATGCGTTTTTAACTAAATTAAATATCGAATACTTCTGCATTAAATAATTTTATAACAAAGAATATAAATAGTGCTTATTTTTTTTATATATATTTTTTAGAAGTTTCCAAATATCTCAAAAAAGGATAAGAAGTCACAGGTAAATGTTTTTAATTTAAAGGATTATTCATGAGCGATGTAAAGTCAGATATTCAGATAGCTAGAGAAGCTAAAATGCAACCAATAAATGATATTTTAGCAAAAATAAATGTCCCTGATGAAAGTGCAGCTTTCAGCCCAATGGGAAGACACATCGCAAAAATTAATCTAGAATATTTAGACAAGCTTAAAGATAAGCCAGATGGAAAATTAATTTTAGTAACTGCAATCACACCAACTCCAGCTGGAGAAGGTAAAACAACTACTTCTGTTGGATTAAATGATGGATTAAATAAAATTGGAAAAAAATCTATTGTTTGTTTAAGAGAACCGAGCCTTGGTCCTTCATTTGGAATGAAAGGTGGTGCGGCTGGTGGAGGATATGCTCAAGTTGTTCCTATGGAACAAATAAATTTACATTTCACAGGTGATTTCCATGCAATCACATCTGCTCATAATTTGTTATCTGCATTAATTGATAATCATATTTATTGGGGAAATAAATTAGACATAGATGTTAGAAGAATTGTTTGGAAAAGAGTCATGGACATGAATGATAGATCTTTGAGATCAATAAATATTAATTTAGGTGGAGTTGCTAATGGATTTCCTAGAGAAGATGGTTTTGATATTACTGTTGCATCAGAAATAATGGCAATCTTTTGTTTATCGAATGATCTAGAAGATTTAGAGAAAAGAATTGGAAATATCACAATTGGATATAACCGAGATAAAAAACCAGTTTATGCAAAAGATCTAAATGCTCAAGGTCCTATGACAGTACTTCTTAAAGAAGCTATAAGACCAAACGTAACACAAACATTAGAAAACAATCCTGCAATTATACATGGAGGACCTTTTGCTAATATAGCACATGGATGTAATTCTGTTATTGCAACAAAAACTGGATTAAAACTTGCAGATTACGTTGTAACAGAAGCGGGATTTGGTGCTGATTTAGGTGCTGAAAAATTTTTAGATATTAAATGTAGAAAATCAAATTTAAAACCTAGTTGTGTAGTTATAGTTGCAACAATCAGGGCATTGAAGATGCATGGAGGAGTTGCAAAGGAAGACTTAAAAAACGAAAATGTAGATGCGCTTAAAAAGGGACTAGTTAATCTAGAAAGGCACATTGAAAATGTTAAAAAATTTGGTTTACCAGTTGCTGTTGCCGTTAATCATTTTATTAAGGATACAGATAGTGAAGTAAAAGCACTAATTGATTTTTGTAATGATTTAGGAGTTAAAGCAAGTCTTTGTACTCATTGGACAAATGGTGGTGAGGGAACAAAAGATTTAGCGGCACATGTTACTGAATTATGCGAAAAAGATGAGGCAAAATTTAAGTTCTTATACGAAAGCAAAACACCGTTGTTCAAAAAAATAGAAACAATAGCAAAAGAAATTTATAGGGCTGATGAGGTAATTGCTGATACTAAAATAAGAGAACAACTTAAAAACTTTGAAGCAGCTGGATATGGTGAATTACCAATCTGTGTTGCAAAAACTCAATATAGTTTTTCAACTGATCCAAATTTAAAAGGTGCTCCATCTGGTCATGCTCTTCCATTAAGGGAAGTAAGACTATCATCAGGTGCTGAATTTATTGTTGTTATTTGCGGTGCAATAATGACAATGCCTGGTCTTCCAAGAGTTCCAGCAGCAGACTCTATCAAATTAAATAAAAAAGGTGAAATTGAAGGTTTATTCTAATTTAAGATAATATAGAAATATATTTTGTTATATCGTAACATATAATCATAAATTTATTACTGAGAGGAAAAATTCTATGTCAAAAGTAGCAATCATTGGCGCAGGTCCTTGTGGGCTTTCAATTTTAAGAGCATTTGAACATTTAGAAAAAAAAGGAGAAAAAATTCCTGAAATAGTTTGCTTTGAAAAACAAGAAAGCTGGGGTGGTCTTTGGAACTACAGTTGGAGGACTGGTTCTGATCAATATGGAGACTCTGTTCCTAACAGTATGTATAGATATTTGTGGTCTAATGGACCTAAAGAGTGTTTAGAATTTGCAGATTATTCTTTTGATGAACATTTTGGAAAACCAATTCCTTCTTTTCCTCCAAGAGAGGTACTGCAAGATTATATTTTAGGAAGAGTAAGTAAGGGAAATATAAAAAATAAGATTAAATTTAATACTAGAGTCACAAATGCTATTTATAAAAATGATAAGTTTCAAATAAGCTACCAAGACAAAGTGAATAACAAAATTTTAAATGATTCATTCGATTATTTAGTGATATCTACAGGTCATTTTTCTGTACCTTTTATTCCTGAATATGATGGTATGAATTCTTTTCCAGGAAGAATAATGCACTCACATGATTTTAGAGATGCAGAGGAGTTCAGAGGAAAAGATGTAATTGTTTTAGGAAGTAGTTATTCTGCTGAAGATGTGGCTCTACAATGTAATAAATATGGAGCAAAAAGTGTAACAATTGGCTACAGACATAACCCAATGGGCTTCAAATGGCCAAAAGGTATGAAAGAAGTTCATTATTTAGATAAGTTAGAAGGAAAAAAAGCTATATTTAAAGATGGAACTACACAAGATGCTGATGCAGTTATACTTTGTACTGGTTATCTGCATCATTTTCCTTTTTTAGAAGAAAATTTAAAATTAAAAACACATAACAGGTTATATCCACCAAAACTTTATAAAGGTGTTGTATGGCAAAATAACCATAAACTTTTGTACTTAGGTATGCAGGATCAATTTCATACATTCAATATGTTTGATTGTCAGGCATGGTACGCAAGAGATGTGATTATGGGAAAAATCAAAATGCCTAGTAATGACGAAATAAATAATGACATAAATAAATGGGTTGCTATGGAAGAAAAATTAGAAAACCCTGATCAAATGATTGATTTTCAAACTGAATATACCAAGGAGCTTCATGACATGTCTGATTATCCTAAAATTGATTTTGAATTAATTAGAAAACATTTCAAAGAATGGGAGCATCATAAAGTAGAGGATATTCTAACTTATAGAAATAAATCTTTTTCATCTCCTGTGACTGGATCAGTAGCACCAGTTCATCACACACCTTGGGAAAAAGCGATGGATGACTCAATGAAAACTTTTTTAAATAAATAAAAAATTAATAATTTATTTTTAATTTTTTATTTTTAGTAATTGCACTTAATAATGCAATCATTAATGGGATTTTTTTCTTATTAATTTTTCTAAAAACATAGGGTGCAATTTCATTGGCTAAATCAGCTCCTTCAATGGTGTCATTACTCATAAATTTCTTTTTAGCATTTTTAAAAGAAAATCCTTTGCCTAAGTATTCTCCCATTTTGCTGTTTCTGCCGCCTACAGCGCTCACATAAAGATCTCCAATACCAGCTAAACCGTAAACAGTTTCTTCTTTTCCTCTAAAAAATTTAATTAAATATTTCATTTCATCTATAGATTTTCTGAATAAAGCAGAGGAAGTGTTATTTCCTTGACCCGATCCAATTATCATTGAATAAATATTCTTAATAGCAGAGGAAAACTCAACACCTTTTACATCTGATGAATATTCTGTTTTGTAATAATTAGTTGAAATCATTTTCCCAATTTTTTTAGCAATACTTATATTTTTATTTGCTATTACAGTATAACTTTTTACCTTCCTGGCTAATTCTTTTGCTAAACAAGGTCCTTTTAATATTGAAATATTTAAATTTTTTTTATTTAAATTTAATTGCTCAGACATACTAATTAATTTTTTACTTTTTTTTTGAAATTTCAAACCTTTTGTTAAAACAAGTATTAAAGTTTTTTGTTTAAGATCTTTTAGATAATTTTTTATCATATCTATACCTACTGAGCTTACAGCAACGACTATTAAGTCCCATTTTTCATTTAGAAGTTCAGGATTAAATTTCTTAAGATTAATTTTATTTGATAAGTTAATTTTTAGAGCTGGATGATATTTTTTTTTATTTTTTAATTTTTTTAGTAAATTTAGGTTATATGGTTCAGTCAAAGTTACTTTTTGATTATTGTCAATTAAAGGAACAGAAAAAGCTGCACCCATTGCCCCTGCTCCAATTATTAAAACTTTTTTCATAAATATTATGCTAAAGTTTTTTTAATTGCTTGCTGCCAACCTTGCAATAAGTGATTTCTTAATTTTTTATCAATTTTTGGTACAAATTCCTTATCTTTTCTCCATGTATTTTTAATATGATTTAATGATTTAAATTCTCCTATTTGGTAACCTGCTAAAAGCGCGGCTCCGAGAGCAGTTGTTTCTAAAATTTTAGGTCTAACTACTTTTAAATTAATTATATTTGCCAAAAATTGTGAAAACCAATTATTAGCTACCATACCACCATCAATTTTAACTATTCTGGGTTTTAAACCGTCTTTGTTCATTGAATAAAATAAGTCATTACTTTGATAAGCAACTGACTCCAAGGTTGCTCTAACTAAGGTTTTCCAACTACTATCTCTTGTAAGCCCTGTTATCAAACCTCTTGCATCAGGTCTCCAGTAAGGAGCACCTATTCCACTAAAAGCTGGGACAACATAAACTTCATCGTTACTTTTAGTTGTTTTAGCTATTTTTTCAGTTTCGTAAGCATTGTGTATTAGTTTAATTTTATCTCTTAACCATTGCACTCCCGCTCCAGCTATGAAAATAGATCCTTCAAGAGCATACGTAGTCTTATTATTCAATCGATAAAAAATTGTGGTTAATAACTTATTTTTTGAATTAATTTTTTTTGATCCAGTGTTCATTATTATAAAAGCGCCTGTGCCATAAGTGCTTTTGGTTGATCCTTTTTCAAAACAAGCTTGTCCTACAGCTGCTGCTTGTTGATCTCCTAAAACAGCTGAAATGGGTATTTCTTTTTCTGTAACTCTCTTATCTGTTTTTCCGAAATTATCTGCAGAATTTTTTACTTCTGGCAAAATATTCTTTGGAATTTTTAATTTCTGTAAAATTTCATTATCCCATTTATTGTTATTAATATTAAACAACATGGTTCTGCTTGCATTAGTAGCTTCAGTTAAATGCTGTTTACCTTTAGTTAGTTTCCAGATTAAAAAGGTGTCTACTGTACCAAATAATAAATTATTTGTTTTTAGTAACTTTTTTGAAACTTTTACATTATCTAAAATCCATTTTATTTTAGTAGCAGAAAAATAAGGATCTATAAATAATCCTGTTTTTTTTCTAAAAATATTTTCATAATTTTTATTCTTTAGGGATTTACAATAATCCTGAGTTCTTCTATCTTGCCAAACAATTGCATTATAAATAGGTTTTCCAGTTTTTTTATTCCACAAAATTGTAGTTTCTCTTTGATTTGTAATTCCAATTGTAAGTATATGGCCTTTTAAACTTTTAGCTTTTTTGATTACTTGTTTTAACGCTTTAAATGTTGTAAACCAAATTTCATTTGGATTGTGCTCTACCCAACCATTTCTTGGAAAGTATTGTTTAAATTCGTATTGAGATATAAATTGAATATTTCCTTTGATATCAAAAAGCACTACCCTCGAGGAAGTTGTCCCCTGGTCTATCGAGATAATAAATTTTTTCAAAATACTAATCTATGCCAAGATGTTTTTTTCTTTTTCCAACCCAAGTTCTAATTAAATTATCAAAAATTAAACCTATAAATGCAACACAAATTCCTAAAGTTAACCCTATTCCTGCTCCATTTTTATCTGAAAGTGCTTTTAAAATATATTGACCAAGATCTTCTGTACCAATGAAAGCTCCAATTATCACCATAAATAAAGCAAAAACTATTGTTTGATTTAAACCAAGCATCATGTGCGGAAATGCTAATGGAAACTCAATTTTTGTTAATCTTTGAAATTTATTTACACCTGACATTGTTGCAGCTTCATGTAAGCCGACAGGAACACTTCTCAAACCTTCAATTGTGTATCTTGTTGCAGGAATTGTTGCATAAACTATTACGGCAATTAATACCGAAGTATCGGTAATTCCAAAAAGCATCATTACTGGAATTAAATATACAAAAGAAGGGAATGTTTGAAATATATCACAAACACCTAGCATAAATGCTGCAGATTTTTTGTTTTGGAAGCATAATGTTCCAACTGTAAATCCTATTAAACAAGAAATAACTACTCCAAAAGTTGCCATATATAATGTAACTAGCGCTCTATCCCACCATGGGCTTAATGCTATAAATAAAGTCAAAGCAGCAACAACTAATGCTGATCGAATTCCCCCAATTAAATATCCTGCACCAACTGCTAGTACCAATGTAGCAACTGCAGGCATTCTTAAATATAAAGCTCTCATCGGCTGAAGCACATCTTGAATTAACCATGTATTGAATGCTTTAATATACACGAAGAAAGTATCAAAAATCCAATCAACTCCTTTATTCCAAAAATCTGCTGTTGATATTCCTTTATTGTGGGGAATTTCAAACAAGTAATTAAAACTACCTTTGAAAATAAAAGTCCCAACATATGCAAGAATTATTCCAATTACGAATGAAGCTGCAAAAAATATTACGTTTTTATTTCTTTGGAAAAATGTCAAATTACCAAAATAATCTGTTTGTTTATTTGCCCAAGCTAAAGACATTTTATCAAGAAGAATTGCAATTAAACTAATACACAATCCTGCTTCTAATGCTAATCCAATATTTAGTTGGTTCAAAGCTAATAACAAATTAAATCCTAAACCTTTGGCGCCAATAAAAGCAGATATAACTGCCATTGAAAAACAAACCATAATAACTTGGTTAACTCCAATTAAAATATCTCGTCTTGCTGTAGGAATTAATACCTTAAACATTAGTTGCCAATTAGTACACCCACTCATTCTTCCTGCTTCAATTACTTCCGGTGGTATGGCTCTTAAGCCTAAAATTGTAAGTAATATCATTGGCGGAACTGCAACAACCATTGTAATGATTACAGCAGCATGATCACCAACTCCAAATAAAACAAGTGCAGGAACTAATACAGCGTATTGTGGCATAGTCTGCATCACTAGAAGAATTGGGTACAAAGCTTTTTCAACTCTTTTACTCTTATATGCTGCAATTCCTAAGCTGATACCAACAGCAAATGATAATGGAACTGCTACCAATATAAATGAAAGTGTTTGCATTGAAGGTTTCCATTGACCAAATATTGAAATATAAGTCATTGTTAAACCTGCAAACAAAGCTAATCCTTTTCCACTTAATTTATATGAAAGTATTATTGCTCCAGCAGTAACAATAGTCCATGGCAAACCTGGTAATTTAATCCATGGGTAAGCATCTACAAAATTCCAACTTGTGAATGCAACAACAGTTTCTAAACCACCTAATAGAATCTCTCTAATTAACTCAATTAAAAAAGTCATAATCGAAGTTAAATTTCTGCTTATTTCTAATAATAATGGTCGAGTTTTAAACTCTTGAGTATCTTCATTCCAAAACTCCATTGGCATCCACTCATTCATTAAGAAAAATAAAGAGTCATTTATCCAAATAGGTAGCCATCCTAATAGTGGAGGTAATCTCCAAAATACATCAAAGGCATAGTATCTAACTTCTTTACCTAGAAAAAAGTAAACACTTTGGTTTGGATCTTTAACAAATTCTGCCTGTCCTCTTATAAATTTATAAGTTTCAGGAACATCAATAGCAAAACATAAAGCAAAAAATATAATTAACAAAAATAACCATTGAAATAATTTTGGATATTTTTTTAAGTACTCCATATTTTAATTGCCGTTTTTTCTTCCTCCAAATACTGTATCGATTATTTTTGAGGGTTTAATTGAACCTACAATATTATTATTTTTATCAACTACTCCTACTAATTTTTCTTGAGTAAGTATTTTTTCTGCAACATTTTCTATAATTTCATCTTTTGATACTTTTAAATCTCCTAAATTATCTTTACTTGAGGTATCCATTACATCCTCAATAATCAAAACTTTCTCTCTTGGTACTTCTTCAGTAAACTTTCTTACATATTCAGTTGCAGGATTTAATACTATGTTTGCAGGTGTATCTAATTGTTCAATTATACCATCTTTCATAATTGCTATACGATCAGCTAACTTTAATGCCTCATCAAAATCATGGGTAATAAACATAATTGTTTTTTGTAATTTTTCCTGAAGTCTTAAAAACTCATCTTGCATTTCTTTTCTAATCAATGGGTCTAATGCAGAAAAAGGTTCATCTAAAAACCATATATCAGGCTCTACAGCTAATGATCTTGCAATCCCTACTCTTTGTTGTTGTCCCCCTGAAAGTTCTCTAGGAAAATAGTTTTCTCTTCCATCAAGTCCAACTAATTTTACCATTTCCATTGCTTTACTAATGCTCTCTTCAATCTCAATGCCTTTTATTTGCAATGGGAAAGCAATGTTTTCAACAACTGTTTTATGAGGCAGCAAAGCAAAGCTTTGAAAAACCATTCCCATTTTATTTCTTCTAAGTTCAATTAATTCTTTATTATTTAACTGAAGTAAATCTTGGCCTTCTATAAATATTTTTCCTCCTGTTGCATCTGTAAGTCTTGATATACATCTCAGTAATGTTGATTTTCCAGAGCCAGACAATCCCATCACTACTAACATTTCTCCTTTAGTAACTTCAAAAGAGGCATTGTTAACTCCAACTATACATCCTTTTTCTTGAAAAGTTTTGGCATCTACATTGCCATTAGATTCTTCAAGCATCTTTTTGGCATTTTCTCCAAAAATTTTATAGACGGATTGACATTTAATTACAGTTTCAGACATAGATATTTTTAAAGTTATCTTAAATTCAATAAAATTAAAATGTTAATAATTGTTACCTTCCTTGATTAAAAATTTTTAATAAAATAAACTCTAGTATCAATTCCAGTGCTTAAAAAACTTAAAGCTTCTCCACTTATAGTTATACTTTCATCAACACCTACATTATTTCCACTAACTGTAAAACCAGCAAAACATTTACCTTTTTCTTTGTCCCATTTTACAAAAGTTTCATCGATTTTATTCCCATTAATTGTATAAAGCTCATGTGCTCTATAATTCAAAAAATTGGCGCCCATTATCGCTCGTTGTGGAATTAGTTTTGTAGCTTTACATACCTGCTCATATACTTCATTTGTTAATTTGTAGTGATCAGTTCCATCAAATGATACTAGTATCCCTGAGGGTAATTTAGATATCAGTTCGCTTAGTTTTTTTTCTTCAGCAATTCTTTCTTCTTCTAACTTCATTCTTTTTACTAAATCATCGCCTTGTCCAAAAATTCCATTTAAAATACTAAAAGATATGATTACTATTAGAGTAATAAATATAAGACCAATAAATTGTCTCAAAGACTCTGGTAAATCTTTTATTTTATTAATATAATTTTCTTTAGACATTATTCTTGCAACTTACCATTCTTCCAAATACCTATTTTTTGTTTTCCATCAGCCCAAGTAAAAGTTCCTTGACCATTCATAAAACCATTAGCCCACTCCCCTTCATAAGTAGAACCATCGGGAAATGTTAAAATTCCTTCTCCATTCCATTCGCTGTTTTTAAATTCACCTTTGTAAATATAACCATTCGGCCAGGTTTCAACTCCTTGACCATTTTTTTTAGTTCCTACCCATTCGCCTTCATAAGTAGTTTTATCTGTATATACCCATTTGCCATAACCATTTTCACAATTTCCCTCTTTGCACCCAGTGCTACGTGCCAAAGCAACAGATGAAATTAGTAAACTTAGTAAAATACATATAAAATATTTTTTCATATTTATATTTTACACAAAATTCACTAAAAAAAAATCAGACTTTTCAATCATTTTTGATGCATGAATAAATAGAAATATGTTTTTCTGCATTATCACTTTTTATATTTTTTGTAATTTCGTGAACAAGCTCTCCAGTTTTTCTAGTTATAATTCCTGACTCTGAATAATTATTTTTTTGATCAGTTGATTTAAACAAAACCACATCTTTATTTACAATTTTAACTTGTAGTTTTGTAGATTCTGAGAGAAATAAAGATAATCCTTTAATAAAAAGAGTTTCAGGTTGTTTTGATAAAATTTCAAATTTCTCTATACTTTTTTCATTTAAATCTTTAGCAAAAAAAGTTTGATAATTAAATTCTGAATTTTTAATTATTTTTTTTTCTAAATTACAAACATACTTAAGATTAATATTTTCACTTATACTTATATCTTTTGCTAAACATTGACTAAAAAATATCAAACTAATAAATATGCTTAAAAAATATTTGGTCATTAAATATGATTTAAAAAAAATCCCCCCCAACGGAGTTGGGGGAGATTAATAATTTAGTTTCTTTTTACCTTACTTAAGAAATGCTTTCCAAACTGACTCGTTGTCAGCTAACCATTTTTTGGCAGCATCCTCATGAGTCATTTTGTCAATATCAACTAAAGCAGCCATTGCTCCAATTTGGCTTGTAGAGAATGACATTTTTTTAAAGACTGCAGCTGCAGCAGGATGTGTTTTTGGAAAATCCTCATGCACTGCTTTTTTTAAATAACCGTCTGGTGATCCACATTTTCCATCACCACCATCTTCTGGTCTACAACCAGCAGTGTATGGAGGGAAATCAATAAATGTGAAACCAGCACCATCTGTAAAGTTAGGTGTCCAGTTGAAGATGATTGTTCCTCTGCCTTCTTTTTCAGCTGCTGCTAACTCTGCCCAAAGCGCATCAGCACTTCCAGCAAATTTAACCCACCAAAGATCTCCTAAACCTAGAGCGTCAACTCTTTGAGGTATCAAATCACCGTGCCAAGTTTGTGGACCTTCCAACATTCTTCCTTTTCCATCAGGTGAATCAGGTGTTGTAAAGTTTTTAGCACAATCTGGGTTTTTTAAAGCAGTCCAATCAGGTAGACCTGGGCATAATCCTTTATCAACAACCCAATTTGGGTATCCCATATCCTCTAAAGTCCTTGCTTCGTGATCACCCCAATCTAATAATCCACCTTTATCTAAAGCGGTAGTAAAAGATTTACCGAATGCAGATTCCCACACCTCGTGAGAAATTGTTACATCTCCAATTCGAATAGATTCATAAACCGCTTGTGAATCTGCGTTTACATAACTAACATTATTTCCCATACTTTCAAAAATTCCACCAATTACGTAAGCCATTACAATTTGACTTGACCAATTGTGAGTTGGGATAACTATGGGCTGACTACTGTCACCCGATTTTTTTGCCGTTTTATCGCCTCCTTGCATAAAGAAGATTGCAGCTGCAATTATTACCACTGCACCGATAATTAACGGTAAACTTTTATTTTTCATATTTACTCTCCCGTTATTAATATTGAATAAAGTATGTTCTTATTTAGAGATCTAGTCAACTATTTTTGATTGCGCTATGACAATATATTTTTTACATAAATTTATAGTCAATTCGTTTTGATTATATTATGCTTAATTAAAATTTAATATGTTAGGCACTAGTGTTGATATAAAATATCCTGGTTTGAATGTTTTACCACCTGGGGTTGAAAGACATGTTGTAAATGGTGGCGGTCTCACAGCTTTTCAAATCTTTCCTGATGATGAGCTAGAAATAATCAATGATGAAGGAAATCAATTATGTGAGATTATTTGCTTTGATAAAGATGGAAATTCTGATGTTGGAATATTAAATCTTAAATCAAACAATGAAAAAAATTTCATTAGAGATATCCTTGGCGGTAATGATGAAACAATTTTAGCTACGAACTATCAATTAAAAAAAAGAAATATAAAAATCTCGAATTCAAAATCTTCAATTATTTTTAATAAAGAAACAAGACCTGGTGAAAAAATTAAATTTAAGTCAAAAGATAAATGTTATGTAATTTTTGCTGCACCAAGCAAGGATATGGATGTAACAAACCAAAATCCACCAACTGATTTAACTATATTTATTAAAAGAGCTAAAATTATTAATGATAAAGAATTAAATGTAATTCCAGATCCTGTTTTCGAACCTTCTTATGAGAAAAATATAGATAAAGAAAGCTGTATATCTTATGAAGTTAGAGAAGGTGATTACATTCAAGTAATAAGTCCAACAGGTAGACAGTGTTCTGACTTTGTTGCGTTTGATACAAGAAAATTAGAAAAAGGAATTGAAAAAGGATTAGACTGGCAAACCACAAGAACATTCATGGGTAATACTTTTCCAGGACCAGGTTTGTTCTCTAAGTTTTATGATACAGATCATGAACCACTAGTTGAAGTAATAAGAGACACTGTTGGAAAACACGACACCTTTAACCTTGCATGTACTTCAAAATATTATGAAGACTCAGGCTATTTTGGTCATCCAAACTGCTCCGATAATTTAACCGCTAGCATGTCTAAATTTGGAGTACAGAAACAAAAAGGATGGCACGCGATTAACCTTTTTTTTAATACTTCTGCTGCGGGTTTAAATTCTGTTATATCCGATGAGTCTTATTCTAGGCCAGGTGATTATGTGATGTTTAGAGCTCTAAAAGATTTAACAATTGGTACAACAGCATGTCCAAGCGATATAGATCCTTGTAATTCATGGAATCCAACAAATATATTTGTTAGAACTTACGATAAAAATAAAGAATTTAGAAAGTCATTTGCTTTTAGAATGAAAACAGACTCAGAAAAAAAACTAACTAGAAATTCTGGCTTTTATGAAAAAACTTCAAAATTAACCAGAAACTTTATTGATGCCAGAGGTTTTTGGTTGCCAAATGATTATACTAAACATGGTTTAGTCAATGAGTACAATGCTTGCAGAAATGATGCCGTATTAATTGATTTATCTTCACTAAGAAAATTTGAAATAATTGGTCCTGATGCAGAAGAACTAATGAACTATACTCTTACAAGAAATATAAAAAAACTTTCTGTTGGACAAGTTGTATATTCTGCAATGTGTTATGAAAACGGAATGATGTTCGATGATGGTACTCTTTTAAGATTGAGCGAAACAGGTTTTAGATGGATATGTGGAGATGAATACGGTGGAGAATGGCTCAAAGAAATTGTAAAGAAAAAAAACTTTAATGCTATTGTTAAAAATTCTACTGACCAAATTAGCAATGTATCCTTACAAGGTCCTAAAAGTAGAGAAATTTTAAAAAAAATTATTTTCACACCACCAACACAACCAACAATAGATGAGCTAGGATGGTTTAGATTCACAATCTGTAGAATAGAAGAACTTCAGGGCATTCCTTTAATTGTTTCAAGAACAGGTTATACTGGTGAATTAGGTTATGAAATTTGGTGTCATCCAAAACACGCTCCAGAAGTTTGGGATAAACTTATGGAAGCAGGAAAAGATTATGGTTTAATACCAGCTGGGTTTGCCGCATTAGACAAACTTAGAATTGAAGCAGGATTAATTTTATATGGAAATGAATTTGATGGACAACAAGATCCTTTTGAAGCTGGTATAGGCTTTGCAGTGCCCTTAAAAAAAAAAGAGGAGGATTTTATTGGTAAACAAGAATTAATAAAAAGAAAAGCCAACCCTCAAAAAAAATTAGTAGGGTTAGAACTTAACGGTAAAGAAATAGCAGGTCATGGGGACTGTGTTCATGTTGGAAGATCTCAGGTTGGCATAGTTACAAGCGGATGCCTATCTTCTGCTTTAAACAAGAACGTAGCACTATGCAGAATTGATTTGCAATATTCCGAAATTGGCACAGAGGTAGAGGTTGGAAAAATAGATGGTCATCAGAAAAGAATAAGTGCAAAAGTAGTTGGATTTCCATTCTATGATCCAACAAAATCTAGAGTGAGAGCTTAAATGAAAGGAACAAAATATTTATTAGAATTTTGGGAAAATCAAGTGAGACGGTCTCATAGTTCTAGTAATTATTTTTTTCGAAAATCTCCATCCCATTATCATATGATGTTATTGGTAATGAATGCATATAAACAAGGTGAAAAACTTTCTGTTGAAGAACTTAAAACAAAACTTTTTAAAACTTCTAGACCAAAATCTGCTTTAATAATCAATGAAGCATGTGAAAATAATTTTTTCTACTTAGAAAAAACATCCTCAGATCAACGAAAAAAAAATATCAAACCAACAGAGTCATTTGTAAAAGAATTTGATGAATATATGCATACTTTAAAAAATTTAGATCTTTAAAGTATTTAAAATATTTTTTTTAAAATTGTTAAGAAATTAGTTTTTTTTATTACTTAAAACTTGTTTTACTGTTTCGCCCATTACTGATGGATTTTTGGCAATCGTTACACCACACTCTTTTAAAAGCTCTACTTTTTCAACTGCACTCTCTCCATAAGCTGAAACTATAGCACCTGCATGTCCCATTACTCTACCTTTAGGAGCAGTTAAACCTGCTATGTATCCTATTATTGGCTTTTTCATATTTTCTTTTGCAAATTCCCCTGCTGCAACTTCTTGAGGTCCACCTATTTCACCAATCATTAAAATTGCATCGGTTTCATCATCAGTTTCAAATTTTTCAATGATATCTCTAAAAGAACTACCATTTATCGGATCTCCTCCTATACCTACGCTAGTAGAAACTCCTATGTTTAGATTCTTTAGCTGTTGCGCCGCTTCATAACCTAAAGTTCCTGATCTGCTAATAATTCCAATTTTACCTTCTTTGTAAATATGACCTGGCATAATTCCTAACATGGATTTACCTGGACTAATTATTCCCGCACAATTTGGTCCAACTAGGGTCATTTTTTCTTTTCTAGAATATCTTCGCATATATCTTTTTATTCTAATCATGTCATGAGAAGGAATTCCGTCAACAATAGCTACACAAGTCTTAATCCCGGCATCTGCAGCCTCCATAGCTGAGTCTGCGGCAAAAGCAGGTGGCACAAATAATATCGATGCAGTTGCTCCAGTATGTTTTACAGCATCTTTAACAGTGTTAAAAACAGGTCTATCTAAATGTTTTTGACCTCCTTTTCCAGGTGTCACTCCTCCAACAACATTTGATCCATAATTAATCATCTCTTCAGCATGAAAGGTTCCCATTTTTCCAGTAAAACCTTGAATTAAAATTTTCGTATCTTTTTTAATAACTACTGCCATTTAATTATTTTAACGCTGCTACTGCTTTGTTTGCTGCATCCTCTAATGTATTTGCTTCAATGTAATTTATTTTACTATCTTGAAGAATTTTATTTCCTTTTTCAACATTTGTTCCAGCTAATCTGATTACTAATGGAACATTAATTTCTATTTTCTCAAGTGCTTGAACTATTCCTTCTGCAACCCAATCGCATCTATTAATTCCAGCAAAAATATTCACTAAAATCACTTTTACTTTTTTATCCATAGTGATTAGTCTAAAAGCCTTCACTATTTTTTCAGGTGTTGCTCCTCCGCCGACATCTAAAAAATTTGCTGGCTCTCCACCAGCTAATTTAATCATATCCATAGATGCCATAGCAAGTCCAGCACCATTAATAATATTTCCGATATTTCCATTCAAATTTACATAATTTAAACCTCTATCAGAAGCATAAACTTCTTTCTCATCCTCTTGAGTTTTGTCTCTTAACTCAGAAACTTTATCTCTTCTGAACATTGCATTGTTGTCAAAACTCATTTTACAATCTAAGGCTAAAATTTGTTTTTGTTTAGAAATGACAAGTGGGTTTACCTCAACCATTGTTGCGTCTAATTCATGAAATGCTTTTGCACATCCAATTATTGTGTCTGATGCTCTTCTAATCAATTCTGAGTCTATTCCTAATCCAAAGGCTAACTCTCTTGCTTGGAAATTTTGAATACCAACAGCAACCTCAATTTTTGATCTTATAATTGTTTCAGGTTTATCATTAGCAATTTCTTCAACACTCATCCCTCCCTCAGTTGAAGCTACGACCATTATGCTTTCTGAACTTCTATCAAAAACTAATCCTAAGTATAATTCTTTTTCGATATCAGTTGCTTCCTCAATGTAAATTCTATTTACTATTTTGCCTTCAGGTCCTGTTTGATTTGTTATAAGCTTCTTACCTAACAATTTATCTGTTGCTTGAGCAACTTCTAAAGGAGAATTGCAAAGAATTATCCCTCCTGCTTTTCCCCTGGCGCCTGAGTGAATTTGTGCTTTAACTACCCATTTTGATCCACCAATTTCTCTAGCTTTATTTTCAGCAGTCTCTGGACTGTAAACAATACCACCTCTAGGTATTGTAACTCCAAAACTAGATAAAATTTCTTTTGCTTGATACTCGTGAATATCCATAACTATTTTTTATTAATTAATTTATCTATATTTACAACATTCTCTGCCATTCTAGCTGATGCCGCATCTATCATTCTGCCATCAAGTTGAGCAGCACCTTTACCTTCCTTGGCTGCTTTTTCTAATTCTTCTAAAATTCTTTTAGCTTTATTAACCTCTGTTTCTGGGGGTGAGAAAACTTTATTAGCAAGTTCAATTTGCGATGGATGAATTGCCCATTTACCTTCTATACCAATTGCAGCTCCTCGTTTTGCTGCAGCAATATAAGCTTCAGGGTCATTAAAATCTCCAAAAGGACCATCTATTGCTCTTAATCCGTAAGCTCTACATGTCATAACTAATTCTGATAATCCATGATGCCATTGATCTCCTGGATAATCAGGGTTTAATCCTCCAATGACAACTGTTCTTGCTCTTAGACTGGCTGCATAGTCTGCAACACCAAAATGTAGTGCTTCTAATCTCTCACTTGATTTTGCAATTTCTTTTATATTAGACATGCCTAAGGCAGTTTCAATTAAACATTCTATGCCAATTTTATTTTTTAGTTTTTTGTTTGCCTCAATTTGTGTAAGTAAACAATCAACCATATAAACATCGCTACCAGTTCCAGCTTTTGGAACTAAAATAGTGTCAATATTTTCTCCAGCTTGCTCAACAATTTCTACTAAATCACTGTACATATAATGTGTATCAAGACTATTTATTCTTACTGAAATTGTTTTTCCATTTTCTCTCCAGTTCATTTCATTAAGAGCTTTAATAGTATTGGCCCTTGCTGAAATTTTATCATTAGGAGAAACTGCATCTTCTAAATCTAAAAAGATATAATCTGCAGCAGAGCTCAATGCCTTCTCAAACATTTTTGGTGATGAGCCTGGAACTGCAAGCTCACTCCTTTGTAATCTAGAATTTGCTGGTTTATAGTATTTATGGCTCATAAATGTTGTGAATCAGTTTATTTCATATTGATTAAAATGATATCAATTAATCACAATTTAATTGTATTAAAAATATATATATTTTTTAGTACTATAAATAATACTTTCACTACCTATCCTTTTTGTGCATAGTTCATTTGCATATGTCAAGTTTACCAAAAAAAGCTAAAGTAGTAATAATTGGTGGTGGTATCCATGGTTTGAGTACTGCTTGGAAATTATCTGAGACATATAAAAATGCTGGAGACATTGTAGTTTTAGAAAAAAAAGATACTGCTGCAGGCGCAAGTGGAATAGCTTGCGGTGTAATCAGAAACAATTATTTTCAGCCTGCAATGAGAGAATTGATGGCTCATTCAGTTTCAGTTTGGGAAAGTGACCCGAAAGCATTTAAATATAATGCGGTTGGTTATTTGCAAATATCACCAGAAGTGATGCACGAAGATGTTGCAACAATTTATGAGCAACAAAAAGCAATCGGATACGACTCTGAATTTATCGAAGGTGAAAAAGATTGTATGAATTATATGAAAGGAATGTTTGATGATTGGCAAGCTCAAGGGATCACATCAGTACTTCACGAAAAAAAAGGTGGATACGCATTTAACAAAGATTCTATTAAAGCACTTGAAAATAAATCTACTTCTAATGGAGTACAAGTTATTAAAGGTGTGAGAGTAAATGGATTTAAAAGAGGTAGTAACAGTAAAGCAGTAACTGGAGTTGAAACTGATAAAGGAATCATAGATTGTGAACAAGTAGTTATTGGTGCAGGACCATGGGCTAGAGATTTTTGGAACATGTTAGAGCTTCCAAAAACTGCAAACATTAAAGGTAAAGATGGCAAGATGCATACAACTGATATGTGGACGTATTGGATGTTACAAGAAGGTGTAATAGGTGTTGAACCAGATTTTTTAAAAATGAATAATGGTAAAGCTCCACCAGTAATTCATGTTGACTCCACTGCTCCTTTATATTCTGATAAAACAAAAAAATTAATCACTGATAAAATTTGGGGAATTTATTATAAGCCAGATATAGAAGGTTTAGGTGTTCAAGGAGGTACTTCTCCTTATATCGTTGATAAACACTTTGACCAAGTCAACGTGGATCCTTATGGAATTGAGTCACCAGAGTACCAAACAACAGAAGCGTTTAATGATATGTGGTGTTCAGCATTGGCTCATTGTCAAAAAAGATTTGAAGGCAAATCTGATTTATATAGAAAAGGACCTTCAGGTGGTCTTGGATGTATGACACCAGACTCTTTTCCAATCTTTGACAGATTTTTAGAAAATGTTTACATGATTGCTGACGCTAACCATGGTTATAAAATGATTGGTGTTGGTGAACTTGTTGCAAAAGAAATTCTTGGAACTGAGAGTGATTTATTAAAACCTTTTAGATTCAACCGTTACGAGAAGGGTGAACTTCACCCTACTTCGAACAGTCCCTTCCCTTGGAGTTAAATATTTTTCTAATATTTATAAAAATTATATATAATTATTATAATCAAGAATCCTAGACACTATTATATTTTTCAGTTAACGTTCGTTATATAAAATTTCATTGAAGGGAAATAAAATGACAGATCTAGAAAAACACGTTAACCAACCAGGGCGTGCTAAATTAGTAAAAGACGTTAGAGCAAAAATTAAAGAATTAGGAATAACTTATATTTATTTTCAATTCATCTCAGTGACTGGAAGAGTGGTAGGAAAAGGTATACCTGCGGACCATTGGGAAAGAACTGCAGAAAAAGGATTTCAATTAGTTTATGGATCAACTGCAAACTTATTTTTAGATCGTCACAATAATTACATCGGATATGGGCCAGAGGCTATGGAGCTTGTAGGTATTCCTGATCCTGAAACATTTGTACAATTACCTTGGGACAAAAGAGTTGGAAGAGTTTTTTGCACTTGTTTTAGAAATAGAGAAGAAAGAGTCAATCCAGGTGGTCATTTAACTTCTGACTGTAGAGGAAATTTAAGAATTTTCATGGATGAATTTAAAAAGAAACACGGACTAGAATTAAGAGTTGGAACAGAACCTGAAATGATGTGGTTAACTAGAAATGAAGATGGAACTCCTACGGGAAAAGGATTCTCTAAACCTTTCTGTTACCATATAGATCAATTTGAGTCATTGCGACCAGTATTTATGAAAGTTATTGAGTATGCAAATGCTATGGGGTTAGACATGATTCAAGGTGACCATGAAGATGCTCCTGGTCAATTAGAGCTTAACTGGACTTATGATAACGTTTTAAGAAATGCTGACAGATTATCAACGTACAGACAAATATGTGCGCAAGTTGCCAGAGAACACAATTTAATTGCTTGTTTTATGACAAAACCATTTATGGGTGTTTCCGCTAGTGGATGTCACACAAATATGTCTTTATGGAAAGGCGGTAAGATCAAAGTTAATAAACTTGGTCACAAAACTTTGCCAGGTGTTGAAGGAGTTTTTAGTTATGTTGAGGGTGGAACAAATACTTTTATGCCTGATACAAAAGATATGCAAATGCCAGGTAAAATTGGTTTACAATCAATTGCAGGTATCATGAAACACCTGCCAGCATTAACAGCTCTTGGGTCTTCAACTGTAAATTCATACAGAAGATTGTGGGATCAAGGATTTTGGGCTCCTGTTTATGCTGATTGGGGTTATCAAAATAGAACTTGTGGTTTAAGGGTTTCAGCTCCAGGAAGATTTGAATATAGATCAGTAGATTCGATGCATAATCCTTACCTATTAGGTGCTGCTTTATTAAAAGCTTGCGATGAAGGTATAAGCAAGAAAATGAAACCAGCTGCTCCAGAATCTAGAAATATTTACGAAGCTCAAAAAGCTGGTAAAGATGTTAAAAAACTTCCATTAAGTTTAGGTGAAGCTTTGGATAGACTGGCAGAGGATGATGTAATCAAATCTGCAATGCCAGATGAAATGTATAAAGTTTTCCATTGGTACAAAAACGATGAGTGGGAAAGATTTCTTGGTGCAACAACACAATGGGATCTGGATACTTATCTGGATTGTCTACCGTAAGTCACAAAAATAGATAGAAAGGGTACAAATAATATGTGTGGAATAGCAGGTTTAATTCATAGAGGAAAATCTTCTAATGTGGGAAGTGAATTACAAGGTATGCTTCAAGCATTAAAACATAGGGGTGAAGACTCAACAGGCTATGCTTTATATGGTGATACAGATGGTAAAAATTTTATCATGAGATTTAAAGTTGGTGAAAATGTTGGAGAAGGAAGTTCTTCAGTAATGGAAGATGTTTCTGTATATGATGAAAGAAAAAAAGTTGTAGATGAAACATTAGCTGAAATGGGAGCGAAAATTGTTAAAGAAGAGAGAACTCTCCCCTACTCTTTACGATATGAAATTGACTATAACGTAAAAGATCTTTTGGAATTTTCACAACGTATAGAAAGTATTCCTGGTGTTGAAATTCTTTCAATGGGTAAATCATTGGAAGTGATTAAAGATCTTGGAAACGCCAAAATGGTTTGTGATAGATATAGTTTAGATAAAGTTGTTGGAACGCATGCTATTGGACACGCTAGAATGGCTACAGAGTCTGGTGTAGACATTAAATCTGCTCACCCTTTTTGGGGTTATCCATTTAGTGATGTATCTGTGGTTCATAATGGACAATTAACTAATTATTGGAATAATAGAAGAGTTTTAGAAAATAAAGGTATGAGATTTATGTCTGAATGTGATTCAGAACTAATTGCAGTATACCTTGCAGAAAAAATGAGAGATGGAGCAACTTTGGAAGAAGGAATGAAGGCGTCTTTAACAGGTTTAGATGGTGTTTTTACTTATTTTGTTGCAACAAAAGATTCTTTAGGAATGGCAAAAGATACTATGGCCGCGAAACCATTGGTGTTGTATGAATCTGATGATTTAGTTGCTATGGGATCTGAAGAAATTGCAATTAGATCTGTATTACCACAAGAAATTGATACATATGATCCGTTTGATGGGGAGGTAAAAGTATGGCAAATCTAAAATCAGTATCGAAAAAATCAAAAGCCCAATCAATGGGTATGCACAGTGAGGTATTAACAGGAAGAACTCAACAAAAATTCTTTAATCCTGACGAAGCAGAAAATTTTTATTACTTTGGTACATACGACGTAGATTTCAATAAAAGAACTGATCTAGATGTTAAAGATATGACAGCTCCAGAAGCTAATAAAGAAATTGATAACTTAATGAGCCAAGGATATGGAACAATAGTTATTAAAAATCCTCAAGGTAAACACAGTCTTGGAGTTGGTATTTTAAATAAACTAAATTTAATTTTTGAAGGAAGTTTAGGATACTTTGGAATGGGATCGTGTGATGGTCCAATTGTTAGAATTAATGGAAGAGTTGGATGGTCTTGCGCAGAAAACTTAATGGCAGGTAAAGTGGTAATTGAAAAAAATGCTGGATCTTGTTTTGGTGCTGCAATTAGAGGTGGAGATTTAATTTGTAAAGGAAGTGTTGGTGCCAGAACTGGTATTGATATGAAAGGTGGAACTATAATAATTGGTGGTGATGCTGGTGCATTTACTGGTTTTATGATGCAAAGAGGAAGAATAATTATCCTTGGAGATGTAGGAATAAATTTAGGTGACTCAATGTACGATGGGACAATTTTCGTAGGTGGAGAAATTGGATCTTATGGTAGTGATGCAGTAGATTCTGAATTAACAAAAAGTGATCAAGATTGGCTAAAAAGAAAATTAAAAGTAGCTGAGATTGGTGAAAATTTTGACGTAAGTAAAATGAAAAAAATTGTAGCTGGTAAAAAACTTTGGAATTATGACAATTTGGAACCTACAGAGAAGAAGGGAGCAATATAATGCCTAAGAAAAAAACTAAAAAAGTTAAAAAAAATGGTAAAGGTGTTGGTGGAAAAGCTGATGTCCATGCGCATGAAGAAGGTAAAAGAAATAAAAGTTTATTAGGTCACAATGCAATCTTTACTCCTGAAGTAATAGATGACATTCACATTAAATCTCAATTAGGAAGATACAGAATGCGTGGAATGGCATTGATGAAAAAAATTCCTACTTTTGATGATTTAGTTTTCTTACCAGGAACACTAACTAGATTTGTAATTGAAGGCTACAGAGAAAAATGCGAAACAAAAACTGTAATTGGCCCAAGATGTGAAAACCCAATTGAGTTGGACATTCCAGTTTATATTACAGGAATGAGCTTTGGTGCACTTTCTTATGAGGCAAAAACTGCTTTGGCAAGAGGAGCAACTATGGCTGGTAGCGCTACATGTTCTGGTGAAGGTGGAATGATACCGGATGAAAGAAGATATTCTGAAAAATGGTACTACCAATGTATCCAATCAAGATATGGTTTTAACCCTCATCATGCACAATTGGCAGATGGTATTGAGGTGTTTATTGGACAAGGTCAAAAAGTTGGGATGGGTGGACACCTAATGGGTCAAAAGGTTACTGACCAAGTAGCTGAGATGAGATCTTTACCATCTGGAATTGATCAGAGATCTCCGGCGAGACACCCTGACTGGCTAGGTCCAGATGACTTAGCTTTAAAAGTAGAAGAGCTAAGACAATTAACGAAAAATAAAGTGCCAATTCAATTAAAGTTAGGGGCATCTAAAGTTTATGATGATGTGCGTATGGCTGCAAAATGTGATCCTGACTCTATTTACTTAGATGGAATGGAAGGTTCTACTGGAGCTGGCCCACATATCGCTGCTGCAAACACTGGTATTCCTGGTATTGCTGCAATTCGAGAAGCTAGAAGAGCAATCGACGATGTAGGAAAAACTGGAAAAGTAACATTAATTTATGCTGGTGGAGTAAGAGATGGTGCTGACATGGCTAAAGCTTTAGCTCTTGGAGCTGATGCAATAGCTATTGGTACAGGGTCTATGATTGCATTAAATTGTAACAAAGACATCCCAGAAGCTAACTTTGAAAAAGAGATGGGAGTAAAAGCAGGCGAATGTTATCACTGCCATACTGGACGTTGCCCCGTAGGAGTCGCTACACAAGATCCTAAATTAAGAGCAAGATTAAACCCTGATGATGCTGCATTAAGAGTTTATAATTATCTTCACTCAATGACTTTAGAGGCTCAGTTATTAGCAAGAGCTTGTGGTAAAACAAATATCCACTCTCTAGAGCCTGAAGATTTAGCTGCTTTAACATCAGAAGCATCAGCTTTAGCAAAGGTTCCATTAGCTGGAACTAATTATACAGTTGGTGTTGATAACTACCACAAAATATAGAGGTAACTATGCCAAAGAAAAAAAATAAAAAAGTAGCAAAAACAAAAGAAATCAAAGGTCAGTTAGGTAAAAAGAAAGAGACTGCCAGAGAAAAAATGATTGGTCAGTCTATTGGTTACAGATACGATGTTAATCTTTTACCTGACTATTCTAAACTAACTCCTTTTCTTAAGAAATACATAGAAGCGATGGGATGGGATGATTTAAATTGGTTGGAAGATGTTCATATGGGCTACGAAGAAGATAGACCTGCTGTGTTCTGCAGAAATGCAAATGGTTGGGTAACAATTCCAAGTTCAATTAAACTTCCAAATAATCAACAAGATAGAGATATGATTGCAAGAGAGCTTTTAGTTAAGTTTCAAATGTCTCCAAAACACCCTCTTGTTGATTTGAAAAAAGCTTATTTAAAATTTTAATTTTTCAATTAAAAGTTGATTATTTTTAAATACCTAGTGTACAAACTAGGTTTTTAGACGTTTTTATATTTGTATCGAATCACAAAATTTAATAGGCTCCCATAAACTAATATGGAGAGAGAATATGACTGATCAGTTAGGTGCTCTTACAACCATATTTACAGAGTTTTACTATTGGGTAACAGTAGTACTGATGTTTTTAATTCACGTCGGTTTCTGTATGTATGAAGTTGGAGCTTCTCGATACAAACACCATCAACATACTCTTATGAAAAACACAATGCTGATACCTTTGGTAACAGTAACATGGTTTTTATTTGGTTGGTGGATTTACTGGGCTTTTCCAACAGGACCTGGATTAGCACCATCAATAATGAATGAAAGCACTGCACTCATCACGGACGAGTCAGCATTTAGTGCAACATGGTATACGGCTACAAGTGACTTAATGGCTGTCAATTTAGGAGACCACATTTCTGGTGTCTTCTGGGCTGCCTTTTTACTTTTCTCTTGGACAGCTGCTTCTATCGTTTCAGGAGCGATCATTGAAAGAATTACGACTTTTGCATTTGGTATTTTAGCAATTGCAATTGGTTCTGTATTTTGGACAATTGATGCTGCATGGGGATGGCACTTCGATGGTTGGATGTTGAAACTTCTAGGATATCACGATGCTTACGCATCAGGAGTAATTCACGCAATTGCGGGTGGATTTGCTTTAGGTGTTCTAATGGTTTTAGGACCAAGAATTGGTAAGTTTTCGTCTAGCGGTGAACCAAGAAACATTGGACCAAGAAATCCTTGGTTAGTAACAGTGGGATTATTTTTAATTTATACTGGTTTCTGGGGATTTTACGCAGCGTGTAACATACCTATTTTTGACCTTGGACCTGAGTATGGTATGGAAGGTATATCTTACTGGACAGCAACTAATATCTACGTAACGCCTACTACACTTAGTGGTATTACATTTAACTTCTTGATGTCATTATCAGGAGGATTGTTAGCTGGATACTGGATTGCTAAAGGAGATCCTTTCTGGACTTACTCAAGTGGTCTAGCAGGTGTGATCTGTGCTTCAGCTGGAAATGATTTATATCACCCAATTCAAGCAATGATCATTGGTATGATCGGTGTTGTTATTGCATACAAACTACATTACTGGGTTGAACGTAAGTTCAAAATTGATGATGCAGTTGGTGCAGTAGCAGTGCATGGTTATGCTGGATTTGTAGGTCTTGTAATTTGTGGTTTTGTCTTAAATGGTTATCCATCATCTGGTTACAGTGTTGGTGCTATGTGGGACGGAACAACTTATGCAACAATTAATCCATTAGGACAGTTCATCGGAGCATTAGTTATGTTCGTTGTTCTTGGACTAATACCGGGCTACATCATAGCTAAAGTTCTTAACGGCATGGGCAAATTAAGAATCCCACGTGAAGTTGAGATAGCTGGATTAGACTATGAAATGATGGAGTCTGCAAAAGAAGATGAAAAAGCAGTTTCATCTGCAACCAGGTAAAGGAGGAAAATTATGGCTACAGTTACAAACTGGATAGATCACCTTAATAAGCCAGCAGAAGAAGTTGCTGGTGCAATTTACCCTGGTGCTGGATCTGTTGAAGGCATACTGGTAATCATTGCATTAGTCTTATGGGTTGGTTGGCACGTTTTGACTGCAAGAGCTGAAAGTGATGAACTTTCAAGACTTGCTAGAAAAAGACATAGTGCTAACGATCACAAAAGCAATATTACCGACTGGTAATTTAAATTAAAATTTGGGCGCTACTTAAATGTAGCGCCCTTTTTTATATTCTAAATTTATGGAAAATAATAAAGAAGAATTAAGACCCTCAAAAATGAGAGGTGTAGCATTTCCTAAGGCCAAGTATGGAGTAATACTAGCTGTAATTGTAATTATTGTCGTAAATTTAATTTATTATAAAGAAACAATTTTATCTTTTTTTAATTAATTGTGTTAACTTAAGTTGTGCCTAAAAATTTATTTCAAATTGCTAAACAAAAAAAAATTAAATATTTTTTAATCAGTTTTGTAGATTTGTTTGGTGTACTAAGATCAAAATTAGTCCCTGCTCATGCAATAAAAGAGATGCAAAATACAGGAGCTGGTTTTGCTGGATTTGCAGCGTGGCTAGATATGACGCCTGCTGATTCTGATATGTTTGGAATTCCTGACCCAGATAGCTTAATTCAACTTCCATGGAATAAAGAAATTGGATGGTTAGCATCTGACTTATGGATGAATGGTAAACCAGTAGATGCATCGCCAAGAGTAATGTTAAAAAATCAAATCAAAAAATTAAAAAAAAAAAATTTAACAATGAAATCAGGTGTTGAATGTGAATATTTTTTAATTTCACCTGATGGAAATTCAATTGCAGACCCGAGAGATACTCAATCTAAACCTTGTTACGATCAATCTGCGTTAATGAGAAGATATGATCTAATAAAAGAAATTTGTGATTGTATGATTGAAATGGGATGGGGTCCGTATCAAAACGATCATGAGGATGCTAACGGACAATTTGAAATGAATTGGGAATATTCTGATTGTCTAAAAACTGCAGATAGACATACCTTTTTTAAATTCATGGTCAAAACAATCGCTGAAAAACACGGATTAAGAGCAACATTTATGCCTAAACCATTTGAAAATTTAACAGGTAACGGATGTCATGCTCATATTTCTGTTTGGCAAGGTAGTAAAAATAAATTCTTAGATAAAAAAGATAAATTGGGTTTAAGTGAAATAGCTTATAATTTTTTAGGAGGAGTTATTAAAAATGCTTCATCATTATCTGCTTTCTTCAATCCAACAATAAATAGTTACAGAAGAATAAATGCACCACCCACAAAATCTGGAGCATCATGGTCACCAAGTAGTATTTCTTATACAGGTAATAACCGAACACACATGATCAGAATTCCTGATCCAGGAAGATTTGAGTTAAGATTGATGGATGGTTCTGCAAATCCTTACTTATTGCAGGCAAGTGTTTTGGCGGCTGGTCTTTATGGTTTAAAAAATAAAATTGATCCAGGTAAACCTTTATATTGTAACATGTACGAAGACTTTAAAAAATATCCAAATTTACCTAAGCTTCCCGATGAACTTGGTCAGTCTTTAAGTTTGTTAAAAAATAATAAAGATATTAACAATGCTTTTGGTAAAGACGTAATTGAAAGTTATATAAAATTGAGAAATTCAGAAATCAATGAATTTAAATCAAAAAATATTTTTAGTAAAAATAGAAGTATTACAAAATGGGAAAAAGATAATACTTTAGATTGCTAGTCTATGACAATATTATCCAATGGACACCAATGGAAATATTCTGAATTTACCGACAACGCTAATTATTCTTTTGATAAAAATCAGATATTCAAATCTTTATCATCAAAAGATATAGATGATGCATATGCCAGTATTTCAAAATGGAAAGGGTATGCCCCTACTCCTCTAATTTCTCTAAATAAACTTTCTAAAGAATTAAATTTAAAAAATATTTTTTATAAAGATGAACATAAACGATTTAATTTAAAATCATTTAAAGCCTTAGGTGGTGCATATGCTGTAGAAAAAGTTTCTAAAGGGAGTAAAGATATAATCGTAGCAACTGCCACAGCAGGTAATCATGGAAGATCTGTTGCGTGGGGAGCTAAACGACTTGGTCTAAAATGTAAAATTTTTATAAGTGAATTTGTCAGTGATGCAAGAGGTGAAGCTATGTCTAAACTTGGTGCAGATGTTGTAAAAGTTAAAGGAAATTATGAAAAATCTTTAATAGAATGCATAAAGCAATCAACAGAAAATAATTGGCAAATTGTTCAGGATGTTGCTTGGAAAGATTATATGATTGTTCCAAAATATACTATGGCTGGGTACACTGTTATGATGAAAGAAATTGCTGATCAAATAAATAAAGAAAAAATTACACATATAATATTACAAGCAGGTGTGGGTGGAATGGCTGCTGCAATGGTGGCTGGTATAGCAAGATATTTAGAAAACATACCAACCATTATTGTTGTCGAGCCTGATAGTGCTGCATGTGTTATGGAAAGTATTAAAACTGGAAAGATAGAAAAAATAGATATTAAAAGAGAAAGTTTGATGGGTGGAATGTCTTGTGGGGAGGTATCTTTAGTCCCATGGGAAATATTAAAAAATTCAGTTAAACACTGTATTAGTTTACCAGATGATGATATTGCAAAAACTATGAAATTACTTGGAAATTCAAGCTTTAGTGAGGAAAAAATAATTGCAGGAGAAAACTCAGCACCTGGAGTAATTAGTTTAATCTCAAGTTGTGAAGATGAAGTAATTAAGAAAAAATTACAGCTCAATGAAAAGTCTAACGTTTTGGTATTTGGTTGTGAAGGAGACACAGACCAAGAAATGTATAAGAAATTAATAAACCAAAATTAATCTAATGAGTAGTACGGGTATTTTTTGGATTAGAGAAGATTTTAGAATTGAGAACAACCCAGCTCTTTCTTTTGCATCCCAAAATCACGAAAATGTAATTGCATTGTATATTTATAATAATAATGAATTTGACAACAAAAGAGAGGCTCAAAAATGGTGGGTTTTTAAATCATTAGAGTCACTTAAAAAAGAATTATTACTTTATAAAATTAATCTTGAAATAGTTAAAGGGGACGAACTAGATATTTTTTCTAAGCTAAATAAAAAACATAATATATCTGTCTACTGGAATAAAATTTATGAACCAGATGTTATTTCAAAAGGTAAAAAAATTCGTGATTTGTTTATTAAAAATAAAATAAATTATAAATATTTTAAAGGAAATATATTAAATGAATTTCAAGAAGTAACAAAAAATGATGGTACGCCTTTCAAGGTATTTACGCCATTTTGGAGAAATGCTGAACAAATTTATTTAAATCAACCACCAAGTAAAAATTATGTAGTTAAAAAGAAAAATAAGAAGAGCTCATTTTTTAAAAATTGTATAAAACCAGAAAATATTTTACCAAAAAAAAATTGGTATAAAAAATTTGAAAATTATTGGGAAGTTTCAGAAAGTAGTTCAAAAAAAATTCTTAAAAATCTTTTAGAAAACAAAATTAAGGATTATGGTACTGCTAGAGACATTCCTTCAATAGATGGAACTTCTAAATTATCCCCGTATATTAAGCATGGTCAAATACATGTTGGCAGCATTTGGAAAAAGTGTTCAGAAATAAAATCAAAGGGTATTGGTTACAGAAAATATATCAACGAACTTGGTTGGAGAGAGTTTTCTCATAGTTTAATCAATTATTTTCCAGAATTTTTAAAAGGCAATTTTAGAAAAGAATTTGATAAATTTCCTTGGGTTAAAAATGATAAATTTTTAAAATCATGGAAAGCAGGTATGACAGGTTATCCAATTATAGATGCAGGAATGCGAGAACTTTATGAAACTGGTTGGATGCATAATAGAATAAGAATGGTGGTTGGTTCTTTCTTAGTCAAACACTTAAGAATTACTTGGGTAGAGGGAGAAAAACATTTTAGAAATTGTTTACTGGATTTTAATAAAGCTAATAATATCGCTCAATGGCAATGGGTTGCGGGCTGTGGTGCTGACGCAGCTCCATATTTTAGAATATTCAATCCAATACTTCAGGGTGAAAAGTTTGATAAAGAAGGAATTTATGTAAAAAAATGGGTACCGGAACTTAAAAAAGTACCAAATAAATTTATTCATAAACCGTGGGAAATGGAGCAAAAATATCAACAAGCAATTAATACCATTATTGGTATAGACTATCCAAATCCTATAGTAATACATGAAAAAGCAAGAGCATCTGCTCTTGAAGCCTTTCAGTCTTTAAAAAAAAAGTAAAATTGGTAATTAATCGCCAATATAATGATAAATTATTTTCCTTTTTTGAGCTTCTAATCTGTGTTCAAATAAAAATAGACCCTGCCAGGTGCCAAGTAATAAATGACCATCTTTAATACTTAGAGAAATTTGATTATTAGTTAATGCAGACTTTATATGTGCAGGCATATCATCTTTTCCTTCTGTTGTGTGAATATATAAATTTTTATCCATGGGTGCCAATTTATCAAAATAATTTATTAAATCGGTTTGGACATCTGGGTCAGCATTTTCCTGAATAATCAATGATGCGCTTGTATGTTGAATACTTAAATTTATTATACCATTTTTGAAGTTATTTTTGTTAATCCAATCAATTATTTTATCTGTAAATTCATATAATTTTTGACCGTTAGTATTTATTTGAAGATTATAAAATACTTGTTTCATAAATTATTTTTTTGATGTTAATTCATATAAACGACTAATAGTACGTTTAAATGGTTTTTCTAATGATCTTGATGACGTAAAAGACTCTAAACTTTGATCAGCTGTTACCGCAATTGAAATATTTTTATCGTAAATAATGTCTAACAAAGTTATAAATCGCTGTTGTTGATTTGAATTAGTGTTATTAAACTGAGGAATTTGATTAATTACTATAAAGGTACAATTTTTTATTATTTCTAGGTAATCCTCAGCACCTAAGTTTTGATCACATAATTCACTGAAATTAAATTTAGCAACACCTTCATAAAAATTTTCTATTTTAAACTCTCTACCCTTAACATTAATAATTTTTAATGTTTTCTTTTTATCTTTTGTGATGACTCTAAAAAATTTATTTATTTTAAAATTTGTTTCTTGATTAAGAGGATAATAATATCTTTGAATTTCATTGTTGTTTGATTTTCTATAGTCATCATCTATTTTGAGCTCGTATTCAATAGATTGATCCTGCATAATTTTTATAAAAGGCTTAAACTGATCTCTTTGAAGACCATCCTTATATAATTCTGAAATTTTTGTATTAGAGGTTAGGATAATTTTAATACCTTCTTTATATATCTGGTCAAATAATTTTCCTAAAATCATAGCATCAACTATATTAGTTACTTGAAATTCATCAAAATAAATTAAAGCAGCTTTTGATTTTAAATTTTTTACAAATATATGAATTATATTTTCTTCATTTTTTTCTTTTCTTTCATGCACAAAGTCATGAAAATCTAACATAAACTCATTAAAATGGAGTCTTAATTTTTTTTTATCTATATAATCAAAAAAAAAATTTAAAATCATAGTTTTACCAACCCCAACATCACCAAACAAATAAAAACCTTTTTGAGATGATTGATTTGAAAACAACTTTGAAAAAAATGTTTCAAAATTACTTTTATAATATTGCTCTAACTTTTTAATAACCTCTAATTGATTTGGATTAACTTCTAAGTCTTGTCTATTACAATAAGTTAAAAAATCTTTTTGAAAGTTTTTTGCCATTAATTTTTTTTTGTTTTAAAATCGATACCATATTCTGATCTTGGACCTTTTCTTAAGCCAAAAGGACCAGAAATAAATAAGGTTAATGGTTTTGTTCCCGGCTCAAGATCTACACGATGCAAATTATTTGCTGATCTAAATCCAATATAACCTGGGGGCCTCCAAAATTTTCCTTTACTTAATGTTTCCCAGTAACCACCTCTTAAAATGATAGTGATATATGGAAATGTATGGTTATGAACACCTTCTCCATGATCATCTGCGAGCATTTCATGAATTAAAATATTGAATGGAAACCACCTTGGACGATGTCTCATAAGAACATAGTAACGGTTCATCCATGGTTTAGCTTCATTATATTTTGGGTGGGATGGTCCTCTATCTAATACTATTTTTTTTCTTCCGATCTTTTCTAAAAATTTTAAGATCATATTTAATTGTATTGTATTACTGATCCATTTCTTACTATAAATAAGTGATTATTAAATATATATGGTTCGGAGACAGAACTAGCAGAAACTTTTTCTATATGTAATACTTGTCCAAGATTAAGATCAGCAACTATTATCTTGCCGTCAGAATTTGTTAAATATAATTTTTTATTTCCTATTACAAATCCCTGTGGTTTTATATTTTTTCTTTTTTTGTCTTTATAATTTATATACAAATCTGTTATACGAATAATATTTCCTGTGTTTTTTTCAACTACAAATAAAAAACCATCATTAGAAATAGTTAAAATTAAATTTCCTAATATAACTGGTGTAATGTTTGAATTAATTTCATTAATCCAATTAACCGTTCCTGTTTTCAAGTCAACTGCGTAAAATTGATTTTTATTGTTTGAAAAAAAAATTGTTCTACCATCAGAGACTAATTTAGAAATTTTAAATTTATACGTTTCTTCAATTATACTGCTACTTTGTGTTGGTAGTTGCCAAGAAATTAAACCTGAATCATTATCAACTGCAGTAATATCTCCAATTGAATTACTAAAAATGACATTATTTTCAATTATTATTAAAGAGTATTTTGCATTTGAAATCGTAAAAGAGTCTTCAGTTTGCAAATTCCAACATTCTGATCCATCTTTAATATTAAAACATCTAAGTGTGTTCTTATAATCAACTGCAAAAGCTTTATCTTTAAATTTTTTTATTTCTGAATTGAAAGAATAATTATTAATTTTTGACCAATTTAATTCCCCTGTCTTAATATTAATGGAATAGTATTTTGCAATATTATCTATTATCAATAAGTTTTCTTCATCTAGCAGAAAATTCAATTTAGGTTGTAACTTTTTTTCAGATTTTGAGTAATGGTTTTTTTTCCAGATAACTTTTTGATTTGTATCATATCTAATAATTGTACCTTTTTTATCAAAAAAAATAATACCATCAGACAAAAAGATAGGTTTAAAATTAACAAATTTATCATCTTCCCATTTTGAAAATTTATAATTTCCAATTTTGTTTAAATCTCCACTATATATTTGAGATCCAGAATTATTCAAATTATTAAAATTTTTTGGAGTATCTTTAATTGTTGAGAGGTCTAACTTAATACCTTGATTAAATTCTGAAACAATTTTTTTATCTTCTTCAAATATTTTTTTAGTATTATCGGTTTCTTTTATTTCATTTTGATCATTCCAAATATTAGAATTTTCATTAAAAGAACAGTTATTAAGAAAAAATAAAGCAATTAATAGAACAACAAGCTTATTCACTCAGATCTCTATTCAATCTTTTTTCTGCTTGAAGTCTAATGTCTGAGTTTGGATTTTCTAGACTAATAATTTGATTAAAGAACTCTTTGGCTTTTTCTTTTTGATCTCCTGAATAAAAATACTCAGCCATTAAATAAAGAGCATGTGACTTCCAAACACTTTTTGAATTAATTAGTGGATTTAACACATTTAAAAGATCTACTTCTTGTATTTGATCTGAATTAAATAATGCTTTTTTGTATATTATTAAATTTTTTATTTCTTCATCTAATGGTGTCTTTTCAATTAAAATATCAAATAAAGAATTAATCACTTTTTGATCAGTTACTAAGTTATTATCAATTATAAAATAAAGTGACAGTGGAGAATAAGTAGGATTTTTTTTATTTACTATTTCAATTAATTTGTTTGCAGTAAACTCTTTATTATCTTTATTATAATCTATAGTTATTGAGTTAAAATTATCTGATATTTCTCTTTGTTTATTTTTAATATGTTGGTCATAACTATAAACACCAATCAAAATTAAAATTAAAATAATTACTCCAAAAATTATTTTATTTTTATTATTTATAAAAAAATTCTTTATTTTTTCTTGTCTATTAATTGTATTGATAGTTGAAAATTCTTCCATGTCTATATCATATTCCTTAATACATATTGGAGTATTCCTCCATTTTTATAATACTCTAATTCATTTTTTGTATCAATTCTGCACAAAGTTTTAACTTTTTTTATTTCTCCTGAGGTGTATTTGATTTCTAGCACAATTTCTTCCAAAGGATTGATGCCTTTTTCTATATCAATTATACTAATTAATTCAGATCCTTTTAACTTCAAATTTTTTCTATTTAAATCATTAACAAATTGTAACGGCAATATTCCCATTCCTATTAGATTGGATCTATGAATTCTCTCAAAACTTTCTGCTATGACAGCTTTAACACCAAGTAATTTTGTACCCTTTGCTGCCCAATCCCTTGAGGAACCAGTTCCATATTCTTTTCCTCCTATAACAACTAAATCGGTTCCTCTTTTTTTGTACTCCACAACAGCATCATAAATTGGAAGAACTTTTTCTTCAGGATATAATTTTGTAAATCCTCCTTCAGTGCCTGGAGCCATTTCGTTTCTTATTCTAATATTTGCAAATGTACCTCTCATCATTACTTCGTGATTTCCCCTTCTTGAACCATATGAATTATAATCTTTTGGTAAAATCTGATGTTTCATAAAATATTCTCCTGTTGGACTATTTTTTTGAATACTTCCAGCTGGTGATATATGATCAGTAGTAACCATATCACCTAAGATTAATAATGGTCTTGCATCTTTTATTTGTTTAAACCCTTCTGGCTCATCTGGCAAAGATTCAAAGAAAGGTGGTTTTTTTACATAAGTTGATGCCTCATCCCAGTTGTAAATACTGCTACTTTCAGTTTTAATTTTCTGCCATTGGATAGGACCTTCAGAAACATTTGAATATCTATTAATAAACATTTCTGCGTTTAGAGATTGTTTTAAAGTGTCCTCTATTTCTTTATTAGTTGGCCAAATATCTTTTAAAAAAACATCTTTACCTTTTTGATCTTTGCCTAATGGATCTTTATAAAAATCAAAATGCATATGTCCTGCAATTGCATAAGCAACAACAAGAGGGGGTGAAGCCAGATAGTTTGCCTTAATGTGTGGAGAAATTCTTCCCTCAAAGTTTCTGTTACCTGATAATACTGAGACAGCATAAATATTGTTTTTTTCAATGGCCTCAACAATGTTTTCTGATAATGGTCCTGAATTACCAATACATGTAGTACAGCCATAACCAACTAAATTAAATCCTAAAATATCCAAATAGATATTTAATCCTGCCTTTTCTAAATAATCAGTTACAACTTGCGAACCTGGAGCTAAAGAAGTTTTAACCCAAGGTTTTACCTCTAAACCTAATTCCACAGCTTTCTTTGCAAGCAATCCTGCTCCAATTAAAACATTTGGGTTTGAAGTATTTGTGCATGAAGTAATTGCTGCAATCAAAATAGAACCATGACTTATTTCATATTCTGTATTCAAAACTTTTGAAACAGATTTATCATTTTTATTTATTACATCTTGCAATATTTTATTAAATGAACTTGCTGCATCTGTTAACAAAACTTTATCTTGAGGTCTTTTTGGACCTGAAATTGTTGGTACGATAGTAGACATATCTAAAGAAATAATATCAGTAAACTCTATTTCATTGCTTGCCCAAAGACCTTGTTCTTTTGCATAAGCCTCTACAATGTTCACAGTTTGTTGATCTCTGCCTGAAAACTTTAAATATTTTAATGTCTCCTCATCAATTGGGAAGAAGCCACATGTTGCACCATACTCTGGAGCCATATTTGCAATTGTAGCTCTATCAGCAAGAGTTAAATTTTTTAATCCTTCTCCATAAAATTCTACAAATTTGCCCACAACTCCTTTATCTCTTAACATTTTAACTACTGTTAAAACTAAATCTGTTGCAGTTGTTCCCTCTGGCATTTTATTTTTTACTTCAAAACCTATTACTTCTGGAATAAGCATTGATATTGGCTGACCTAACATTCCTGCTTCAGCTTCAATTCCGCCTACACCCCAGCCTAACACCGATAATCCATTTACCATTGTTGTATGACTATCTGTGCCAACTAATGTGTCAGGAAAAATATATTTTTCACCTTTAAATTCTTCTGACCAAACAACTTTTGATAAGTATTCTAAATTAACTTGATGACATATACCTGTTCCTGGAGGAACTATTCTAAAATTATCAAATGCTTGTTGTCCCCACTTTAGAAATGAATATCTTTCTCCATTTCTATTAAACTCTATATCCACATTTTTTTTAAAAGAGCTTGCTTCTGCAGACTCATCAACCTGTACTGAGTGATCAATAACAAGATCAACTGCTGACAAGGGATTAATTATATTTGGATCTTTATTTTTTTCTTTTACTGCCTCTCTCATTGCGGCTAAATCTACAACCGCAGGTATTCCTGTGTAATCTTGAAGCAAAACTCTAGCTGGTCTATAGGCAATTTCATATTTTGATTTTTTTTTATCTAGCCAGTTTTTAATTTCTTCTATTTGTGATTTAGTAACACTCAAATCATCTTCGTATCTTAATAAATTTTCTAATAAAACTTTTAGAGATTTTGGAAGTTTGTTGATCCCATCTAGTCCATTTTTTTCTGCTTCATTTAATGAGAAATATTTATAATTTTTGTTGTTTATAGTAATACTTTTAAGTGAGTTATATGAATTTTTGTTTCCTGGTGTCATTTTTTATAAATAAAAAGTTACTATGCTTGTTAAAAGCAGCAGTGACATAGCATAATTAAAGTAATTAATAAATTTCTGATTTGTCGCAAATTTCCTGAAAAATTTACCTAAAAATGTCCACAGAGTTATACTCGTAACTGAAACTACTAAGGCCATAATGATAATTTGAGTCGTATAACTTACAAAAGTTTCTCCTGGATTAATATAAGTGGATACAAGAATTATGGATGCAATAACACCTTTTGGATTTAAAAACTGAAAAATAAATGTTTCATAAAATTTAATTGGATTTTTATTTTTATTTTCATTGCTGGAAGAGTCTGAAAATGAAATTTTGTATGCTAAATAAATTAAAAATAAGGTTCCTAAATACTTTAAAATTTCTTGAATCAAAGGGTAAAGTTTAAAAATATTTATCAAACCTAAAGCTAAGCATAATAACAAAAATGGAAATCCTAAGGTTACACCAATTATGTGTGGGAGTGTTCTAATAATGCCAAAATTAAAACCAGAATAAAATGCAACAAAGTTATTTGGTCCAGGTGTAAATGCTGCAACAATCCCAAATAAAGCTATAGAAAGAATTTCAGGATGCATTGTTAAGCAATTGGTAACCCATTTACTGCATTCTTAGAAGGATGAACTAATGTGACTTTACCCTCAGCATCGATTGCCCCTAAAACTAATACTTGAGAAACTATTCCAGCAATATTTTTTTCAGGAAAATTACAAACAGCAATCACTTGTTTTCCCTTTAAATTGTCCTCATTATAATAATGAGTAATTTGTGCTGATGATTGTTTAATCCCAATTTCATTCCCAAAATCAACCTCAATTACTAATGATGGTTTTCTCGCTTTTTCATTTTTTTTAACAGAAATTACAGTACCAACTCTAATATCTACTTTGTCAAAAATGTCATAGGTAATTTGCTCTTTAATCATAATATAATATAGTGTTTTAAGTTTATGAGTATAGATAACACTTTATATGAAAAATCAATCAAGATTTTAACTGACTTAATTGGATTTAAAACAATTTCAGGACAGGATAACAGTAATTTAATTGATTATTGTGAAAATATTTTAAATGAAATTGGAATAGATACTTTCAAAGTTTATGACGAGAATAAAACAAGAGTAAATCTTTTTGGAACTTTAAAAGCCAAAAATCAAAACGGAAAAAAACCAATTATTTTATCAGGTCATACTGATGTAGTGCCTGTTTCTAAAGGTTGGAGTAGTGACCCATTTGTAGCAACAATTAAAAATAATAAATTATATGGAAGAGGCTCTTGTGATATGAAAGGTTTTATAGCCTGTACTCTTGCTTATGCCCATATCTTTAAAGAAAGTAATTTAGATAGAGACTTACATTTTTGTTATACATTTGATGAGGAAACAGCATGTATTGGAGCTCCTTTATTAATTAAAGAATTAAAAAAAAGAAATATTAAAAATGGAATTTGTATAATTGGTGAACCAACTAAAATGAAAATTATAGATGCCCATAAAGGCATGAATGAATACACAATTCATTTTGGGGGGCTTGCCGGACATAGTTCTAAACCTCATTTAGGGGTAAGTGCAGTAGAATATGCATCAAGATATGTGAATAAACTTTTAGAAATAAGAGAAGAATTAAAAAAAAGAGGTCCTAAAGATTGTATCTTTGATCCCCCACATTCAACTTTATCTATAGGTGGAATTAGAGGTGGAATAGCTCATAATGTTATTGCGGACAAATGTAGTGTGGATTGGGAAACCAGACCCGTTATTAAAGCTGATGCAGATTTTGTTACAAATGAAATAGATAAATTTGTAAATGAAAAATTACTACCAGATATGAAAAAAGTGTTTTTAGACTCCTTTATAAAAAAAGAAGTAATTGGAGAAGTGGTAGGTTTTAACAGATTAGATAAATCTGAAGCCTGTGAATTTGTATCAAGTATTACTGGAGATAATTCTAGAGAAGTAGTTTCGTTTGGCACTGAGGCTGGATTATTTCAAGAAGTTGGCATTAGTACTGTTGTATGCGGTCCAGGCTCAATTGAACAAGCGCACAAGATAGATGAGTTTATTGAATTAAATGAAATTAAAAAATGCCTAAAGTTTTTGGAGGGTATAAAAAATAAATCTATTAATTAATTCCAACCGCCTACAGATTTAACTTCTAAAAATTCAGTTAGCCCCTCTTTTCCTGCTTCCCTGCCAATACCAGAATGTTTGTATCCACCAAATGGAGCATCTACAGCAATACCAGCGCCATTTACATCAACCATTCCAGATCTTAGTTTTCTTGCAACTCTTTGAACTTTTTCTTTATCTTGGGTTTGAATATAATTAGTTAGTCCATAATCAGTATCATTTGCAATTTGAATTGCCTCTTCCTCTGTTTCAAAAGGAATTACTGATAAAACTGGACCAAAAATTTCAGTTCTTGCAATATCCATATTATTATTTACTTCAGCAAATACAGTTGGTTTTACGTAATACCCATCATTTAATCCTTCAGGTTTACCAGTGCCTCCTGCAACTAATTTTGCACCTTCGTCTATCCCTTTTTGAATTAAATCTTGGATTTTATTAAATTGTGTTTCTGAAATTACAGGACCAATATGATCTCCTTCTTTATTTGGATCACCCACCTGAAATTCGTTTGTATATTTTTTAAGTCTTTCAATTGCCTCATTATACATTGATTTTTCAACTAACATTCTTGTTGGAGCATTACAAGATTGTCCAGAATTTCTAAAACATCTTAACGCACCTCTTTCAATTGCTTCAGGATCTGCATCTTTAAAGATTATGTTTGCTCCTTTGCCACCCAATTCTAAACTTACACGTTTAAAATCTTTAGCTGCATTTTGAGAAATTAAAGCACCTGCTCTTGTTGATCCAGTAAATGAAATCATATTTACATCTGGATGGCTTGTTAAAGCATCTCCTGTAATTGCACCGTCGCCATTTACTAAGTTAAATACACCTTTTGGAAACTTTGCTTCATCAATTAGTTCTGCAATAATAGTTGCGGATAAAGGCGCAAGTTCAGATGGTTTTAAAACCATAGTACATCCTGCAGCTAATGCTGGAATTACTTTTAAACAAACTTGGTTTATTGGCCAATTCCAAGGAGTAATTAATGCACAAACTCCTTTAGGCTCATATAGGATTCTTTGATTTTTAGCATGATCTCCTAAAACTTTTTCAAACTCGAAATTTTTTAAATAACGAATAAAAGATTTAATGTGACTTGCTCCTGTTCCAGTTTGAAGTTTTGATGAAAAGTCTTTTGGTGCTCCCATTTCAAGTGTAATTGCTTCAGCAATATCATTCCATCTTTTTTTATATAATTCATATAATTTTTCTAGATAACCAACTCTTTCTTCTTTTGATGTAAATCCCCAAGATTTAAATGCTTCCTTTGCTGCAATTACAGCATCATGTATATCTTCTTTACCCCCTAAAGAAATTACAGCACAACTTTTTTCACTTGCAGGATTTATTACTTGAATTTCTTTTTTATTTTTTGGTATAACCCATGAACCATTAATATAAAAATTTTTCTTCTCAATCATGTTTGCAAACTATCCTTTCTTTACGATTTTGCAAATAAATTTGTTAGCTCGAAGACGATGGTAGCTGCTGCAAGTGAAGTCACCTCTGCATGATCGTACGCAGGAGCAACTTCAACAACATCAGCTGAGATTAAATTCAATCCAGACAAACCTCTTATTACATTCACAATTTCTCTAGTTGTCATTCCTGCAATTTCTGGAGTTCCAGTTCCAGGTGCAAATGCTGGATCTAATACGTCTATATCAATTGATAAATATAATGCATTATCTCCTACTCTTTTTCTAATTCTTTCTGCAATTTTATCTGTTCCCTCGGTTTGAAATTCATCACAGTGAATAATTTTAAAACCAAAACTTTCATCATTTTTAATGTCTTCTCTACTATATAAAGGTCCTCTTATCCCAACATGCATTGAGGCATCATCTAAAAACAAATTTTCCTCTCGTGCTCTTCTAAATGGAGTACCATGAGTGTATGGAGCTCCAAAATAAGTATCCCATGTATCTAAGTGTGCATCAAAATGAACTAAAGAAACTGGACCATTGTTTTTTTTATTTACCGCCCTGAGTAGTGGAACTGCAATTGTGTGATCGCCACCTAAACTAATTATTCCACCTACTTTATTTAATAAATCTGTTGCTCCAACTTCAATTTGTTTGATCGCTTCATCAATATTAAATGGATTACATGCAATATCTCCTGCATCTGCAACTTGTTGCACTTTAAATGGCTCAACATCATAATTTGGATGATAATTTGTTCTTAGATGTCTTGAGGCTTGTCTAATACTTTGAGGACCAAATCTTGCGCCAGGTCTGTAACTTGTTCCACTATCAAAAGGAACACCAACAATTGCAACATCGCAACTTTCAACATCTCTTAATTCTGGAAGTCTTGCGAATGTGTTAGGGCCTGCATACCTTGGAACTTTTGTTCCACTTACTGGTTGAATAGGATTTTTATTTCTTTCTTTTTTCATTTTGTAAAAATCTAAGATAATATTATCTTGTCTAATTCGTCTATAATTAATTAATGAGATTTTTTATAATATTCATCCTTAGTTTTTACATTTCTGGTACAAATGCAGATGAAATATATAACCTTTTAAAAATTCCTAACCTAGAAATTTATAAATTAGAAAACAAAAACAACATCCGTTATTTAAATGCAAAGGGAGATTTTAAAATAGGGGTAGATGACAATATTACCTGTAATAAAACAAACCAAAAAAATTTAGATGGAAAATTTTCAACAGTTGAAAAGAATATCGACAGATACAATTCTACATTCCTTAAGAAAATAGATTTAAAATATATAGTATTTTGCGAAGGCTTATTTGTTTCAAATATAAATACCGGTGGAATACCGGATAATAAAAATAGAACTTTAATATTAGATATAAATTTTAATGAAAAATATTTTGAAAGAATGATCCATCATGAAATTTTTCATATGATAGAAAATAGTTATGAAGATTATTTCAATGAAAAAAAATTTTCTTTATTTAATGATACAGATTTTGAGTATGCAGAATGTTCAACATGTACAGATAGACTGAATTTGGATTTATATAAAAA
>CACDTB010000003.1 GCA_902555535.1 uncultured Pelagibacteraceae bacterium | reverse complement strand
CACTATGATCAAATCCAGATAAAGTTGCTGTTACAGTTATAACCACAAAAGGTGTGCCTAGAATTATGTGAGCAAAAATTATACCTGTGTGTGTTGCAGCTAGGCCAACTTTTGCCATAAAAAAGAAAATTGCTACACCAGATATAATCAATGGAACAATCATTGGTGAAATAAGAGTTGCCATGATAATCCCTTTATAAGGCATGTGCCTACTACTTAAGCCTAACGCTGCTAAAGTTCCTAATATAATTGACCCGATGGTTGCAAATATTGCAATTATAAAACTATTTTTTGCAGCAAGACCCCAAGGATTTTTTGTTCCATAAATCATATCTTTATACCATCTTAAAGAAAAAGCATCTGGATCAAGATTTTTCATTCCTTCAGAGAAAACTAAAAATTCTTCAGCGTTAAAAGATAACGGAAAAATTACAAATAAAGGTGCAATTAAAAAAAAGAATACAAATGAACAAATAGCAATATAGACATAATGCCATATTCTATATCTTGTTTCTGTATAACTTGGTAAAGCCATAATTAACCTAATTTGATGTTATCTACTCCCACTAGTTTGTTATAAATCCAATAAATAACCAATACTCCAGTTAGTAACATTAACCCCATCGCAGATGCAAAACTCCAATCTAAAGTTTGTTTCATGTGGAAAGCAATTTGATTGCTTATCAATGTACCTGACGCTCCACCAACTAATGCAGGAGTGATGTAATATCCAATTGCAAGTATAAATACTAATAAACAACCAGCTCCTATACCTGGGATTGTTAATGGAAAATATACTTTCCAAAATGCAACGAAAGGAGTCCCTCCTAAAGATTTTCCTGCTCTCATTAAACTTGGTGATATTGTTTTCATCACACTATAAAGTGGTAAAACCATAAAAGGCAATAATATTTGAGTCATTGCAACATAAGTTCCGACCTTATTGTACATCATCTCTGGTCTGCTATCATCAGCCACAAGTCCAATCATTACAAAGAAATCATTAACCAGTCCTTGTTGTTGTAATAAAATCATCCAACTGGCAGTTCTAACTAATAGGGATGTCCAAAAAGGTAACAGCACACATATCATGAGTAGGTTACTGTATTTCATTGGAAGAGTTGCTAATAAATGCGCAATTGGATAGCCCATTAGGAAACAAAAAATAGTTACAAACAGTGCTATTTCTAATGTTCTTAACCATAAAATCCTATGTATTCTTCTATCTTCACTTACTTGAGCTACATTGCCATCTTCATCTAAATACATATCCATACCTTTAAGGTACTTATTAATAGTATAAGGAGGCGCAGTTCTTTTGATGGCTCTCCAGTAATCTACATTTCTATAATGTTTGTGAATTTTGATTATTTGTTCTTTAATACTTTTGCTTTCATCAATTTGATTACTTTTAACTTTTCTAAATAATCTTTTTAATATTGAATTAAATCCATTTTTTTCTTTATTTAATCTTTGACCAAGTTTTCCATGTACTTTTTTTTCAGCAAGTATTTTATAGTCTTCATAAAAACTTCTATAAACTTCCTCTGGAGGTAATTCTTTACCATCCCATTTTTTCATTGATTCAAAGGTTTTTGGAAGCATATTAGTGATCATTCGATCATCAATACTCCTTGTAAACATTTCTCCTATTGGAAAAATATAAGTAATTAGTAAAAATAAGAGTAAAGGTGCAACAAGTAAAAAAGCTTTAATTTTATTTCTTTTTTCAGCTTTTTTAAGACTAACCTCTAAAGGCAGTCCATCAGTTGTTAATATTTTATTTTCTGAGCTCATAAAAAAAGGGCGGTTAAAAAAACCGCCCTTAATATTATATAATTTTTAATTTAAAAACTAGTTTAATTTAAACCAGCTTTCATTGCTTCCCATTTTTCACCAATCTCTGTTCCATAATCAGCCCAGAAGAATGGGTCTACTAAAAAGTAATTTTTAGTATTAGCAGGAGCTGTAGGCATTTGAGGCATCATTTCAGTTTTGCCATCTTTGTACCAAGGCTCACCAGCTTTGATGATTTCAAGAGAAGATTTTCTCCATGGAGCGTATGCAATATACTTTGCACTACCTGCTAACATTTCAGTGTTAGTCATCATAGCTAAAGCTTTTTTAGCATTTGCTTCATCTGGACCACCTTTAACAAGTGCGAAATATTCGTAGTCAAGACCTTGACCATCCCATACTTGTTTAATAGGTGCACCTTCACCAACTTCTGCATTGAAGAATCTTCCATTCCAACCTGTTGCCATTACTACTTCACCTGCAACTAATAATTCAGGTGGTTGAGCACCAGCAGACCAGAATACACATCCACCATTTGGATCTTCACAAAGTGCTTTTACTTTGTTCATAGCTCTGTCGATGTATCCATCTTTTTCTTCCATAAATCTATAAAGTCTGTCACCACCTTTACCCATTTTAACTCCATCAGCAGCTAAAGCGATTTCAAGGTTAGTTAAAGCACTTTTGTAGATTGCTCTTTTTCCTGGAAACTTTTTAGTATCAAAAAAATCTTTGATAGTTTTAGGTTCAGCACCACTAAATGCTCTTGTATCGAACGCATAGTTCCAAGAATATAAAATGTTACCTACTGCACATTTACTAGGCATTCCTGTAAAGAAATCTTCACTTGCAGGAGTTCCATCTGGAGCAGCTGGGAAGTCTTTGTCGAAATCAAATTCAACAAATAAACCTTCATCACATCCGTTGATTGTATCGAATGCAAATAAGTCAATGATATCCCAAGTTATAGCACCAGCTTCTTTTTGTGCTTTAATTTCTGATAAACCACCAGAGTAATCAACCCAGTTGATTTCAATCCCTAGCGCTTTAGCAGTTGGATCACCGTACCCTAATTTTTGAGACTCTGTATAAGCTCCACCCCAAGATGCTACAGTAACAGCAAAGGCCGAAGAAGTTACAGATACGACAAAAGAAAGAGCAAGTAATAATTTACTTAATTTTCTCATTATTCCTCCGTTTAAACGTTAATATAAATTAATTTATATAAACAAAATTACAGCAAAATGAGCATGTTAAGTCAACAGCTCATTTCATCAGTTTTATCTTTAAGATTTAGAAATTCTATTTTGGATCAAGAGCTCTTGCGTCAATACTATTCCAACCTATATCAATATCTTCACCCACTTTAAGCTCTAGATTTGACGTACTATTAGGTACTTTAAGAATAAATTCTGAACTACCAAGAAGATTTAATCTTACCCTTGTATGGTCGCCATGGTAGATTACTTCCTCTATCTTTCCAGTAAACATATTGTCCATTTTATTAGTTGGATTTATTAAAGCTCTTTCTGGTCTCAAAGATACAGTTGTTTTTTCACCTTTTGATTTTACTGAAATTGGATTTGCAAATATTTCTGAATTATTCAATTTAACTTTACACTTATCTTTATCAATGTCTACAACCTCTCCATTAAATGTATTATTTTCACCTATAAACTCAGCTACAAAAGAATTTACTGGTTTTTCATAAAGTTCTGCTGGATCAGATAACTGTTGTACTTTTCCATCATTGAATACTGCTATTCTGTTTGACATAGTTAAAGCTTCACTTTGATCATGAGTAACATAAACAACAGTAACACCAATACTCTCATGAATATGTTTGATTTCATATTGCATGCTTTCTCTTAAATTTTTATCTAGTGCTCCTAAAGGTTCATCCATTAAAACAACCGCTGGATCAAATACTAAGGCTCTTGCAACTGCAACCCTTTGTTGTTGCCCACCTGAAAGTTGAGCTGGCATTCTAGTTTCAAATCCACTTAGAGATACCATCGATAAAGCTTTATCAACTTTTTTATCTATCTCATCTTTTTCAACTTTTCTAACTCTTAAAGGAAAAGCTAAATTTTCATAAACTGTCATATGTGGAAACAATGCATAGTTTTGAAAAACCATTCCTATGCCTCTTTTATGTGGAGGAATATTTGAAATTATATTTCCATCTAATAATATTTCACCATGAGTTGGTGTTTCAAATCCAGCTAGCATCATTAAGCATGTAGTTTTACCTGAACCAGATGGGCCAAGCATTGTTATAAATTCACCTTCTGCAATATCTAATTGAAGATCTTTAACTACAAGAACTTTACCATCGTAACTTTTATCTACTTTATCAAATTTTACAAATTCTGGATTTTTAGACATAAAAATGAATATAAAACATTTGTATAAATATATTTCAATAGCTAATTAGCTCTTAATATGAAGCTCTTTTGGAAAATTACAGAACAATTCTGATCCATTCTCTGTCACCCTAATTGCTTCAGATGCTTCAACACCCCAATCTCCAAACTGCATTACAGCAATCATGTGAAAGCAAACATTGGGCTCAAGCTCTGTCATATCTCCTTTATATATATTAAGAGTGTGCTCACCCCAATCAGGAGGATATCCAATTCCAATTGAATAACCTGTCCTAGATTTTTTTTCTATTCCATATTTATCTAAAATTTTCCAGAATGCTTGTGCAACGTCATCTGCTGTATTTCCAGGTTTAATTGCACTAATTCCAGCATTCAATGCTTCGATTGTTTTGTTCATTGTATCAATCTTTAATTGATTAGCTTTACCAAGCAAAACTGTTCTGGCCATTGGAGCATGATATCTCTTATACACTCCAGATAATTCAATAATTGTAGCCTCTCCTTCGACAAATTTATCTTGAGTTGCTGTTAAATGTGAAGCGGAAGTTCCTTTTCCTGTTGGTAGTAAAGTTGCAATACTAGAATACTCACCGCCAAATTTCTCTGTACCATAAAATAATGTTTTTTGAATTTCACCTACAGCATCACATTGTCTAACGCCTGGTTTAATTACTTCCATTGCAGTTTTCATTCCTTTTTCTGATATTTTTGCAGCAGATTTCATAAAACCAATTTCAGCATCAGATTTAACTAATCTTGCCCAATTAACCAAACGATCACTATCTTTTATTTGTGCGTTTGGTAATCCCTGTTTAATTTTTTCATAACAGAATGCAGTGAAATAATGGGCATCCATTTCAACACCTATATTTAGTTTGTCCCACTTTCTCTCTTTAATTATTTCAACTAAATAATCATAAGGATGTTTTGGCCATTTATGAATGTAATTTTCATCATAAACAATAATACTCTCATTTTTTAGGTAAGTTGTTATATATGCACCTCCAGCGTCTTGTGCTCTTACAAAACATAAAGGTTCATCGGCATTTACATGAACAATAGCACATTGAGCATAATAAAAAGACCATGCATCATAACCTGTTAAATAATTCATATTATTTGTATCATGTGAAATTAAAAGTTCGATGCCTTTTTCCTGCATCATTTTTTGAACTTTTGTTAATCTTTGTTTGAACTCTTCTTTAGTAAAAGTCATTAATTTACTTGGAATAATTTTCCAAACCCTTCAACTGAATTATTTTTTTTAATTTTTACAAGAGTATCCCAAATTAAAGCCTGATTACTAGATAAAACTATTGTATTTAATTTTTTTTCTAATTTATCAATAATTTCTAAAACTGGTAACGCAGTGCATGAAACAAACAAAGCATCTGCCCCCTTCAAATCTATTTTTGAGAGAACCTCATATAAATAATTTTGATCAACTTTTCCAATATCATAATCATCTTGAATATCAAAGTATGAATTTGAAGTAACTTCGAAACCTTCACTTTTAAAATAATCTAAAACATCATCGTTTAATTTTTTACTGTAAGGTGTAAAAATTGAAACTTTATTAATATTTAATTTCTTTAATGCTTTAATAGCTGCAGTGCTAGGAGTTGAAACTTCAGCCATAGGTTTTGCAACTTTGACTTTTTTTTCTATTGATTCGTGACCAGCTGCAATAGTCCCCGAAGTACACCCATAAACTACACAATCCAGATCTTGATCAGGCAAAATATCTTTAGTTACTTCCGTTACTTTGTTAGCCATTTTGATTAGGTTCTCTTTCGTGAGAGGGTTGTAGCATTCAATACGATTAACAAAAAAATCAATTTTCCTATTTTTAATTACATTAATAAAATCTTTTTCAATCATAAAGTCACTTGCAAGAGCAATTAAGCCAACTCTAGGATTAGCTTGGCGGATAAACTTTGGATCTATTTTTGTTGAAATCATTTTTTAAAAAGTGAATATATCACAAGTTCTTTAATAATCATTAATATTAAAATAGGCATGAATATAAAAGATACTTTTGTAGCCTCCTTGGTGCCTATTTTTTTAGGCTTCGGTTTTGTAATTGCAAAACCTGCTTTTGAATCTTTCCCCCCTATACTTTTAATGGGTATAAGATTTACATTTGCTGCATCAATATTAATTTGGTGGTTTCCAATACCAAAAGGATATTTGAAAAGAATATTTGCTGCATCATTAGTGGCTAATACGTTGCAATATAGTATTACATATACTGGTTTAGATTTAATTGATGCATCTTCAGCAGTTCTTTTGGTTCAGATGGAAGTTCCGTTTGGAGTTATTTTTGCTTACTTCATGCTTAAAGAAAAACCAACTATTAGAGCTTTGATTGGTATAGCTATCGCTTTTGTTGGTGTTTATATTTTAACTGGATCTCCTAACTTAGATGGGAAGTTTATTGGAATTGGCCTTACGATTTTAGGGTCTGCCATATGGGCTCTTGGACAAGTTATGGTTAAACCTTTGAGCAAGGAGATAAATCCTTTGGCTCTAGTTGCTTGGTTAGCATTTTTCTCTGGGCCAATTTTAATAATGCTTTCATCAATAATTGATGGAAATACAATTAATTATTTAACAAATGCCAAGATTGATCACTGGGTCATTGCAATTTATATTGGTTTCATAATGCAACCAATTACTTATGGTTGTTTCTATTATGTTTTAAAAAACAACCCGCTTTATAAAGTGCTTCCTATCGTTACCATGGGTATACCCCCAACAGGATTATTGGCTGCAATTTTTCTTTTAGGTGAAAAACCAACACAAGAATTATTTATAGGTGGTGCAATAATAATAGTAGGTGTGATTTTAATTATATTTACAAAAAATAAAAAAGAAGAGGAAATAAAATGAAAATAGGTTTTATAGGTTTAGGAAATGTAGGCGGTAAACTAGCTGGAAGCTTAATAAGAAATCATTTTGATCTTACTATAAGAGAAATAGATGAAAGTTTAACAAATGAATTCAAAAAGCTAGGTGCTAAAGTTGCAAAATCTCCTAAAGAATTGGCAGAACAAACTGATCTAATTATTACTTCACTTCCTTCACCTGAGGTTTCTGCGGAGGTTATGGAAAATGAAGATGGAATTCTAAATGGTTTATCAGAAAATAAAATTTGGTTAGAAATGAGTACAACAGATAAGGATGAGGTTAAAAGACTTGGAAATAAGGTGATATCAAAAAAAGCTATCCCACTAGATGGACCTGTTAGTGGAGGATGTCATAGAGCGGCCACAGGTAATATTGCTATATTTGTAGGTGGAGAAAGAAAAGCTTTCAAAAAAATTTTACCAGCCTTAACTGTAATGGGTAGAAAAGTATTACATACTGGTGAATTAGGTAGTGCATCAGTTCTTAAAGTCATAACAAATTATTTAGCATCAGTTCATTTGGTAGCATTAGGTGAGGCATGGACTGTTGCAAAAAAATCAAATTTAGATCTAGCTAAAACATTTAAGGGTATTGCAGTTTCATCTGGAAACTCATTTGTTCATGAAACAGAAAGTCAGGTTATTTTAAATGGTTCTTATAATATTAATTTCACAATGGATCTTGTTCTAAAAGATACTGGGTTATTCGATAATCTAGCAAAGAAATTAAATGCTCCATTAGAGATTTCTCCAAAGATAGTTGAAATATTTAAAGATGGAGAAAAAAAATATGGTTCAAGAGCATGGTCATCAATGATTGTAAAAAGAATGGAAGATTTAAATAAAATTGATTTTAGAGCCGATGGATTTCCTGATGAGCTTGTGGATAATGAACCAGAAGAAAAAGGCTATGAAATTTAATTAATATGTTAGGATTAATAAATGTTAGATAAAAGAAAATTTTACATAAACGGAAAATGGGTTGACCCAATCGAAAAAAACGATTTTGAGGTAATCAATCCTTGTAATGAAGATCCTTGTGCAATTATTTCATTAGGTTCAAAAAAAGACACAGATAACGCAGTTAAAGCTGCAAAAACTGCATTTAAAACCTGGAAAGAAACTAGCAAAGAAGAAAGGTTGGATTTGCTGGAAAAATTATTAGTAGTTTATAAAAAAAGATTTGGTGAAATGGCAGAAGCTATTTCGCTAGAAATGGGAGCTCCAATGGATTGGGCTACTGATGTTCAAACTGGATCGGGACAAGCACATTTAGAAGATTTTATTTTAAGATTGAAAGAATTTAATTTTGATGAACACTTTGATCAAAAATCAAACAACCATATTTGTTATGAGCCAATTGGAGTATGTGGATTAATTACTCCATGGAATTGGCCTATAAACCAAATAGCTCTTAAGGTCGTACCTGCATTTGCAACTGGGTGTACGATGATACTTAAACCTTCTGAAATAGCTCCTATCTCTGGGATGTTGTTTGCTGAAATGATTGATGAAGTTGGATTTCCTGATGGTGTATTTAATTTAGTAAATGGTGATGGCGCAGGTGTTGGAACACAAATATCAAGTCATCCTGATATTGATATGGTTTCTTTTACAGGATCAACTCGTGCTGGAAGACTTATTTCAAAAAATGCAGCAGAAACAATTAAAAGAGTTTGTTTGGAACTTGGAGGCAAAGGTGGAAACATAGTTTTTGCAGATAGTTACAAAAATGCTGTTCGAGATGGCATAAGAAATGTTATGAGTAATTCTGGTCAATCTTGTGATGCACCAACAAGAATGTTAGTTGAAAAATCTATTTACAAAAGAGCAGTTGATGAAGCAGTTGATGAAGCAAATAAAATTAATGTAGATCAAGCCTCAAAGAAAGGGGATCACATAGGACCTGTAATATCCAAAACTCAATATGACAAGATCATCAATTTAATTGAAAGCGGAATTTCTGAAGGTGCAACGTTAGCAGCCGGTGGTCCAGAGTTACCTAACGGATTAAATAAAGGTTATTTTATAAAACCAACAATTTTTACAAATGTTACAAACGACATGAGAATAGCTAAAGAAGAAATCTTTGGTCCTGTCCTTTCTATTATTCCGTTTGAAACTGAAGATGAAGCAGTAAACATTGTTAATGATACTTCTTATGGTTTGGGGAATTATTTACAGACAGAAGATAGAGAAAAAGCACATAGAGTTGCTAAAAAATTAAGATCTGGTTGTGTTTATATTAATGGCAATGCAGCTGATTCTGGAACCCCTTTTGGAGGTTACAGACAATCAGGAAATGGTAGAGAGGGCGGTGTTTGGGGTCTTGATGAGTATCTAGAAGTTAAAACTGTAACTGGATGGAAATAAAAATTTATGCATTTAATCCATCGTGGGATTGTAAACAAAAAATATAAAGAAAACCTTTTAAATTCATTTAAACAATCATTTAAAAAAGGATTTGGAATAGAAACCGATATACATGCAACTAAAGATAATATATTTGTCTGTTATCACGACTTTACTTTAACAAGAATTTTCAAAAAAAAACAAAGTGTTAAAAACTTAAATTATCAAAAGTTAAAAGAAATAAGTCTCAAACAAAATAAAACAATTCCTCTACTCCAAGATTTATTAAAGATATCAAAAAATAAATTCTATTTATTTATTGAAATTAAGCCGAAATTTTCAACAAAATTGCTTAAAAAACTAATTAATGAAACATCTAAATATTCAAAATGTGTTTTTATTTCCTTTAAACATCAAAATATTTTTAATCTTTTAAAACTAAATAAAAAAATAAAAGTGGGTTTGTCTTTTTCACCACCAACAACAGTGAAATCGATAGTAAAAAAATCAATAATTAAAAATATAGATTACTTAATTCTTGATAAATCATACATCAAAAACAACAAAATTCAGAACCTAAAGATTAAAAAATATTTTTATACAATTAAAAATAATTCTGAATTCAAAAAATATAATAAAAAAAATAATCTAATATTCGAAAACTTATAATTGTTGCTTAAGATAATTTAATCTTCCAATTATTTCATCTCTATCCATATAATAACCTTGAAGATGCCTGTGTCCTGAGTTTGGATCAAATTCTGTTCTTCCATGAAGTAATCTTCTATTGTTAAATGAAAAAATATCACCTGGCTCTAATCTGAAATTAATTTGAAATTTAGAGTCATGTAATAAATTTCCAAATCGATGATGAGCTTTGTAAACTGAGTCCATTATATCCGGATGGCAATCAAGAGCATCTAATGTTGCAATGCTATAACGAATATCATTGTAATCTCCGTCCTTAGTAAGTGATATTGCTGTACCATGTACACTTCGTACTGCTTCTTGAGTGTAGTCTTTATCTCTAAATTTAAGTGGAGTGTTTACCAATATATCAAAAGTATCTTTTTCGTTATTTTTTAAATAATCTGCCACAGCAAATGCATCTACAGCTGATGAGTCGCCACCCTTCGCTGAGTTTATTAAACAGTGTAAAAATTGATAACCAGGTGGATTTTCAAACCAAGGCAAATCCATATGATTTCTTAAGGCGTGCGCTGTATATGCAGAATTATTTGGTTTTGGAATATTAATTACTTCAAAAGGTGTTTTAAAAAAAGTTTCTCGAGTATGACTTATACGGTTTAAAACTTTTAATGCAGAATTTTTTTCTACTGGAGCATTTTTAACAATGGCTATTCCAGTATAATGTAGAAGCTCTAACCATTTAATCAATCCTTTGTCAGAATTTACAATTTCATCATGATCAATTTGAATCGATTCTAAGTTTTTTTCTAGTGAATTATCCCAAAGTTTATAAGGAGAAACATACTTTTGCTTATTTTTTAAAGTATAACAGTTTTCTCTTAACCATTTAGGATCGTAATAACTTGTGTGATCTCCTTCGCTCCATTCAATTTCTAATTTTCCATCTGAACTTATAGAATATTTTGTGGGATTAATGTTTTGTGAGACTTCCAAAATATTAAACATTCTATGTCTCGAGTTTTTATCATGAGCAGTTGGACAATTATCTCTTAGCCAAAGGTAATTAAACTTACTTTCTTCACCATCATTCCAAATAACTTTTAAATATGTTGAATTTTTTTCTAGTTTAGAAATTGAGCTCACAGTTAATTTTTATATAAAAGAGTAATCAAATCAACTCAATTAATAGTTGTATTCATAATTCAAAGCTTGTTTTTTATCTACATTCATTATTAAATCTCGATATTAAAACTTAACCTTAAGGAGATAATTTAATGAAGTTTTTAAAGAGATTAACAATCTCAATTTTCCTACTGTCATCTTTGATTGTAAGTAATGCAAACGCTGGTGATTGTAAGGCAAGATTGGGAGATTTTGACTGGAGTAGTGCAAACATCCATACAGCTATCACTACCTTCATCCTTGAAAAAGGATACGGGTGTGAAGTTTCTGTAACTAAAGGAAGTACTACCCCAATAATGGCTGCTCATTACGACGGTCAATTAGATGTTATTACTGAAGTTTGGTATGACAACATTATTGCTAATTACGAGCCACATGAAAAGGCTGGCACTATTATTAATATTGGAGTTAACACACCAGACTCTCAACAAGCATTCTATGTAGATAAAGCAACAGCTGATAAATACAATTTGAAATCAGTTGATGATATGAAAGATCCAAAAATTGCAGCTTTATTTAAAGATCCAGAAGATCCTTCAAAAGGAAGAATGACTAGCTGTATTTCAGGTTGGACTTGTTATACTGTTAACTTGGTTAAACAAATAGAGTATGGTTTAGATAAGTACTATACTAACTTTGACCCGGGTTCAGGTGGAGCATTAGATGCTGCTATTGCAGGAGCTTTTGCTAAGAAAAAACCAATCTTTACATATTACTGGGCACCAACTGGTCTAATGGGTAAAGTTGACCTTGTTAGACTTTCAGAACCAAAATTTGATTCTGATTGTTGGAATTCTATGTCCGCTGTTGTTGAAGATATTAAAGCAAACGGACCAGATGCTTACAAGAAAAGCTGCGCATGTGAATATAGAGATATGGCTTTGACAAAATCTGTTTTAACTGATTGGGCGAAAGCTAATCCTAAAGAAACTGATTTCTTAAAGAAATATACTATTCCAACAGCTACAGTTAACAAAATGTTAGCTTTTTATGAAGATGAGTCAGATGGTGATATGGAACTTACTGCGATGCACTTCTTAAAAAATGAAAGCATGTGGAAAGATTGGGTACCAGCAGACGTTGCTAAAAAAGTTAGCGCCGCTCTATAATCCAATATATTAAATAATTATGAAAGAGCCCTTCGGGGCTCTTTCTGTAAGTAAAAAATAAATTATGGAAGCATTAAAGAAAAATAAAAAAATAATTTTTAATATTGGTTTGTTGGTTATTTTTGTATGGTTATTAATAACCAGCTATTCTCAATCAAAAAGAAAACCAGATAATATTGGAGAATTATTAAACGATTTTTCTTGGTTAGGAGGTAAATGGCCAAAGTGGTTAGATTTACCATTAATGAATTGGATTAACGTTGGTTTTAAAACACTTAATGAAAAATATGGATACATATTTGAAGCTATTAATAATGTTCTTTTGTATATGTTGATGTTAGTAAAAAACTTTTTAATTCAAGCTCCATGGCCATTGGTTATACTTGGTGTGGTAGTTCTAACTTATTTTGCAAGTGGTAGAAAAATTGGAACAACAGTATTTGTAGGATTTTGTACTTTTTTTATAGGATTTCTTCACCCAATATTTTGGCAAAAAGCAATTGAAACAACTGCGATAATGTTAATTGGAATATTTCTTTGTGTTGTTGCAGGCATTCCATTGGGAATAGCAATGGCAAGAAGCGTAAGAACAAGAAATGTAATTTTGCCAGTTTTAGATTTAATGCAAACTATTCCAAGTTTCTGTTACCTAATTCCAGGTATTATGTTATTTGGCTTAGGTGCTGTTCCAGCAATTATAGCCACATTTATTTATGCGGTTCCTCCTCTAGTTAGACTAACAGATTTAGGAATTAGGCTTGTTGATACTGAGGTTATTGAAGCTGCAGATGCATTTGGTGCAAGTAAAAAACAAAAGCTTTGGGGTGTACAAATGCCATTAGCTTTGCCAAATATTATGCAAGGAATTAATCAGTGTACAATGATGGCATTAGCGATGGTTGTTATTGCATCGATGATAGGTACTAGAGGCTTGGGAGATGAAGTTTTACTTGGTCTTCAACAATTAAATGTAGGAAGGGCTGCTGAAGCAGGAATTGCAATTGTACTTTTGGCTATAGTTCTTGATAGGATAACTCAATCTTATGGAGAAACATTACAAGAAAGAACAGCGCCAAATACAAAGAAAGGTAAATAATGTCTAAAATTGAGATTAATAATGTTTATAAAATCTTTGGTAACAATCCTCTGTCAGTTATGCCAATGGTAAAGGACGGTGCAAATAAAGAGGAGGTATTAGAACAAACTGGTCATACAGTTGGTCTTGATAATGTTTCATTAAAAATAGAAGAAGGTGAAACTTTTGTTTGTATGGGTTTGTCTGGCTCAGGAAAATCAACTCTAATTAGACATTTAAATAGATTAATCGATCCTACTGACGGTGAAATAATCGTTGAAGGAAATAATGTTATGTCTTTCAACAAAGAACAATTAATAGATTTTAGAAGACACAAGATGAGTATGGTTTTTCAAAGGTTTGGTTTATTTCCACATAAAACGGTTATTCAAAATGTTGGGTATGGATTAGAAATGCAAGGGAAACCATTGGAAGAAATAAACAAGATCGCAATGGAAAAAATTGAAGCGGTTGGTTTAAGTGGTTTTGAAAATCAATTCCCAAATCAATTATCAGGGGGAATGCAACAAAGAGTTGGTTTAGCAAGAGCACTTGCTACTGATAGTGATATCATGTTAATGGATGAAGCTTTTAGTGCTTTAGATCCTTTAATTAGAAGTGATATGCAAAAACAACTACTAGATCTTCAATCAGAATTAAAAAAAACAATCGTATTTATTACTCATGATTTAGATGAGTCTTTAAGACTTGGTGATCACATTGGAATATTAAATGCTGGTAAACTTGTTCAAGTTGGAACACCAGTAGACATTATAATGAATCCGGCTGATGATTATGTTAAGGCATTTGTAAAAGATGTTAATAGAGCAAAAGTAATTAAAGCTAAAATTATAATGAAGAGTGTTAATGAATCTAACGATATAGATAAATCTAATTTAATAAAAGTTAATGAAGATCAATTTATTGAGGAATTTTTACCTCAAATTGTATGCTCGAATTCTAATTGTGAAGTGGTTGATAAAAGTGGAAATGTTAAAGGTTATATATCTAATAAAGAATTACAGACATCATTAACAAAATCATAATTAATGGTTAACAAATCATTAAAAAATAAAAAAATTATTATTTCTGCAGGTGCATCTGGAATAGGTTTAGCAACAGCTAAGGTTTGTCTTTCTCGTGGAGCATACGTTTACCTTTGTGATATTGATAATAAATCCTTAAATAAACTAAACAAACATCCTCTTAAAAATAAGAAACTATTTACATTCTATTGTGATGCTTCAGAAGAAGGTCAAGTAATAGATTTATTTAAAAAAATAAGTAAGAAAACAAAAAAAATTGATGCTTTAATAAATAATGTTGGAATTGCTGGACCCACTGGATCTCTAGAAAAATTAAAATCTGAAGACTGGGAAAGAACTATTCAAGTAGATATTAATAGTCATTTTTATTTTACTAAAAAAGCTATACCTCTAATAAAAAAATCTAAAAATGGTTCAATAATAAATATTTCATCAACTGCTGGAATACTAGGTTTTCCTTTAAGATCTCCTTATGCTGCTAGTAAATGGGCAATTATTGGAATTACCAAAACACTCGCTATGGAACTTGGAAAATTCAATATAAGAGTTAACGCAGTATGCCCTGGTTCAATAAAAGGTGAGAGAATGAAAAGAGTAATAAGAGATAAAGCAAAATTTACTAAAGTTTCATCTAAAAAAATAGAAAAAGATTTTATTTCAATGAGCTCGATGAAAAAATGGATTTTTGAGGAAGATATTGGAATGATGTGTGCTTTTTTAATTTCAGATGATTCAAGTAAGGTTTCAGGACAAGTGATTTCTGTTGACGGTAATACGGAGAGAAATGATTAATTTATCTAAGTTTTTTTTCGTACTTTTTTCTAATTTTTTGTAGATCCACTAAGTATTGATCTCTTATATTTGATATCTTTATAATTGATTTTCCTTTTGCTTGTTTCTTTGTTCCCGAAATAAGTCTTAATGATAGTTTTTTTGTAAGTTTTGGTGCTTTTAGTTTAGTCCATGGTAATTTTAAGGCAGGACCAAATTGCTCAAGCATGTGTTTCATTCCTGTTTTTCCACCAGCAAGATGAAAAGTTAAAAACGTCCCCATTAATGACCATCTTAATCCTGGACCATCTTCAATTGCTCTATCTAATTCTTCTGTAGTTGCATATCCATCATTTATAATATGAAGCCCCTCTCTCCACAAAGCTTCCTGTAATCTGTCAGACAAATATCCAGGTAATTCATTTTTTAAAATAATTGGATTCATTGAAATTGATTTATAAAATTTTTCAGCCAAATTTAAATTTTTTCTCAAGGTTTTTTTACCTGGAACAATTTCTACAGCAGGTAAAAGATATACAGGATTGAAAGGGTGTCCAATTATACCTCTCTCTGGATTTTTGCATTTTGAATAAATTCTTGTTGGCAATAAACCAGATGAACTTGAAGCAATTATTGAGCTAGATTTTGCGAATTTTCCAATAATACTCATCAATTTAGTTTTTAAAAAATAATTTTCTGTTGCACATTCTTGAATAAAATCTGCATCTTTAAGTGTTTTTTGTATTGAGGTGAAAAAATGAAAATTTTTTAGATTTATTTTTTTTTTATTAAAAAGTTTTTTTACAAATGGCCAAGTTCTTTTTATTTCTGATATTAAATTTTTTTTTAACTTAATATCTTTATCGTATGCATAAACAATCTTGTCATGAGCTAAACAACGGATAATCCACCCTGCTCCAATTACACCAGTACCAATTATTGCAACTTTTTTAATACTCGACATTACTTGTGTTTAACAAGTTTTAATTTCTCTCTTGTTTCCGCTGGGGTCATTGTTGAGACACCTAGGTCTTCAACAATTCTGATTGCTTTTTCAACTAATTGAGCATTTGTTGCCAATTTTCCTTTAGATAAATACAAATTATCTTCTAGACCTACTCTAGGGTTACCTCCCATTATTACAGTTTGCGCAACAAATGGCATTTCATTTTTTGAAATTGCAAAGCCCGACCACACACCTTCTTTTGGCATAATGTCTTTCATTGCTTGCATTGCTAGTGGAGTTGCAGGTGCGCCCCAAGGAATTCCTAAACACATTTGAAACATTGGCGGATCATCAAGTAAACCTTCTTTATATAGTTGTGCACCAAACCACATATTCCCTAGATCAAATGCTTCTATTTCTGGTTTTACTTTAATTTCTTTTAATCGTTTTGCAGCCTTTCTTAAATCGTTAGGTGTGTTGACAGTTATAACTGAACTGTCACCAAAATTTAAAGTTCCACAATCTAAAGTGCATATTTCAGGTAAAAATTGTTCTGCGTTTGCAATTCTTTCCATTACATTTGCCATATCAGTCAAAGGTCCAAATTCTAAAGGATTTTTACCTTGGCCTATATCTAAATCGCCACCCATACCAGTTGTTAAATTTAGAATTACATCTGTATCACTTGAGCGAACCCTATCCACAACCTCTTTATATAATTCTAATCTTCTACTTGGCGTTCCATCTTCTTCTCTTACATGTATATGTGCTATAGCTGCTCCTGCTTTTGCAGCTTCAATTGATGCTGTAGCAATTTGTTCAGGTGTTTTTGGTAAATCTGGATGCTTACTTGCTGTATCTCCTGATCCAGTAACAGCACAAGATATAAATACTTTATTGTTCATTTGATAATTAAAAATATACTCTAGATTGATAAAAATGAAAATAAATGAATTAAAACATGACTTAGCTGCAGCATTTAGGTGGACTGCAAAATTAAATATGAATGAGGGAATTGCCAATCATTTTAGTGTTTGTCTTCCCAATTCAAACGATTTTTATGTCAATGGATCTGGATTACATTTTAGTAAAATTAAAGCGAGTGATTTAGTTTTAGTAAAACAAGATGATTTTAAAGATTTAAAAAATAAACCTGAAATAGTTGATCCAACTGCTCTTAATATTCACGGTACAATTCATAAAAAAGTTCCCCATGCACGGTGTATTCTTCATGTACATTCAAAGTACGCAACAGCTTTATCAGCTTTAAAAGATCCTACTTTAAAACCAATAGATCAAAATACTATGAGATTCTATAACAGAGTTTCCATTTATAATGAATTTGGAGGTCTTGGTTTTGAGGAAGAGTCTAGTAAAATGGCCTCAGCTATTGGAAATAATTCAATGCTACTTTTAGCAAATCATGGAATATTGACTGTTGGACAAACTGTAGCTGAAGCTTTTGATAAATTATATTACTTTGAAAAAGCCTGTGAAACTTATTTAACAGCATTATCAACAAATGAAGAATTAAATATTATTGACTCAAAAATTGCAGAAAAAACTGCTCAAGAATGGGAGAATTATCCTGTAAACATGGGTGAACAATATTTTAATGAAATAAAAAAAATACTAGATATGGAAGATACAAGTTATAGGAATTAATATGAGAAAAATATTAATTATCTTTTTTTTATTAACCACAACATTATCAGCTGAAAAAATAGAAAGATTAGGTTTCTACAATTTACAAGAGATACTAGAAGATGACAAATTAACTTATAAGATAATAAAAGGATGTGTATCTATAAATTCTGCCGTAACGGAATTAATTAAAACTGAACACAAAGATTTAGCAGAAGAATTTTATAAATCAGCAAATTATTTATATCCTTTTGGTGTGCTAGTTTTGATGAAGATCGATAATATTTCACAACAGGATGCTGAAAAAAAATATTTTTTTGATGTAGATACCTTGACTAAAGATTATATGGATTTTATGAGAGTTAATGGTGTTATAAATAAAAGTTTCTTTAAAGGAACTTTTATAGGTGATGATTTAAATTTTTGTAACGAAATCAGAGCCGCAATAGAAACAACTATAGCTGAAACTAAAAATTAATTAATCAATCTGATTTTTTAAATTTTGGAATTTTTGATTTTTTCTTTTCTTTTTTTTGTCCAAATTTAGGGATTTTAGATTTTTTTGACTCTTTTTTTCCTGTTGCTTCCACTTCAACTTCTCCCTCCAAAGCTTCTAAAATTTCTGTACACTTATCTGAAGTGCAAAAAAAAGTTGAACCAGTTTTAATATTATAAAGATAAGCTCCACAATTATCTTTTTTCTTTGCGGTACAATTTGTTGGTTCTAATTTGTAATCTGCAAAAGAAAGTGAAAAAAAAGAAAAAAAGATTATTAAGCTAAAAAAATATTTTTTCATAAAAAAATTAATATAATTCTATAGATACAACTCTAATTAGAAAATATTATTAAATAGTTTATCATTAAACTTAGTATATTTTTATTGTTAAAAACAAACAAAAATTTTAGTTATAAAATTTATATATAAAAACTAGAAATTAATAAATCCTGGATATCTTAATTTATAAGTGAGAAGATAAAATATTATTGAAAGGAGAAACTATGAAAGTAAAAAAATATATTTATGTAATTCTCTTCTCATGGTTTTTGGGTATCTTCTCTTCGGCATCGACACAAGAAGTTTGTACCGAATGTTTAAGTAAAGTGCCTCAAGATATGAGGGATTATGTATATAACATGGACTTCATGGATAGTGATCAGCCCTTAGGGGAAGCTGTCATGAGAAACTGGAAAAGTCCTAGAAAACCACCATGGACTATTGGTTATGCTAGTACTTATGCAGGTAACACATGGCGTAAAGGTGCCATGGAAAGATTAATGGAAGTTGTTTATCCGAAATGGAAAGCTCTAGGAATGGTTGATGAGATAGTGATTACTCAATCAAACTTAGACGATTCACTTCAGATTCAACAAATGAGACAAATGATAGACGGAGGGAAAGTTGATGCTATCATTATTTGTTGTTCAAACATTACTGCTCTTAACACAACAATTAAATATGGTTGGGAAAAAGGCATACCTACACTTTCATTTACTGGCTTTACAACATCACCTTATTCAATCAACACATCTGTAAATTATAGATTGGTTGGTTATTATGTGGGTGCTTGGATGGCTGAGTTAATTGGTGAAAAAGGGAATGTTATAGTAATGGAAGGAATTCCAGGCTATTCAGCTTCTGACCAACAAAACAAAGGTGTATTAGCTGCTTTAGCAGAATACCCAGATGTAAATGTTGTTGGACAATTAGCACATAACTGGACTTCACAAATTGCTCAGAAAGAACTTTCACAATGGCTATCAACTAATACTAAAAAAGTTGACGGTATTGCAGTTCAATCATCTGGAGAAACAGGAACTCTTCAAGCTTTACTTCAATCTGGAAGAGACCCTATTCCACCAATCGCTTTAGGAGGTGAATTGGGTGCGCTTTGTTATTGGAGACAAAACCCAGGATATATTGATGAAGCAATATATGCATGGCCTCCAGGAGATGAAATCGAGTTAGGAATGGAAGTAATGATGAGAACACTTCAAGGTCAAGGTCCTAGAATCCAATCAATACTGGTTGGTCCAGCAACTAAGAATTTCGATGAAATTAAACAAATCTTAAATGAAGATTGTGATAGAAATTCTACAGGTTGGGATAACCCAGGAATGGATAAATGGGCACCTCGATCGTATATCGAAGCGTTCTTTGATAATCCTTCTGACCCAGAAAAATACGATATAAGTTCACACTAATACTTTTGCAAAAAGGGTATGAGTGCAGAAAAAAACAATATGAACAGCGCCTCACAAAAAGAGGCGCTGTCAAAGAATTCTAATACAGTAGTTGGCGATATTTACGTTCAAGATGTTCATAAATATTTTGGAGTAACTAAAGCATTAAACGGTGTAAATTTTAGTGCAAATTTTGGTGAGATACATGCAATCGTTGGAGGAAATGGTTGTGGTAAAAGTACACTTGCTAAAGTTTTATCAGGAGTTTTACCAATAGATAAAGGTAAAGTTTCGGTAATGGGTCAGACTCCTACTTCGCCTGTTATGGCCAGAAACATGGGTATAGCTACAGTATTTCAAGAAGTTATGATTGCTGAAGAGGCATCTGTAGTAGATAACCTATTCGTTGGTTCTGACGATTTTTGGTATAAAAACTTAACACAAAGAGAAAAAGTAATTAAAGCCCAAGAAATTATGGAAGATCTTGTTGGTGAATATGTAGACCCGTATACGCAAGCTTTTAATCTTTCTTTACCAATAAAAGCATGGATAACAATTGCTAGAGCCTTTCTAAGAGAAAATACAAAATTATTAATTTTAGATGAATCTTCTGCAGCTTTAGACTTTGACTCAACAGAAAGACTATTCAAAAAAATGCGGGAGTTAAAAGAGAATGGAGTAGCAGTTTTTATCGTAACACACAGAATTGCAGAATTGGTTCGAATTAGTGATAAGGCTACAGTTATGAGAGATGGAATAGATGTTGGAGTTTTAGAAAAAAAAGATCTTAACGAAAAAAACCTTATAGGCTTAATGACTGGAAGAGCCGAAAGCGGAGAAAAATCGAAATCTGTTGCAGTACAAACAAAAACGGACAATGTAGTTATGAGAGCAGAAAATCTAGTTGTTTGGCCTGAAAGTAAGCCTGTTAATTTTGAGGTTAAACGTGGAGAGATTGTTGGAGTAACTGGATTAGACGGAAATGGACAAGATGACTTTGTTAAAATTTTAGCTGGTGTTCAAGAATCTCACGGAGGCATTACACAAATATCAGACGGAAATGAAAAATTTATAAAATATAGTACTTTAGATGATGCAAAAAAAAATGGAATATCATTTGTTTCAGGCGATAGAAAAAAAGAGGGAATTCTTCCAAACTTAAGTATTTATGAAAATTTAGTAGTTCCTTTATATAAAAAAACAAGCAGAGCTGGTTTCTTAGGTTTTGTTGATTGGCTAGAGTTAAATGGAATTTTTGATTGGGAAGTAGATAGATTAAGCATCAAAACTGGCCCAAGAGATAACTTAATTACTTCGCTGAGTGGTGGGAATCAGCAAAAGGTGATGATAGCAAGATCATTTGCTCAACATCCTAAAGTTTTAATTTTAAACGATCCGGCAAGAGGAATAGATGTTAGCACCAAAAGAGATCTTTATGTTCATTTAAGAAACTTTGTGGAAGAAGGAAATACAGTAATTTTTTTATCTAGTGAACTAGAGGAATTTATAGGCCTATGTCCAAAAGTTATAGTTTTTAGAAATGGAACAGTTTTTGATATTTTTGAAAATGAAAAGATAAATGCAGATACTTTATTAGAGGGTATGTTTGGTCAGACTGCTGGAATAGGTGAGACAAAAATTTCTTCATTAAAAAATACAGATATAAATAATAAACAAGTTAAATTCTCAGAAAATAAAAATGTCGCAGAAAATAAAATTGTTAAAGTAATAGACTTTGAAAAAGATAATAATAATGACAAAAGTAAAAAAATAAAAATTAAAACATTTTAATGAAAGAAAATAAAATTAATTACTATAATACGGAAGACGAAATTCAATTTCAGAAATTAGATGAATTTAGAAAATTTAATAAAAATATTAAAGTCAATAAATCTGAAAAAAATCAAGATGTTAAATATTCAAATACTGATAAAAATAATTTTAATAATATTTTGAAAACCAATGAAAATTTCGAATTGTTGAATGAGCCAAATATTAAAAAAGAGTTAAATTATTATAATAATTCGGATTTTGATAAGTTTGAAACCCTAGATACTTTTCAAGAATACAATTTAAAATTGAATAATAATAATGAAAGTCAGAATAGTAACTCTCACTATTCAAAAGATGATTATAGCCAATTCAACAAAATAATAAAAACTGAAAACCAAGAAAAAAATCAAGTCGAAGTAAAAAATAAAAAAGTCAAAGTCATTGATTACAACAAATTAAATGAAAGTAATAAGAAAATTAAAAATAAAGTTGGGATAGAAAAAATTAAAATTGTTTATTTTGATTAAATATGGAAACAGTAGAAAAAATTAAAAAAACATTCAGATCAAGCGTTGATACATCATCAAACAAATATTTGATGGTCCCTATATTCATCTTTTTTGCATTACTTATATTTGCGTTAATTCGAAGCCCAATATTGATATCTCAGTCAGGTATTGGTAGCGCCATAATGCTTACAGCTCCATTAATATTAACGACTTATGCGTTAACTTTTATTGCCATGGCAGGAAGAGGTGGTGTTGATTTATCTATAGGTCCTTTTATGGGATTTATAAATGTAAGCAGTATACAATTGTATGCTGCGGGATTTTTACAGTCACCAGTAAGTTGGTTTATTTATGCTTTTGCAATGGGTTTGATATGGCAATTTTTCTACGCAATTATTGTATGTTTCGTTCGAGTTTCACCAATAATTGTATCCCTTGCTGGATATTTGGCATTTGCAGGTATTAATATTGTAATTTTACCTAGACCAGGTGGTATAGCACCTGACTGGTTAATACCATGGGGTGAAGGATTTACTATTTTTAATGAAATCTTTCTTTTGATGATATTGGCTACAATTTTATTTTATATAATTACTCATACTGCATTTTGGGGTCATCTTAAATTAATGGGAGCTGATGAACGTGCGGCTTTTACAAGTGGGGTCAAAATTAATTTAGTTAGGATCGTTGCACATTTAATAGCAGGGTTGTTTGCGGCTTTATCAGCTATATGCTTTACCGCACTCGTTGGTTCTGGTGACCCTTTACAAGGAACTAAATATACATTGCTGGGTATTACTGCTTTAGTCCTTGGTGGTGCAAGCTTAGCAGGAGGACGTGGAGGAGCATTTGGTGCAATACTGGGAGCACTTAATTTGTATTTGATTAATTATATTTTAGTAACATTTAAATTTGAAAGATTACAAAGCTTTGTGTCTGATTTATCTTATGGAGCAGTGCTAGTTATAGCTTTGTTAGTAAGTCTAATACTTCCTTATGTAACAAGAATAACAAAAGGATTGTCAGTAATGGTGTTCTTTATATTAATGGCATTTGCAGGTTCTTTTGTTGTCATTCATCAGGTTTACGATCAACCAATTGTCATTGAACAAGAAGTAAAAAAAGAAGTTGAAGTTAAAGATACTAGAGGAAAAAAAGTTAGAAAAATTGATGCGACTGGAAATATTATAGTAGAAGATGAAGGTAGTTCAACTACAGGAACAGGAACTGCCAAAGGAGGTTCTCTTGCTGGTCATGGAGTTGTGCAACTTACTGAAACGCCAGGAACCATTGTATTTTATATAATTATAGGTATCGCAGGCGTTGCTTTACTGCTGTATTTATTAACGGTTCACAGGAGTCCGTCAACTATAACATTTGCAATAGTTGTGGTTATTCTCGCTGCCGGTTTGATTTTTGATCCAGATGATAAAGAAAAAGACCTTCTAACGGATACAGAGAGAATATCAATCCAGTCAAATCAAGTCAGTAGTATTGAGACTTCTTCTCCACAATATTTTAGCTTGGAAAAATTAAATTATCTTTCAAATATTTCAGAAGGAGCAATTATTTCAGGAACTACATATAGTATAATTTATTTTGCTGGAGTTGTGCTATTAGCTTCGCTAATTGTTGTCGCGATGCTTCCTCAGTTTAGTGCTAGAACTAAATCTACAGCGATGCTATTTTTCCTTGCTGCTCTCTCTCTAATTGTCCTTAAAGGAATTTCCTATAACAATTTAATTGAAAGCACAGAAAGTAGCTTTTTTGGAATACAGGGATATGGTGTAATACTTGTTGTATTGCTGCTGTTTGTTATAACCGCACCATTTGCTCATTCTAGAATAAAAAACTTAACAAATGTTTATATATTTGGATTTGGTGTTTTAGCAATTATAGCAACATATTTTGTTGGGGGTAATACATTTATTTCAGATGATCCATCTCTTTATCAGCCAAAAATAATTTCTGAATTATCTATAGGAGACTTGTCTCAAGTAAAATATGAAGCAACGAAAAGATTTTTCTACGAGACTGTTAATTCTGGATATTCACAGTTAGCATTTAGTATTTTAGCAGTATTCTTGGTTCAATATTTTTTATTTCTAAATATGGGGCATAAAGGAAGTTACAAACGTTTTGCTCCTTACATGTATATAGTAATTATTGCTGCTGCTCTCTGGTCTGCAATATTTTACTCAATAGGTTATTCTTTTTATAAAATATTAGCTGTATTTATTATTGGAATACCTTTAACACCTCTCGTTTGGCAATTTATGTCAATATACAGAGAGAAAATTGCTCGTGATAAACAATTAAGTCAATGGGATGAGGTAAAGTAATATGAAACGTTCCGCTTTTTTATTTTTTAAAGGATTGGGTTTAATTTTTGCAATACTTTGTGGAATTGGTACTGCAGTTTTAGGTTGGTACGATGGTGCTGACTGGATGAATATAGTAACCTTCTCATTAGCGGTCACTGGTCTTATACTTTGGGGATGGTACCACTTTTCAGTACGATGGATAAATGAAGAATTAAAACAAAATATTTTTACTAAATTTCCAAAAGATGAAAAGCCTGTAGAAGATGAAATCGAAGAAAATTTCTTCTTTAAAAATATAAAAGAACATAAATGGAAAACTGTTGCGTTTCTAGGAATTATACTTATTTTTATTTTTGTATCTTTTATCGCTGATGGTTTTTTTTCAGGAAGAACCTTAGTTTCTTTTTTAATATTTTTAGGTTTTGTAATCTTCATGGGGGTTATAAGCAGATATATCAAAGGGACTAAAAGTGTATTTATTGGGATATCAGTATTAATTGGTTTATTTATAATTGGATCACTGACAATTCCAGGATTTCTTACATTACTTAATATGAAGTCAATGCTGGTGTTTGCTGCTTTTTTAGGGCTAGCAACCGTTGGTCAAACTTTTGTGGCTCTTCTTGGGGGATTGGACTTATCAATACCATTTGTAATTGGATCAGTAAACGTTGCTCTAATGTCTTTAATATCTAAAGGTGTTCCACCATGGCTTGCTTGTTTAGCTGTGCTGTTACTAGGAGCATTGATAGGACTGGTTAATGGAATATTAAGTTTTAGACTTCAGGGACAGGCATTAATTTTAACTTTAGGAGTTGGTTTTTTTGTTAAAGGTGGAGTGCAAATATTAGTTGCGTTAGGTACATTTTCTGCAGGTACTGTATTTGGAGTTGTCCCACCATGGATGACGAACTTGGCTTCAATGAATGGTAAAACAATAGGCCTTCCAATTCCACCAGTAATTATTATTTGGATAGTAGCAAGTATCTTAATTATAATTGGTTTGAGGTTAACAAAATGGGGAAGGCACTTGTATGCATTAGGTGGTAGTCGATTATCATCTTCTAGACTTTCAATTTCTGAAAAAGGTTATTGGATTGGTGCGTATGTTATTAGTGGTTTTTTTGCTGCGTTAACTGGTGCACTTCTTTTAGGTTGGAGTGGTGGAGGCTTTGTAGGAGCTGGAGATATATATTTATTTACAACATTAGCAGCAGTTGTAATTGGAGGAACGTCCCTTCTAGGTGGATATGGTGGTTATGGATTAAGCGTTATAGGTGTGTTGATCTTACAAATTATAACAACAGTTTTAATAGGTTGGGGTTTAAGCTGGGAAGCGCAGCAATTTATTCTTGGTCTATTAATTATTCCAATGGTGGCTCTTTATGCAAGATCGCCACATATTAGAAGTCAAATTTAAAGGAGAGTAATTATGACAAAACTAAACTGTGATATGGGCGAAAGTTTTGGAATTTATCAAGCTGGTAATGATGATGAAATAATGCCTCTTATCGATGTTGCGAATGTAGCATGTGGTTTTCATGCATCTGACCCAAATCATATGAGAAAAACTGTTGAACTTGCAAAAAAAAATAATGTTAAGGTTGGTGCCCACCCTTCATTTCCTGACTTGCAAGGTTTTGGAAGACGAGAAATGAAAATGTCAAAGCTAGAATTAAAAAATAATATTATGTATCAGGTAGGAGCCTTAAAAGCTTTCTTAGATGAGATGGAAATGCCTCTAAATCATATAAAACCTCATGGTGCTTTATATGTTATGGCATCTAAAGATGAAGAGATAGCAAGAGCAATTGCTGATGCTGTTGCGCCTTTTAATGTAAGTATATTTGGAATGGCAAACACTGTTCACGAAAAGGTTTATAAACACGAAAGAGGGTTAAATTTTATTGCAGAATTTTATGCTGATCTTGACTACGATGAAACTGGTAAATTGGTATTAGCAAAAGGAAAAAACTCTCTTTATGATAGTGATCTTGCGGCTGAAAGAACTTTAAAAGCTATAAGGGAAAAAAAAGTTACAACTACGTCAGGTACAGATATTGATGTAGGATGTGATATTATTTGTGTACATTCTGATACTCCAAATGCTGTTGAAATAATTACAAAGCTTAAAAATGCAATTAAAAATCAATGAAGAAAATATTAATTGCGAATAGAGGAGAAATAGCTTGTAGAATAATTGAGAGTTGTAAAAAGCTAAATTTGAATACAATAGCAGTATACTCAGATGTAGATAAAAAAAGTAAACATGTGCGAATAGCAGATGAAGCTGTTCATATTGGAGAGTCGAAAGCTCAAGAAAGTTATTTATCAACAAGAAAAATAATTAATGCAGCGCTAAGTTCAAAAGCTGATGCAATTCATCCAGGTTATGGTTTTTTATCTGAAAATGCGGAATTTGCTCAAAACGTTATGGACTCCGGAATTACTTGGATAGGACCAAAGCCAAACAATATAACATCAATGGGTAATAAGGATATTGCAAGAGAACTTGCGATAAAAAGTAATCTACCGATTTGTCCTGGTCTTAAAAATGACGAAATAGAATCAAGTGATTTAGAAAAAAAATGTATGGAAATAGGTTATCCAATATTAATAAAAGCGAGTGCTGGGGGTGGTGGTATTGGTATGCAAATTGTCAACAACTTCAATGAACTTAAAACTGCAGTTGATAAAACAAAAAATCTAGCCAAAAAAGCTTTTGGTAATAGTGATATCTTCCTTGAAAAATTTATAAGAAATTCAAGACATATAGAAATTCAAATATTTGGTTATGGAGAAAGAAATTCGGTTCATTTCTATGAACGAGATTGTTCAATTCAAAGAAGATTTCAAAAAATAATTGAAGAGAGCCCTGCACCAAAAGTTGATCAATCTATTATTAATGAAATGGCACAAATGTCTGTAAAATTTGCATCAGACCAAAAATATGAGGGAGCTGGTACAATTGAATTTATTTACGATATTGATCAAAAAAAATTTTATTTTCTTGAAATGAATACTAGAATTCAAGTTGAACACCCGGTGACAGAAGAAATAACTGGTATTGATCTGGTAGAATTACAATTAAAATACGCTTTAAATCTTGATTCTAGTCAAGTTTCACAATCTAAAATTTCTAAAAATGGGAATACAATGGAATGTAGACTTTACGCCGAAGATCCCAAAAAAAATTTTTTACCCTCACCAGGAAAAATTTCTAAATTACGATTTCCTGAAGTTTCTAAAGATATAAGAATTGATATTGGTGTAGGTGAAGGAGATGAAATTTCTTTTTACTATGATCCGATGATAGCAAAAATTATTTGTAAAGGAAATTCTAGAACAGACGTTATTAGAAAAATGACAGATTTTCTTCAAAGTATGCAAATTGAGGGAATAAAAACAAATAAAGAATTTTTAATTGAAGTCTTAAAAAATAATTCTTTTAATGATGCTAAATTCAATACAAAATTTATTGAAAACAACCTATCAATTTTTACAAAATATGAGGATAAAAAAGAAATTAAAGAAGAAATAGTTAAATCTATTAAAACTAAAGAAAAAAAGGAAATTAAAAAAGAAAAATCAGAGAATAAAAACTATACTGAAAAAGATTTTAAAGCCTTTGAAAATATTATTTCAAAAGCACCAAAAAAATCTAATGGCCAAAATTATTCTGAAAAAGACTTAAAAGCGTTTGAAAATATTGTTTCTCCAAAAAAAGAAGTTAAAGAAATTCCAAAAACTAAGATAAATAATGTTCCTGGAAAAATATATGATACCCCAAAGTTTTTGCCTGCTGGAGATAAATATATGCTAATAGAATTTGGAAATGTAATGAACTTAGAGCTTAATTTTACAGCTCAAAATTTAGCTAAAGCGATAAAAGATCATAAAATTAGAGGTGTGTATGAAACATCTCCATGCTTTGCGTCTATGATAGTTCACTACGAACCTGAAGAGATTAAATTTCATGAATTAAAAAAAGAATTATTAAACCTTATTGAGTCTCTCGGGCCTACTGATGACATAGAAATAAATAGTAGAGTATTTTCTTTTCCAACTGTTTACTTAGATAAATGGACACAAGAATGCATTGAAGATTACTCCAAAAAAATTGCGAAAAAAAAGCCAGATCCAGAACTTATTGCAGAACTAAATGATTTAGAAAGCACTGAACAATTTGTAAGAGTTCACTCATCAACAGAATATTGGGTTGCTGCAATTGGATTTTGGCCTGGCTTACCATTTATGATGGCGTTAGACCCTCGATGTAAATTAACAGTTCCTAAATATAATCCTCCAAGAACATGGACACCTAAAGGGACAGTAGGAATGGGAGGTGCTTCTACTTGTATATATCCCGATAGATTGCCCGGTGGTTATCAAATCTTTGGAATAATTCCTGTGCCTATTTGGGATACAAAAAAAAGTTTTCCAGTTTTTGAAAATAATATTTGTTTATTTCAACCTGGGGATAGAGTTAAATTTGTTCCAACAAGTTATGAAGAGTTTGATCATGTATATAATAAAATTGAAGATGGGTCTTATGACTACAATATTGTTGATTATCAAAAATTTTCTGTGAAGAATTATAAAAAATGGTTAACTACGATAGATTCAAATAAGAGATTTTAACAATGATCAAAGTAATTAAAAAAGGTTTAGAAACTTCAGTTCAAGATTATCCAGGAAGAATAGGAACTTTAAATCAAGGTTTTCCTCCATCAGGTCCTATGGATAGTTGGTCATTTAGACTTGCGAACGTTCTAGTACAAAATGATCCAGGTGCACCAGCTTTAGAATGTCAGTTTATGGGTCCAAGCCTGAAATTTGAAAATGATGCAGTTATCGCAATTACTGGGGCGAATATGGATCCAAAGATTGATGGAAAACCAATATCTCTTTGGGAAAGTATTAAGGTGGAAAAGAACCAAATATTAGAAATGAGTTTTGCGACTATAGGAGCAAGATCCTATATTGCTTTTTCAGGAGGTATCGATAGCAAGCCTTGGCTTGGATCAAGATCTACTTTTCATAAAGCTGGAGTCGGAGGTATAGACGGAAAAGCTATTCAGGATGGCCAAGAAATTAAAATTAATAAATCAAAATCAGATATTGGAAGAAAAATTAAAAATGAATTTATTCCTAAATTTTCAAAAGATAAAATATGGGAAATAGAAGTAGTAAAAGGACCAAACGATGATTGGATAGATGATAATGGTCATAAAATGTTTTTAAATACGAATTGGAAACTACAATCTAAAAGCGATAGAACGGGATATAGATTGGAAGGTCCCAATTGGACATTTAATGAAAAAGCAACCAATAAAGGTTTAGAACACGGGGCTGAACCATCAAATATTATAGACCAAGGATATCCTATTGGTGCTATTAATATTGCTGGTCAAACTCCAATTATTTTAGTTAACGATGGACCTAGTATGGGAGGATTTATAGTACCATATACAGTTCCATCAGCTGCTTTTTGGAAATTAGGACAAGCAAAACCTGGTGACATGCTAAAGTTTAAAGAAATACCACTCGAGAAAGCTCAAGAGATGAGATTAGAGCAAACTCTCATTTGTAGTGAAAAAAGTATAGCTAAATCTGATCAAACCTTTCTAAATGAAAATAAAAATTCTAATATTAAGATTGATAAAATAAAAATTGTTGATTTTGATAAGATAAATAGAGATAAAAAAATTAGAGAAAAAATTATTGAAAAAAAAGGAATGAAAGACATCAAGGTAAAATATTTTTAAATTAAATTATAAATTATGACTACAGAAGTTAAAACAACAGTCCCTGGAAATATATGGAAAGTGTTAGTTCAGGAAGGAGATGAAGTTAAAAAAGATGACAATTTATTTATCATGGAGGTTATGAAGACTGAGGTGCATCATAGTTCGCCTGTTGATGGCAAAGTAGTCCAGGTTAATATTCATAACGATCAAGAGGCAGTTGAGCCTGGAATGGTAGCAATAGTTATTGAATAATATTATGAATCAAGATCAAAAATTTATTGTACGATATTTAAAAACAATTGTTGAACTTTCAAATGAAACAGGTATGTCAAAAAAAGAAACTAAGACAATTTTAGATATTAGCTTATCAAACCAAAACCCAAAATTAATTAATTTTGAGGAACTTAAAACAGAGATTAAAACATTTATAACAATAAATATTTTTTCTCTAATATGTAAGTTGTAAATCATTGAAAAAGCTTATTCTCTATAACGGCCCAAACTCACCATTTGGTAGAAAAACAAAAATTGCTGCCCTAATTCATGATATCCCAATAGAAGAGAAAATTATAAAAGTTCAAGAGTCTGAATTTTTAGATACTTTTAACCCTTTACGAAAAATTCCAACTCTAGTTATCAATGAAAATCAAACAATCGTTGATAGTGACAATATTTGTTTATATTTTGACTCAATATCTCAAAAAAAAACTTTATTTGACCAAAAAAATTACTGGGAAATAATGACCATTATTTCTTTAGCAAATGGTTTAATGGAAGCAGGTCTAGAAAGAAGAATGGAAATAATTAGACCTTCAAATGAACAAAGTAAATCTTTCATTGATAAGCAAGAAATTAGAATTTTTAGAACAATAAAATGGCTTGAAAACCAATGGAAAAGGCACACAATCGATGATTTATCAATGGATCAAATAGCGGTTGCTTGTGCTCTAGAATATACAAAATTTAGATTCACTGATAAATGGACTAAAGATTGCGTAATTTTGGATAAATGGTTGAAAATTTTTAACCAAAAAGATTTTATGAAAAATACAATTCCAAAAGAGAGCGTTTAATTAATCGTAATAAAACATTGGAGCTTTTTTCCAATCTAACCAAGTAACAGGGTCATGGCCCCAAACTACTTTAGCATTATGATCTTTTGCGACCTTTCTTAATTTTTTAACAGAGTCAGCAGCGTCAGAAGCAGATGCTACAAGACCTGGCAAGCATTTATCACACCAATGATCTCCTGTGTAACAAGCATCTCCAGTAAACAACATGTGTCCAGTTTTTGGAAGATTTACTAGAACAGATTGATGTCCTGGAGTATGGCCAGGAGTAAATATTATTTTAATAACTCCATCGCCATAGACATCATAAAAATCCGTTTTTTTGCCTTGTAAAAATTTCCATCTTATATTTGGTTTGTCAAAATCTGCTCTTATATATGCGGGTTGAGAAAACCAGTCAGGGTTAAAGGCATAATCATATTCTATTCTTTGAGTTATATGGGTAGCGTTTGGGAAGTGTCCAATCGCCCCTGAATGATCTAAATGTAAATGAGTTTGTATAACATATTTAACATCCTCGGGGTTTGTATTTACAGTTTTAACTACCTCTTTACACCATTCAGAAACTTTCATAACTGGATCGTAAGCATCTACTACATCACCCCAATGTTTATGTTTATCGAGTGCTGCTTCAATTGGCATTCCGCCATCAATAATTACATCTCCTTGAGGATGCTTTATTAAAAACCATGGAACTGGAATTTCATAAGGTTCCTCACTATGATTCATTTTAATGAACTTTAATTTTGTTTTTATAGATCCTGTTTGGAACATATAAAGTTTAATTCCAGAATTAAACTTTGTTGTATTTTCAAAAATATCTTCTTTATTATTTTCCATAATTAATTCTACCAGGCAGCCTCATAAATGTTAAGAGCGTCATTTTCTGTCACCTCTCTTGGATTATTTACTAATAAACGGGTTTGTTTCATTGCATCTGAAGCCATTTTTTTACATGCTTCCTTGGGAATATTGACCTCCCTTAATTTTTGTGGAAGACCAAGTTTTTTTGATAAATTTTCAAGCCTATCTATAAACTCCTTACAAATAGCTTGGCTTCCCTTACTCATATCGATATCAGGAAAAAGAAACGGAGCTAAATCTGAATAGTCTTTTGTGGCTTTATTATCTACACTATTAAATCTTAAAACATATGGAAGAACTAGAGAGTTTGAAAGACCATGGGATACATGAAATGTTCCTCCAATAGGATATGCTAAAGCATGAACAGCAGCAACTGGAGAATTAGCAAAAGATTTTCCTGCTAACATTGCACCTAATAACATATTGCCTCTTGCCTCAATATTTGAGCCTTCAAAAACAGCTTTTTCAATTGAACCTCCTAAAAGCTTCAGTGCCTCTACAGCAATCATTTTCGATATTGGATTGTTATTTTTATTTGCAGAGGCATAACCCTCTATTGCATGAACCATTGCATCAATACCTGTTGCTGCAGTAGTATGAGCTGGTAAACCAACGGTTAATTCTGGATCCAAAATAGCTATATCTGGAAGAATAATTGGAGAAGATACACCTTTTTTTTCCTCCTCTCCTACAGTAATTATAGATATAGGAGTCACTTCCGAACCCGTTCCTGCTGTGGTTGGAACTAATATTAAAGGTAATCTTGGACCTTTAGCGTTAGAAACACCCCATGCCTCTTCAATATTCTCGTTTGAACCTAGGATTAGTGAAGTTAGCTTAGCAACATCCATTGATGACCCGCCTCCAAAACCAATAACTCCTGTAATTTTATTTTTCTTCCCAATCTCTATCGCATTCATTAGTGTTTTTAGAGAAGGATCAGCCTCAACATCTTGGAAAACTTCTACTTTTGAGGATAATTTGTTTAATTCAATTAAAGTAGGTTCTGTTAATTTTAATGACATTAAATCTTTGTCTGTAATAAATAAAATATTTGGTCCAAGTTTTTGAGATATTTCTGAAACACAACTTTTAGACGTACCATTACCAAATCTAATTCCTGATGTTGTATTAAATGTAAAATTATTTAAATTCATAATCACCTAAACAAAATATACGTAAAAGATTATTGCAAAAATAGCTATACCAATTAGTATTAAAATCCAACCGTAGCCTGTTCCTAGTTTATCAATATAATTAACTTCTCCTGATATTTCATCTGGACTCTTATATAAATCGTTTGCTTGTATAGGTTTGTTAGGTAAAGTTGATAGATCCATTTTACTAGCCAAGAACCAAATTAAACCTATACCAAAAAACCACCAGATTAATTGATATCCCCATAAAGAAGGTATTTTTAAGATCCATTCTTCATATCCTGCACTTGGTTCACCAAAAAAACTATTTCCAAGAACTTGTCCAGGTCCTGCACCAAAAAATAACCATATCAAGGCAATTACATAAGCAAATGATCTAAGTTTAGTTCTACTTGGATGAAGACCCATGTGATCATTTAAGAAGTCATGATATTTTTGTCTATGATTTCTATCTGAGTCTATTTTTGTTAGTGAAGAAAAAGCTGAAACAGAAAAGCATATAAATACATTAAATAACAATCCCCAAACACCAGAATGAATTGTTAATGGCCATCTTCCCCATGGTAATCTATTACCTGAAATTTGTTGTCCGATAGTCTCTGTTAAAATTACAATAATAATTCCTATGATAATACCAGATATTGCAGCCCCTCTGGTTATCCACGGAAACCAAATTAAACCTAAAAGAACGATTAAAAACTGAAAAGCTATTGATATTGATATACCACTAAAAATTACCATGGCAGGTTTTGCAAATGTTGCAAGATAAAGTGCAGCTAAAAATATTAACATTGTAATTATTCGAACTGCTACTAATTCATTTTCCCAGGAAATATTTTTATTAACATAAGTTTTATAAAGATCTCTGGTAATAATGCCTCCTGATGTAATTAAAAAAGCCGCTGCAGTAGACTGAATTGCTGCAATTACCCCTACGGCTAACAATCCAGTTACCCATAAAGCACTGTTATCCATTAAATTTATAATTTGATAAATTAGTAGTGAATGATCTTCTGATGATACTTCTGGGAGTATTTTGTTTATTGATAAACCACTACTATTTATCTCAGAATTTGCTCCCAACAAACTAGCGCCTACACCTTGATAAGTAGCAAATACAAACAATAAAATGCCAACTACTACCGCTGAACCCCAAATTTGATAATAAGAGAATACTTTTGGATGTTTTGCGGTATAGCTCCACATTGAGAAAGATGGAGATAACACTACTCCCATAAAAGAAATAGCAAATGTAAATATCATCATAGCAGTCCATGGTCCTCCAACTGCAGGATTTTTTCCTAGGCCTGCTACCCATTGAATAACACCAGGTAATGCAAAATATCCATTGAAATCTCCTCCTCCATATCCTTGAGTATTACCCCAATTGCTTATAGGTGTAGTTGCAATTTTAGATAATGCTCTTCCAAAAGTTTCAAAATTTCCTACAAAAAAATAAATAATAAGACCGAGTATAATAACAGTTAAAAAGTATAACCAAGATTGTACCACGCCTACACTAACAACAGATTTAAAACCTCCTCTTGTAACATAAAATAATACAATTGTTGAAATAACCCACATCCCAAGATCTCGTGAAATGTATCCATCAGACAAAATGTTTACCAAAAAACCTGTTGCTCCAAAAAAAACTGCTAACAAAGGTATTGCTACAAAAAAAGTTACAAGAACTGTAATTATTCTTAAGGTATCACTTTTATAATAGTCATAATACATTTCACCAGGTGTTATGTAGCCAAACTTCCTACTTAACATCCATTGTCTTTTAAAGAAAAAGATACTACCAAGTGGAACTGTAATCGCTATAAATGCCGTTCCAACATATTGAAATCCATCGTTGTATATTAAACTTGTTTGAGAAATTATAGTTAAACCAGCAAATGTTGCAGCTGTTGCAGCAAAGAAAAATACCCACGAGGAAACATTTTTGTCAGCTAAATAATATTTTTGAGGATTCTCTGAATTAAACTTTGATCCTCTTACTCCCCAAAAAAAACAAAATGCTGCATAAAGTAAAATAAATAAAAATAACCAAACAGACTTTTCTGACATTTTAATCTACCATTTCAACTTCTATAAAAGAATACGGAAAATTATTGTTATTAAATACGTTGTGCTCTACCCCTTTGTCTCGGTAATAAGCAACACCTTTTGTTAATTTTGATATTGTTTCATTATTGTTTTTATCAATTATTTTAAGCTCACCATCCAACATTGGAATCACAACATAATTATATTGATGTATATGATGACCGGTACTATCACCTATATCAAAAGACCATTCTGTCACAATGACTTTATCATTTTTAACAAGGACTTTGGAGTTTGCCATAACTTAAATCCCTTCTATTGATCAAGTGCAGCGTCTTGGTGCTGTTTCACCTTTTTCTTTTTTAATTCTCTCTGCTTCTTGCTGGGCCTCTTTTATTGATGAATATTTTTTATCCTCAAAAATAATAAATGGCTTAGCTCGATCTGCATTTAGTTGAGCGACACACCACTCTTTACCAGGATTTGTGCACATAACCATATAAGCTCCTGGTATTGGTCCGTATCTTCTATTATTTAGTGTAAATAAGCATTTTGCTAATTCATTTAATTTATCTTGATCTAAATCACCTAAGGCTTCCTTCTCTAACTGATTTAATGGTGTTTTATCATCAGATCCTAAGATACTTTTTCCCCCGGTTCCTTCTGGCCTAGTAAATTGATGATTGCTCATTATGGTAAAGGACCTTCTTTCAAAAATCCTCTAATTGCGTTTTCAAGAATTTTTGAAACGTTATTGTTGTAGTTATTGTAAGATAAACTTCCACAAAATGACAACGAGCCTGGAGCAAAAAGCGCTCCATTATTTGGAGTTTTATAATAAATCATATCTGCTCTTACCATCGGGTTTTCTGTTCCACCCCCATAATATCCTCTTACAGTAAAGTGAATTTCCTCGTTTACCTGCATCATAAGATTTGTATGATTTTCAGACCTTGCTAATAAATAAGCATTGTGAGGTGTCCCAAATTCTAAATCATATCTGTCTAGCTCTAAACCAGCTGCACCCCCACCAACTAAACCAAAATCTCCAATTACCTCATCTTCACCAACTCCATCAAATATCCATGAACATTCTGGTCTTTTGCTATCAGGACATCTTTTGTAATAAGAACTTACATCAAATCCATATGCAGTAAATGTAAGTCCACATACTTTTGAAGGTATTCTTCCTCTTGCTCTCCACATACCTCCATACTTTCCATCAAATGCATTGTTATACTCTCCTGGGTTCGCAGTCCAAGCCCTTGTACCTGCTTCACCTTTTCTAACTTCAATTATATTTGGATTTTCAGGATGATATTCACTTATCCAGTAAAATCCATCTGATCCTAAATAAATCCATCTTCCACCGTTCAATTGATACTGTTCATAAGCAGCTAACATTTTCTCTGAACTATATTCTGGGTGTGATCCAGTAAGAACGCATTTATAACGATTTAATAGTTCAACACCTTCTAAGTGTAAATCTTCATCAGTAACTACATCAAAATCAAAATTCTTTTCCTCTAACCAATCTGTTAAATGAAGATCTGCATTCAATTGCCATAATGAGGGGGATAGCCAGTGTCTATATTTTGGTCTCATATTAAGTATTGGTCTTAATCTTGAAGAAATTGCAACACCACTACCATCTGAGTGTAAAGAATAAGTTGATAAACCATATTCTCTATGTTCATTAAGATATAAATCCGCTGCACCTAAAACAGGAACTTTTCCAGCTAGTAATTGTGCTACAACAGAATTAGTTCCCAAATTATCATTTGAGTAAGCGATATAACTATTTGTTGGTAAAACAAACAGAAGGTCAGAGGTTGTTTTTCCTTTTGGCGGCTTGATTACAAAAGGTATAAAATCTTCAGTTTCTGCAGACTCCTCACCATTAATTCTTAATCTAGCAGCATAAACTCCACTTCTTATCAAATCTGGTACTTTATAAGTAAAGTCTACATCCCATCTTGCATCATCAATATCATCATCATGAAAATGTATAGCCCCATATTCCTCAGGTTTGTGATGAAATACCATTTCATCTGCAGTCCAATTATAACCTGTCATACCTCTGCATGGTAAATTTATTATAAACCCGTTTAAATGATTTGAGGTTTTATCCACAATGTGCGTAGAAGCTATATTTTTTGTGATATTAGCATGGAAATCCCAAGCACCGATTACTTCAGATCTTAACTCAGATGTACAATCAGTAAATCCTCTAGCAAGGGACTCAATATCAGATTTTGATAGTGCTTTTTTACTCAATCTAGGTCTATCGATTTTACCATTATAAGTTAAAGTTTGTTCAGGTAACTCAATAGGGCTTGTAGCTTCTTTATAATGTGCACCATGTATATGTCTGCCTGATCTGTCATTTAAAGAACAAGCTGCCATTAAGAAAGGAGCATCGTTAGCTCTTGGTTTTAAATTGCTAATAGACTCTACATATGATGTTGTTTCATCTGCCGGATGAAGAAGTGACATACCTAATCCACCATTTGTCGGTGTCACACAAGGCTCTTGATAAAGTTTTAATTTACCTGTTTCAGCATCATAAGAAGCGGCTACTAAATACCAAACTTTTCTCATTAATTTCTTTTCACTTGAAAGTGCCGATATTTGTCCGTTACCATCTCCTATTGATACTGACAAACATGCATTTTCATCAATAAAAAGTCCATAACCACTTTTAGTTTTTTGATTCCACTTAGTTAAAATTCCTTGTCTACCTTTGTCTGGAGTTGTTGGAAAAATATAAGCTTGTAAAGTAAAACTAGATGTATTTAATCTATCATCTTGAGGGACAATTAAATAAGAACCACCATGAATTTTTTGATTTCTTCCTTGATAGTTTCCATTACATTCAGCTCCTACCTCCTCATCTTTATAACCTGGGCCTTCAGGATTCGTATCACCATGTATTAATCTTACTATTTGAACTTCATAATTTTCATTTTTTTCAGCATTAACATAAAATTTTATTTCCTCTCCAGGGAACGCAGTATATTTGTCACTATATCCAGTTATTCTTAACATTTAACTATCCACCATGTCTTTCTAATAAATCTAAAATTCTTTTCAAAAATATTGCATGCTCGCAAGCTTCCTCTGAAGAATATGAGTCTTCTAATATTTCAACAGGTTCGCCTCTAACACCTGTAACAATTCCAATTCTATAATCTTGAAAATCTTTTTTACATATTGTTACATATTTTTTTATATGCATCGGCATCCTTCTAAGTTTATCTAGTACGATTTGTAATTCCTTACTGTGCTCAACCATTGGCTGACCTTTGTGAGGTTGCGGTGCTTTACCAACAGGAGTTGCTCTATGTTCTTCTATTAGTTTGTTTCTCATTTTTTCATCTCTTAATAGAGGCAAAACATATTTCTCAGTGATGTAATCATCCGTACTGGTGTGACCTAGATTTAATTGAACTCCTGTTTTGTCTTTATCCATATCTTCTCCTCAGTAAAAAATTATTTACTAGTCCTTTCTTGAATTATTTTTAAGGCTTCCATTAAATAAACTCTAAAAACTTCATGATTTTCACTCATAGGGAAGTGTCCTATATCAGCCATTTCTATATAAACTCCACCTTTGATTTGTCGCGCGGTATTTTCTGTCGCCTCTGGGGGTGTTAAATAATCATAAGTTCCTGTAAGCATTATTACTGGACACTTATGGCCATCAATGTTTTGTAATTCTTTCCTTAAATCATGATCTACAGAATAAAAGTATAAATCACCCTTAAAAGCCTCTGAACCTTGAGTATAATAATGCCAAGTTAACCATCTATCTTTTTCTGGTGACTGTGGTGCCATCAAATCCCAAGTACCGCTTGCACAAACCTGAGCAGCATTTGCGTGAGGATGTCTCCACCAATCAAGATAAAATCCTGGGGCATAATCAGCTGCCTCTACTGGAATTACAGCTCTAAATTTATTCGGGTGTCTTAATGCTAATTGTAAAGCAACATTTCCTCCAAAAGACGACCCCATGAAAATTGGATTTTGTAGACCCAAAGCATCACATAATTTGACTATGAAGTTACAATAATGCTCTGCAGTAAGTTTGTATTCTTCTTTCCACCACTCTTTATTATGTGGAGGATCCGATTTCCCATGACGAGGTAAATCATATGCAATCACATTATAATTTTTTGTTATTTCTGGGTCTTCTAATAGTCCTCTCCATTGATGATTATGACATCCTGCTGTATGTTGACAAATTAAAGGTATGCCTTTTCCATTTTGAAGATAAAATACCTTATATTCACAATCATCAACTTCAATTGTTACATATCGCCCAACTACATCATGATGTTTTACCATTTTAAAATCCTCCAATTTTTAGACATTAAACCGGCACCCCTGTCTTTCTTAATAATTCAAATTGAACAGTAAAGTTTCTTAGATTTTTCATAAGGACTAAGTGATTACCTTCAATTTTTAAATCTCTTAAAAAACTAGCTGACCAAATTCCATGATACATAGGTTTAGGTATCGGCTGGCCAAATTCTTTCCACGTATTGGCTGATGCTCTTAATGCAAAATCATAAGGGTCTAAAGGTGATGGATTAGTATTAATATTTTTTACTTTTCCATCATGCATTTCAATAATTACTTTTGCACTTTCCATGTCAAACATAAAAGAGCAAGTATAATATTTTGCCATCGCTTTGATGGTTTCATCATTATTTGTAAACTCTTCGTATTTTTTTGCCCAGTTTTCTAATTCAACACTCATAATTTTTTATTTAATTTTATTTTTTTGGACTCTTGTCTCCTTTTAAATCTGCGTTAACATTTTCACCAAAGTTCATGTGATAATCTTTTTTAGGATTACCATAATCACCTAAGATATTTCTAATGTTGCTAATTTCTCCAGGATTCATTCCGATTTCTTTCAGAAGACTGTCTAAAAATGGTTGATGAGCTCTATATCTTAATGCTGAGCTCACAACATTATCTGCTAAGTTACCTGAGCTCTTGCCACCTGAAACATCTTTGCCTCCACCGGCAGATCCTCCGCCAGCTGTTCCACTGAAACCTGGTAAGCCACTAACATCAACAATTTTAATATCCCCAATATTTGCCATTGGCTTAACACTTTCTCTGATTATAGACTCTATTTTCTCAGCTAATTTATTTCTTAAAGCGCTTCTTCTGCTTGCATCACTTCTAACATTTTCGGCCATATTAAGAGCTTCTTTACCTGCAGCATCAATTTCATATCTTAATTTCGCCGCCATAGTTTCATATTTATCTTGCTCCGCTTTAGATGCAGCAGATATAACGTCTACCTGTTTCATTCCTTCAGCTTTTTCGATATATCTTGTTGAATTTGCTTTTTCTTCAGCTTCAACTGCTTTAGCTCTAGTATTTTGCTCGTCTGCTTTAGATTTTAGAACTTCTTTAGATTTTTCAAGTATTTCAAGTTCTTTTTGATGTTCTTCAATTTGAATTCTTTTAGCTTTCTCTATATCTAAAGTTCTAACTTCTTTTTCAGACTCAATTCTATGCGCATCAATATTTTTTTGTTGCGCAATTTTTGCATTTTTAATTTGTTGCTCAGCGATAATTTGTGCTTCCTCCGACTCTCTTTGTTTGTCAGATTGTTCTTTAATAATTTCTGCCTTCTCTTGAGCTCGTTTAGTATCTACTAGTCTTTGTTTTTCCAGCCTAGCATATTCGCTTTCTTTATCTAGATCCAAAATTTTAATTTCAGTATCCAAATTCTTTTGTCTTATATCTAAAGCTGCTTCTTGTTCGAGTGCATTTTGCTCTCTTCTTCTTTTTTCTATTTCTTCAATTAATCTCGTTTCAGTTAATTTTCTCTCTACTTCAATTACCTGGTTTTGAGAAATTTTTGCAACCTCTACAGCTTCTTGGTTTTTAATTTCAGATTCTTCTGCTTCTCGCTCTTTTTCAGCTTTTTTCTTTATAGTTTCAGTTCTTTCATTAGCTTTTTGTACAGCAATTTCTCTTTCCTGTTGATACCTTGAAAATTCCTCATTTTTTTTAATCTGCAATTCTTTTTGAACTGTTTCTAAATTTTTATTTTCTATAGAAATTTTTGTATCTTGCGTGATGTCGTTTCTTTTTTTCTTTCTTGCTTCAATTTGTTCTGTTAACTGAGTTAAACCTTGCGAGTCAAAAGTGTTTGCAGGATTAAATTGCTCAATAGGTGTTTGGTCTAACGAAATTATTGAAACAGTCTCTAGAGCTAAACCAGTATGACCAATGGACTCATCTGCTATCTTTCTAACTTCTTTAACAAACGTACCTCTGTTTTCTTGTATCTCATCAAGAGTCATTTTCGCAGCAACTTCTCCAAGTGCATCTGCAAATCTACCTTGAACAACTTCTCTTAAATGTTCAGGATCTAAAGTTCTGTTTCCTAATGTTTGAGCTGCAGTAGATACTGCTTTAGCTTCAGGTGGAACTTTTGTAAAAAATTCTGTAACTAGTTCTGCTCTCATTCTATCTTTCGTGATTAAAGATTTATCTCCACCTCGTTTAATTGTTATACTTAAAGTACGCATACCTACTTGAGTAATGTTATGAATAATAGGTAAGACAAAGGCTCCTCCAGATATTACAACTTTTTCTCCCAACATTCCTGTTCTCACAAATGAAACTTCTTTTGAAGATCGTCTGTAAAGCCAGTGCAACAAATAAACAATAATTGCAATTGCTAACGCTAGTAATATTATTCCTGCTATTATATCTGCTCCTTTAGTCATAAATTAAACCTCCCTATTGTTGTGCCCCTTTCTTAGTATCTTGAAGAGCAGCGCTATAAATAATCATTCCAAATATAATTTTATTTAATACGTCTGCTAAATTATAAATCACGTTTAAACTATTAATGTTAGCTCCTCCCGCTAAATGCTCTATAAAATATCCAATATGATAAATTGAAAAACCAATTGTGATTATTAGTCTGTTTGCGAAGAATGCCATTTGAACGCTTTCATTATTACACGCGCTATTAGCTCTTCCAGTATCACCCATATAAAGCTCACCTATAATGTATAACCATCCAACTATTCCAACTAAGAAGCCCAATGTTACACTCATGTAACCATAAGCTCCTAACAATTGTGCTATTACCCAAACTAGAGTCCCAACTAATAATCTCCAAAACATACCTCTCTTGACATCATAAACAGATTTTAGCATGACATAAAAAGTGAGTATCGTAAGTGGGAAAGTTAATAGCCAATCGATATATCTTAATGCAGTAGGTGCCTGTCCATTTAACACCCACAAATTTTTTGCATAGAAATAATGAATTGAAGACATTAAAGCTATCACTCCGACAAGGTTCATTACTGTACCCCATCTGTGTGAAACTCTACCTCTCTCTAAAAAGAAAAAAATTGCTGCACCAATCATAGCAACAGAGATTAACCAAAATGATCCTCCTACTATATCTGCTGGTAACAATAACTTATTCATTCACCCTTTCTAAATAGTCTGTAAAAAAAAACTAATTATTCTGCAACTTTGACACAAATTGAATTAAAAATTCTTTATTTTTTTTATATATATTTTTTATAAGTTTATAGTTTAATAAATAAGCGAGTTATTAAACTCTTAAAAATAAATTCAATTAATAGTAGAAAAAATTTTTTATCGTTCAGATTGAAATTAAAATTTTATTTCTAGATCAGTTTTATAAATATATTATCTAATAATATGCTCTCAAAAGTTATTACTATTTCTCAACAAAAAGGTGGAACTGGCAAAACGACTTTGGCAATTCACTTAGCAATGGGTTTTATTAAATTTCAAAATTTAAAAGTCGCAGTAATTGACACTGATCCACAAGGTAGTCTTGGACAGTGGTTTATGATTAGGTCAGAAAAAAATATATCAAGCGAAAATTTAAGTTTTAAAACTGCCAGTCTTTGGGGTGCACAATATGAATCAAAAAATTTAAAAAAAGATCATGATATTGTTATAATAGATACTCCTCCAAAAATAGAGTCAGACGCAAGACCGTCAATTGAAGCGTCCGATTTAGTTTTAATTCCAATGACTCCATCACATGTAGATTTTTGGGCAACAGAAGCAATCATAGAAATTGCAAAAAAAGCAAATAAAAAAATTATGATTCAAATTAATCGAGCCAACCAAAGATCAAAGCAAATTGTTAAAACAAATGATTATATCAAGAGTTTAAACGTTCCTTCTGTTGATACAATAATTGGGAATCGTCAAATTTACGCTTCATCTATGGGTGAAGGTAAAACAGCAATTGAAAAACAAAGAAAAGGAAGTGCTGTAGATGAAATTAAAAAACTCACAGATCAAATTTTACAAGAGCTAAATTAATAATGTCTCTACTTCTTAAAACAACTAAAATTATAAATGAATGGACAGATTATAATAATCATATGAATTTATCATATTATATATTGGTTTTTGATAAAGCTGCAGAAAATATGTTGTCTAATTTTAAAATGGGCGAGGAAGCAGCAATAAATAATAAAAGAAGTACAATGGTTGTTGAAACTCATACTACTTATAATAGTGAAGTTAAAGAAGGAGAAGAAGTAGATATTTATTTATCATACTGTGACCATGATAACAAAAGATTGCAATATAAATTAGAAATGTATGAAAAAAGTAAAAATGTTTTATCCTCAACAACTGAAGTTTTAGCTTTATATATCAATCTAGAATTAAGAAAAGTTGCTGAATTTGAAAAAGAAAAAGTACTAATAATGAATAATTTTATAGAAGAAAATAAGTCTAAATTTAAGTACGATAATTTACAATTTTCAAATAAACTTAAAAAATAGCTAATTTATAGATGAGTATTAAAATAGATTTATTATCTGGAGCTTTAGGTGCAGAAATTAATGGAATAAATTTAACAGACATATCAGATAAAAATTTTGAAAAAATAAATAATCTATTATTAGAACACAAAGTTATTTTCTTTAGAAATCAACAATTAACATCAGAACAGCATATTGCTTTAGCGTCAAAATTTGGACCTTTAGAAACACATGCTTATGTAAAAGGTCTAAGCAAATTTCCAGAAATTGTTAGAATAATTAAAAAACCTGAGGAAAAAACACAATGGGGTGAAGGTTGGCATTCTGATGTAAGCTATAATGAAAAACCAACAAAAGCGGTAATTTTAAAATCAATTAAAATTCCACCAGTTGGAGGAGATACTGTTTTTTCAAACATGGAACTTGCATGGGAAACATTGGATGAAGAGATAAAAAATAAGATTAAAAATAAAAAAGCAGTTCATTCATCATTAGGTGGAGGATTTTTCCTAGATAAATATAAAGCCATGGAAAGTAACGGTAACATGGATGAATATTCGAATACACATCCAATTTTAAGAACTCATCCAGAAACTGGAAAACAAATTCTTTTTGTAAATTGGACTTATACAAAACAAATAGTTGATATGGATAAAGATGAAAGTGATGAAATATTAAAATATTTGTTTGAACATCAGGCAAGATTAGATCTTACTTGTAGATTTAAATGGACAGAGAATGCAATTGCAATCTGGGATAATAGAAGTGTTCAACACTATGCTATTGCTGATTTTTATCCAAATAAAGGACTTGGATTTGAAAGAATAATGGATCGTATTGCTATAGAGGGTGATCATCCTCAATAGTAAATGAAAATAATTTATAAAATCATTTCAAATTTCATAAATAATAAATCTTTATATATAGGTGAAAAAGTAACAATGTCAGAGCACATGATACAATCAGCAATGCTCGCTGAAAAAGCAAAGTGTGATGATGATTTAATTTGTGCTTGTTTACTTCATGACTACGGACATTTTCTTTTAGAAGATCCTGATGAACTGGTTAAAAACAAACTAGATGGACAGCATGAAAATATTGGATATCAATATCTTAAAAAGTTTTTTGGACAAAAAATTGTTGAGCCAATCAAATACCATGTATTAGCCAAACGTTATTTATCTAGAGACAAAAAATATTTTGATTTTTTATCAGATGCGTCAAAAATTAGCCTTAAGTTACAAGGAGGAGTTCTAAATGCTAAAGAGAGTAAAGAATTTGAAAATAAATCTTACTTTAAGCCATCAATTCTTCTTCGAAAATTTGATGAAGCTGCTAAAAGAACCGATATTAAAATGAAATCTATTCATGACTATGAAAAGTTGTTAAGTTCCAAACTTATATGAATTTCGATTATTTAATTATTGGCGCTGGAAGTGCAGGCTGTGTACTTGCAAATCGATTAACAGAAAACAATCAAAACAATGTAGCAATATTTGAAGCTGGGAAACCCAGTGATATTTGGAAAGTTAACATGCCACTTGCAATTTTATATACTATGCATGATCCAAAATATAACTACAAATATTATTCAGAACCAGAACCCCATCTACATAATAGAAGATTATTTTGTCCAAGAGGAAAAATGATTGGTGGATGTTCTGCTCATAATGGAATGGTGTTTGTTAGAGGAAATCCAAATGATTATCAAAGATGGGCTTCTTTTGGATTGGATGATTGGTCTTATGAAAAAGTCCTTCCCTATTTCAAAAAAATTGAAACTTGGTCAGAAGGAGAAAATGAATATCGAGGTGGTAGTGGGATATTGCCAGTAAACCAATCTAAAAATAAAAATCCTTTATTTAAAGCATTTGTAAACTCTGCTGGTGAGGCTGGTTACAAAATAAATAATGACATGAATGGTAAAGAGCAAGAAGGTTTTGGGATGTACGATGTCACTATTCATAACGGCGAGAGAGCCAGTGTTTCAAAATATTATTTAAATCCTGCAAAAAAAAGAAAAAACCTTAAAGTATTTACAGAAGCTTATGTTGAGAGAATAATTTTTGATGGAAAAAAAGCAATTGGAATTGAAGTTAAAATTAAAAATAAAGTTGAAAAAATTTATGCAAATAAAGAAGTAATTTTAAGTGGAGGTGCAATTAATTCACCTCAGTTACTTATGCTTTCAGGGATTGGCCCAAGTCAACACTTAAAAGATAAGGGTATTGATGTTGTACACGACTTAGAAGGTGTTGGAAAAAACTTACAGGATCACTTAGAAACATATGTTCAGCAAGAATGTAAAACTAAAGATACCTTATATTCTTACGTTAATAAGTTAAATATGGTTAGAATTGGAATTCAATGGTTTTTAAATAGAAGTGGTCCCTGCTCTACATCTTTCTTGGAAGCTGGAGGTTTTTGTAAATCATCTCCAGAGAGAGAATATCCTAATATTCAATTTCATTTTTTTCCTGCTTTTGTTATTGATCATGGATTAGTTGATCCAGATAGGCATGGTTACCAATTGCATGCTAGTCCAAACCATCCAAAAAGTAGAGGCCATATAACTTTAAATAGTTCAAACCCTTATGATTATCCAAAAATTCAATTTAATTATCTTGAGCATGAAGATGATTTAAAGCAAACGATAGAATGTATTCATGTAGCCAGAAAAATTTTAGGACAAGAATCTTTGAAGCCTTTTGCAGGAAAAGAAATTGGACCAGGAGAAGATGCCCAAACTAATGATGTATTCGAAGAATACATTAGATCTAAAGCTGAGACAGCTTATCACCCATCTTGTACTTTAAAAATGGGTGTAGACAATATGGCTGTTGTAGACCAAAAATTAAAAGTTCATGGTGTTGAAAATTTAAGAGTAGTTGATGCATCTGTAATGCCTGAAATTACAAGTGGAAACCTGAATGCTCCAACATTAATGATTGCTGAAAGAGCATCAGAATTTATTTTAAATTGATATTACTTGTTACGATAAACTGAAATTAAACAAATAATTTCAAACATTATAGAAGCTGCAACCATTGCTGTGATTTGATTTGGACTATCTTTTGTTGGCATTAAACAAGCAACATCTCCACCAATTACATTTTTTCCTTTTAGACATTGAATAAGTTTTCGTGCCTCATCCATATTAAATCCTTTATATGCAGGTTCAATATTTGCTACCCCTGGTGCAACTGTTGGATCTAAACAATCTAAATCAAATGTAACATAAATAGGATTGTCTCCTAGCCTATCTAAAATCATTTTTACACATTTTTCATGACCCCACTCCCTGTATTCATCCATTGTAATTACTTGATAACCAATGTCATAACTTGCTTGCAACCAATCTAATGTTCTTGGATTTCCTCTAATACCTATTTGAGTACTTGTGTGTGGATCAACATTTCCTTGTTTAACTAAATAAGAAGCCCAATGTGCTGCTGATTTTTTTGCACCCAAAAAATGATCTAATTTTTCAAAGCAATCTGTGTGCGCATCAAAATGAAGAAATGTTATTTTTTTTCCTTTAGTTAATTTTGAATTTTTTTTTGCTAAACTTTGAACAATTCCTCCAGTTACCGAGTGATCTCCACCAATTGAAACAACAGGTTTTTCGGCTTGTTCTATATGATCATAAAAAGCTGAAATTCTCTCAATACATTTTTCATTATCATTAGCTTCAGGAAATGGAACATCTCCCAAATCGTGGATTTTGTTTTCTTTCCAAGGATCAATTTTGTAATCAAAGTGAGAACGTCTAAGCATTGCAGAAATATTTCTAACTGCTCTTGGACCTAAATGTTGATCTCTTTCAGTTGTTCCATTTCCTGTGCTATGAGGAACACCGACTAATGCAATGTCACAATTCTTAGGATCTGGATCATTTTTACATCTAAATAAAGTTGGAATACCCCACCAATAAAGGGTTTCCATCATTATTTTATCTTCTTCTGAAATCATAAATTAAATATGACATAAATTTAATAAATTTAAAAACATATTCTTTTTTGATATAGAGCGTAAATGAGCACTCAAAACAATAATCCTAAAGGAATAGTCTTCATATTGATAGCCATGATGGTTTTTTCTGTCCAGGACGGAATTATGAAGCATATTTATAATTTTGTTTCTCTTTATGAAATTTATTTAATAAGAACTATAGTAAGTTTTGTGCTTATTTTATTATTTTTAATAATAACAAAAAAACCAATAGTATTTAAAAGCCAATATCCTCTTTTAACTTTTACCAGAGTAATACTTTTTTTCTTTGGTTTTAGTTCTTTTTATGTTTCTTTGACTGTATTGCCACTTGGTACTGCAACAGCTTTATTTTTTGTCACTCCATTTTTAATTACAATATTCGCTCATTTTTTTTTAAAAGAAGAAATTGGGTTAAGAAGATGGTCTGCAGTAGTTGTAGGATTTATAGGAGTGTATATAACATTAAATCCAGATTTTAGTAATTTTAACTATTTAAGTTTATTGCCTATTTTATGTGCATTTTGTTACTCATTATCTATGATAATAATAAAAAAAACGTCTGATAAGGATAGTGTTTATACTCAAACATTTACATTTTACATTGGCGCAATAATTATAAGTATAATTTTTTATTTTGTCATTGGTGATGGTCAATATAACAATTCAGACCATCCAGCTTCTCAATTTATATTTAGGGAGTGGTTTGTTGATTTTAACTCTAATATTCTATTAATGACTGCAACTGGAGTAACAGCAACTATTGCTTTTCTTTTTTTATTTACTGCTTACAGTATAGCTTCTCCAGCTGTTGTTTCACCTTTCGAATATTCAATATTATTTTGGTCACCACTTGTAGGTTGGTTATATTTTGATGAAATACCTTCATTAAATACAGTGATTGGAATCTTAATTATCGTATCAAGTGGTGTTTATATTTTTATGCGTGAGAAAGCACAAAACCAATCTTTAGCTACAGAAAAGCCTCTTAGATAAATGACAAAAGATAATAATTCTAAAGGTATAATTTTAATAATCATTGCAATGACATTATTTGCAATGCAAGACTCTTTAATCAAATATATTTTTGAAAAAGCCTCTCTTTATGAAATCTTTTTTGGAAGATATTTTGTTGCAGCTATTTTACTTTTTAGTTACATAAAATTTAGAAAACAGAAAGTTTCACTAAAAACTTACTATCCTGTTTGGACAATTATTAGAGTGGTTCTTCACTTTTTAGCATTTTCAGCTTTCTTTATTTCTCTTACTTACATGCCACTAGCAACTGCAAATGCCTTATTTTTTTCTTGTCCTTTTTTTGTATCTATTTTTGCTAAATTTTTTTTGAAAGAGTTTATTGGAATAAGGAGATGGTCTGCAATTGTCTTTGGTTTTATAGGAGTTTTTATTGTGCTAGACCCAAACTTTTCTGATTTTGAATACAAAAGTTTACTCCCAGTAGTATGTGCATTCTTTTATGCTGCATCCATGACTATAACAAAATACACATCTGATAAAGATGATGTAAATACTCAATTATTTTATTTTTATTTAATAGCTCTAATTTTATGTGGTCTTATTTATTTGTTTATGGGAAACGGACAATTGAATAACCCCGACTTTGATCCAACTACGCAGTTTATTTTTAGAGAATGGTTTTCAAACATTGAATATACGTGGAAATTTATCTTGTTTTTTGGTTTTGTCGCCTCAATTGCTTTTCTCTGCATATTTTCAGCTTACATTGTTGCCTCACCTTCGGTGGTTTCTTTGTTTGAATATTCATTAATTATAATGTCCATGATACCAGGGTACTTTTTATTTAATGAAATTCCATCAAGTAGAACATTTTTTGGTGTTGCATGTATAATAGCTGCTGGAATTTATATTTACTTTAGAGAAAAAGCTAGAGATCAATATATTGCAACAGAAACTCCAGTTAGAAGATGACCAAAAACTATATACCAACAATCAATATATCTTCACTGGTTAAAAATAATTTTGAAACTCAGAAAGCATTTAAAACAATTAAAGAAATTGAAAAAGCTTGTATCAGTATAGGATTTTTTCAAATTACTGGTCATGGAATTAATTTAAATGAGATTAAAAAAATTTGTGAAGTTGGTAACAAATTTTTTAATTTACCAGAAAGTAAAAAAAGAAAATTATCACCACGAAAATGGAATAAAAAAAACAAAAATCTATACAGAGGATATTTTCCTAATGATGTAAATGGAAAAGAAGGTTTGGATATAGGTGATTTAAAAATTACCAAAAAATATGCATCAAATCAAAATAATCAATTCATAGAGCACCTTAATCTAGAAAAATGTTTTAACAAAAGTTCAATTAAAATTTTAAACAAATATTTTAATAATATTTATAGATTGAGTGAAACTTTGTTTAAAAGTGTTATAAAACTTAATAAAAAAAATCCTGATATTTCTAGTAAAGCTTTTTCAAGATTAAAAACATTGAGCACATTAAGATTTAATTATTATCCAAACCAAACAAAACCAGTAGAAATATCAAAACAAGATGGTGTTGCACTTGGATGTGAAACACACGTTGATAGTGGAATATTTACAATTCTATATCAAGATAAAAAAGGTGGTCTACAGGTGCAGAATAGAAAAACAAAAAAATGGTACAATGTTCCATTCAATAAGAAAGTACTTATTGTCAATACTGGTCTTGCTTTGGAATATTTAAGTAAAGGCAAATTTAAAGCTACTAACCATAGAGTTTTGTGGAATAAATCAAAAAGAATGTCTGTTCCTTTTTTCTTCGAGCCATCTTATGATTTTAAGATGTCACCATCTTTTTTAAATTTTAATACGAAGAATAATAGGAGAGCTATTTCTTTTCAAAATTTTTTGAAAAAATCTTTAAAAAAATTTATTGAATATCAAAGATAAGGACCATAATATTTATTTAGATAATATTTAACTGTTAATAATTTTTTAAACAAATCAAAATTTATTTATGATTTGAAATAGCTTATGTGAAACTTTTAAATAATAATGAAAAATATAAATAAAAATTTAACCACATATGAAGTTTTTAATCTAGCTATCGAAAATCATCAAAAAAATAATCTTTCTCAAGCACAAAATCTTTACAATGAAGTTTTAAAAAGAAAACCTAATCATACAGGCGCATATAATAATCTGGGTATGATATCTTTTAATTTAGGAGATTACCAAAAGGCTACAAATTATTTTGAAAAATCAATTAAAATTAATCCTAACTCAGCACATGCACATAATAATCTTGGAATAATTTCAATAGAAGAGGGTAAAATGCAAAAAGCAAAAAGTTGTCATGAAAGAGCAATTCAACTTGAACCGAACTATGCTGATGCACATTGCAATCTAGGTTTGGTATTTAAAGAATTAGGAGATAAGCAAAAAGCAAAAAATTGCTATGAAAAAGCAATTAATATTAATCCTAATCATTTAGATGCTAATGGTAATCTTGCAAATTTACTTTATGAAATTGGTGAACCTCAAAAAGCAATTATTTATTATGAAAAAGCAATTAAAATTAAACCTGGTGTTTCAAGTTTATCAGATGGTTTATTAAAATCGTTATACAAAATAGATAATCAATCCTTATTATATAAAAAACTAGATACTATTATTAAGGAAGGTCAAATGAATGCAGTTATAGGTTCAATTTGTTCTCGGGCGGAGGCTAAATACGGAGTTAAAAAAGATAACCCCTTTTGCAACAAACCACTTGAATATGTATTAAAAACAAATTTGATTAAAAAATATGATTTTCAAAATGTAATTATTAAAGGCGTTAAAAATATTTTGAAAAATAATTTTATATCTAATAGAACTCAAAAACTTATTACAAATGGCTACCAAACAGCTGGTAATATATTTGCAAATAAAGACTTTGATACAAGTGAAATTCAAAAAATTATTCATGCAGAAATTGAAAATTACCGTTATCAATTCAAGGATAGTAAAGAGGGTTTTTTAAAAAATTGGCCTTCTAAGTACAACTTGAGCGGCTGGATTGTTAGCTTGAAAAAAGGTGGTAAATTATCTGCTCACATGCATGAACTTGGCTGGCTAAGTGGTAGTATTTATGTAAACGTTCCTCAAAAATTAAATACGGATAGTGGAAATCTTGTTGTTTGTATAGATGAAAATATTGATAAGAAAAGCATAGATGTAATTACTGGAAGCTTGTGTTTATTTCCCTCCTCACTACTTCATTATACAGTTCCATTTGAAGCTGACGAAGATCGTATAGTTTTAGCTTTTGATGTTGAGCCTAATTAATTTTCATAGATTTAAAATCTCATAGGTTTCTTTTATTTGATAGTCACAATATAAAAAATATTTAATATTTTTAAAAATTGTGATATTGTTTGTAAAAGCGATACATAACTCGTCGTAAAATATCATTGGTTTACGAAAGTGGGATCGGTCGTCTTTAAATTTATTTTTAAAGGAGGCTTTATGAAATTTGGTTATTTTTGTAATACCACAAACTGGACACACAAACCCTATCATCAACTATTAGATGAAACTAAAGAAATCACAGAATACTGTGATCAAAATAAATGGAATTCAATATGGTTTACAGAGCATCACTTCAATCATGAAGGAATGGAATCTTGTACAAATCCATTAATGATGGGTGCAGATGCAGCAGCTAGAACAAAAAATATTAGAATAGGTCAAGCAGCAAACGTTATTACTTTTCATAATCCAATAAGATTAGCTGAAGATATAGCTACACTAGATCAGCTTTCTAAAGGAAGAGTTGAAGTTGGTGTAGCAAGAGGAATTTATGGTAGAGAAGCAATAAATTTAAACAAAGAAGCTGATTTAAAAGATCAGGCTAAAAATTTCAGATTATTTGCTGAAACTTTAGAAGTATTAAAGAAAGCATGGAGTGAAAAATTTTTCAACCACCAAGGGGAATTTTATACTTATCCATCGCCAAATTATGTCTGGCAGCACGATATGAGTCCTCCTAGTGAAGAATTTATGAATATGGAAGACAGCACTATGAAAAAAATTAGTGTTGTTCCACAGCCATATCAACAGCCACATCCTCCAATTCATCAAGTTGTTGATGGAATTAGATCAATTGAGTGGGCTGCTGAAAATAACATTAATGTTATTATGTGGATTCCAACTGTAAAAGCTTTGAAACCAAAATTTGAAGCTTATAAAAATAAAAGATCAGAGGTAACAAAGAAAAATATACCTCTTGGCGAAGGGGTGTCTCTTGTAAGAGATATGTTTGTTGCAGATACGATGGAAGAAGCAAAAGAAAAGGCTGGTGAACATATGGTAAATTATATGAGATGGGTTTGCCATTGGAGAGGTTTAGGAAATCATATGGATCCAGGTGAAGAATTACCGGAGACAAAAGGTAAATTAGATTTATTAAATTATGAATTTTTACATAAAAGAAACATGTTATTTGGAACACCCGAATATGTAATTGATAAAATTCATGAATTAAAATCTGAACTCAATTTACAAAATTTACAAGTTTGGTCTAATTTTCCAGGTGTGAAGCATAAAGATTGTATGAAAAGTATAAAACTTTTCACAGAGAAAGTTATGCCTCACTTCCAAGATGATTTTGATACTGAAGTAAAAAAAGTTTCGTGAATAAAAGACGAAAAAGAATTAGCGGCGGACAAGCTGCTGTTCAATCATTAAAAAAAGAGAGAGTAAAACATGTTTTTGGACTTATTGGTTCAGCAACAATGGAAATGTTTGATGCTCTTTATCATGAGAAAAGTATAAAATTTATTGGTGTCAGAGATGAAAGAACTGGCACACATATGGCTGATGGTTATGCAAGAGCATCCAATAGACCTGGGGTAATTATTGCAGGACAAAACGGACCTGGTGCCACTAATTTAGTTACAGGCGTTGCTCAAGCAAAAGCAGCTTTCTCACCAGTTGTCGCTATTGCAGGTTCGTATTCAACTAAAGATAAAATGGAAGATGCATTTCAAGGTTTAGATCAACAGTCTTTGTTTGCACCTATTACAAAAAAAACTTGGACTATAAAAAATTCAAAAATAATCCCAAAAATTATGAGTGATGCTTTTAGTTTGGCAATGAAACCTAGAAAAGGACCTGTTTGTGTAAATTTACCAAGAAATATATTAGCAGCTTCAAACAATTATAATATCAATACTAAAAAACCATCGTTCACAAATGAGAGCAAACAAAAAGGAGATAAAGAAAATATCAAAAAGGCTGCAAAATTAATCAGATCTTCAAAATGTTCGGTAATTATTGTTGGAGCAGGAATTAAGTATAATTCTAAATACAAAGAGGTAATAAAGTTAGCTGAGCTATGCAACTTACCTATTGTTACAGCCGCGGGACATGGAGATGCAATTCCTTTTGGTCATAAATTAAATGCGGGACAAATGGGTCCTAGAGGAAATCCTGTAGCATCAAAATTAGTTAAAAATGCAGATGTAATTTTAGCAATTGGAACGCGTTTAGGATTTAATTCAACTTTTTACTCCTATGAAAATATAAATAAAAAAGCAAAAATAATTCAAATTGAACTGGAAAAAACAATGCTTGGAAAATATTTTCCTGTAAAAGTAAAGATACACGCAGATGCTGCGACTGCAACTAAACAGATTTACGAAGAGATTAAAAAAGAGAAAATTAAATTAAATGTTAAAGATTGGACTAACTCTTATTTAAAAGAGAGAAAAAAATATTTGATAAATAGAAATAAAGAAAATCTGGGTCCAAATTTTCCTATACAGCCTAAAGGGCTATTTAAACAATTAAGAAAAGTTCTACCAAAACGCTCAGCAATTACTCTAGATGCTGGAACTTTATGTTTGCAGGCTACGGATGCTTTAGAATATTATGATCCTCCTTCATTATTTACTCCATTGGATTTTGGTTTAGTTGGTTTTTCTTTTGCATGTGGTCTTGGAGTTAAGGTTGCAAAACCTAAAAAAACAGTTGTTAGTCTTATGGGTGATGGAGGTTTTGGCATGACAATATCTGAATTAAGTACTGCTGTTGAATATGGAATTAATACAACAACTATTGTGATGAACAATCAAAGTTGGGGTGCAGAAAAAGCTTATCAAAAAGATTTTTTTGGAAAAAGATATTTAGGTGCAGATATTACCAGTCCATCCTTTGATAAAGTTGCAGAACTTTATGGTGCTAAAGGTTTTAAAGTTAAAAAAATTTCTGAGATTAGTGAAGCTGTAAGAGCAGCAATTAAATCGAATAAGCCATCTGTGATAGATGTTGATGTGGATCCAAAAGCATTATACAGTTTTAGAAGAGATAGTTTCAAACATAAATTAAAAAAATGAAATTAGAATTAAGAAAATTTACAAAATTTGTAGACAAAACTTTTATTGAAGGTGGTAAAGAAGCGAAAGAACCAGTTTTAATGGTATCAGTAGCAGCAGTATTTAAAAATCCATGGCATGGTCAGGGTTTTGTTGAAGATCTCAGACCAACTATTTTAGATCTTGCACCAAAGCTAGGTGATTTGCTTGTTCCAGAATTGATAAAAGAAATAGGATCACCTGAAAAAATATTGGCATATGGCAAGGCAGGTGTAGTTGGATTGAACGGTGAAATAGAGCATGCTTCAGCTTTTATACATACTTTAAGGTTTGGTAATAAATTTAGAGATGCTGTTGGTGGAACTTCCTATTTAAGTTTTACAAATACAAGGGGACCTGCTGGATCAAAGATTGCGATTCCTATGATGCATAAAACAGATTCTGGATTGAGACCATATTACCTAACTCATGATTTTACCATTCATGATGCACCCTTCGATGACGAGGTGGTAATTGCAATTGGTGGGGCATCAAGTGGTAGAGCACATGCAAGAACTGGTGACAGATATCAAGACATGAAAGAAATGGGTATTGAGCCAAAATAATTCTTGATGACGACAGGAACTACTGCCTCAGGAACTTATTACTTATTAAATAAAAAGGATCAAGATGTGCCAATAGTATTTGTGCATGGTGTAGGTCTTACTCACGAAATATGGCAGCCTCAACTTGAATTTTTTAATTATCATTCGACTCTTGCTTATGACATTTTAGGTCATGGAAAATCTTCATTAGAAAATAAGGAAATTAGTTTTGATGATTTTTCTGACCAATTAATTGGGTTAATGGACCATCTTAATATAAAAAAAATACATCTTGTAGGTTTCTCTATAGGGTCTTTAATTGCACGAAATTTTGCAACTAAACATAATGAACGTTTACAGACATTAACTCTTTTGTGTTCTATTTATAAAAGAACTGAGGAACAACAAAAAATTGTTAATCAAAGATTTGAACAAGCAAAACAAGATTTAAAACTCTCAAAACAAGCCTTGAAAAGATGGTTTACTGATAAATATCTAGAAAATAATCCAGAAATATATGAAAAAATAAGTTCAATTTTGTCTGCTAATAATATGAATAATTTTTTAAAGGTTTACGAGCTATTCGTTAATCATAAAAATGATGAAGATTTTAATAAAATTAAAGCAAGCACACTGGTTATGACAGGTGAATACGACATTGGCTCAACTGTAAAAATGTCTCAAGAATTGAATAGTTTGATCTCTAAAAGTCAATTAAAGATCATTAAAGATGGAAAACATCTTTGTGGTATTGAGTGTGCTGATGATGTAAATTTAACAATCAAAAATTTTATTGGATCAGATGAGTAAACTAAAGCAATATAAAATGTTTATTAATGGTGAGTGGGTAGACTCTGAAAGTAAAAAAACATTTGAAACTTTAAATCCAGAACATAATGAGCCATGGGCAGTTGTTCCAGAAGCAAGTGCTAAAGATGTTGATAATGCAGTTAAAGCTGCTCAAAAAGCATTCGAGGGTGAATGGCCAAAGCTACTACCTAGAGAAAGAGCTAAATATTTAAGAGCTATTGGAAATCAATTGAGAGAGAATGCAGAAATGCTGGGAGAAATAGAAACAATTGATACTGGAAAACTTTACAGAGAAACAAAAAAGCAAGCAGTTTATATTGCAGAATACTACGACTATTATGCTGGCTTGGCAGATAAAGTTGAAGGTACGGTTTTGCCTATAGATAAGCCAAATGTTCAGGCAATAACAACAAGAATACCTATAGGAGTTATAGCTGCAATTATTCCATGGAATTCACAAATGTTTTTAACCGCAACTAAAGTAGCACCAGCACTTGCAATGGGTAATACAGTGGTAATTAAATCTTCAGAACTTGCACCTGCTGTTTTGTTTGAATTTGCAAAATTAGTTGAAAAAACTGGTATCCCTAAAGGTGTGGTGAATGTAATTACAGGATTTGGAGATCCTTGTGGTAAAAGTTTAACTACTCATAACTTAGTTGAAAAAGTTGCTTTTACTGGTGGTCCTGAAACAGCAAGACATATAATTAAAAACTCAGCAGAAAATTTATCAGAAGTAAGTTTAGAACTGGGTGGAAAAAGTCCAGTTGCAGTCTTTGATGATGCAGAGCAAGAAAATGCAATAAATGGTATTACAGCTGGAATATTTGGTGCAAGTGGACAAAGTTGTATAGCAGGTTCAAGACTTTATTTGCAAAAAGGAATTTATGATGAATTTTTAGACAAGCTTTCAAAACGTGCATCTAAAATAAAAATAGGAGCACCAATGGATCCAGAAACAGAAATGGGACCTTTAAGTAATTTTAAACAATTAGAAGTAATAGAAAAAAATATTAAAGAGACAATTGATCAAGGTGGAAAAATTAAGTGTGGAGGTGAAAGACATTCTTTTTCAAATAAAGGATATTACTTTCCTCCTACAATTATAGAATGTGATAATCACAATCTGCCAGTAGCAGAAAATGAATTATTTGGACCTGTGTTATCAGTAATGAAATTTGATACAGAAGAGGAAGTAATTTCAAAAATGAACGATAATCAATATGGATTATCCTCTGGGGTTTATACAAGTAATTTATCTAGAGGCATGAGAGTTTCAAAAGCAATTAGGGCAGGAATAACCTTTGTAAATACTTATAGATTAATTTCTCCTTCAGCTCCATTTGGAGGTATCAAGGATAGTGGGTATGGCAAAGAAGCAGGAATTGACTCAATTAAAGACTATACAAGAGTAAAAACAACATGGTTCTATACATCTGACGAACCTTCTCTAGACCCTTTCTCAATCAGATAATTATCAGCGCCAATTAACTGTCTAAAATAGGATAATTTTGTCATTGAATATTGACTGTATTCATACTTAAATTGGCTTTTATAAATTGTTAACAATAAAGAGGAAGATAATGAGAAAACTATTTATCGCTGCATTTATGTTTGTTTCTATTTTTGGAACAAAGGTAATGGCAGATATTAAAATGGGGATCATCTTAGGATTCACTGGTCCTATTGAATCTCTAACTCCAGCTATGGCTGCATCTGCAGAGCTTGCATTTAAAGAAGCTTCTGATTCAGGTTCACTATTAGGTGGAAAAAAAATTGAGCCAGTAAGAGCAGACTCAACTTGTGTTGACTCAGCAGCGGCAACAGCTGCAGCTGAAGGTTTAATTTCAGGTGGTGTAGCTGCAATTATGGGAGCAGACTGTTCAGGTGTAACTGGTGCTATTGCAACTAACGTTGCTGTACCAAATGGTGTAGTAATGATTTCACCTTCAGCTACTTCTCCAGGATTAACAACTCTAGATGATAAAGGGTATTTCTTTAGAACTGCTCCATCAGATGCTAGAGGTGGTCAAATTTTAGCTGACATAACTAAAGATAGAAAAGTAAAAAGTGTTGCAATCACTTATACTAACAATGACTATGGTAAAGGTTTAGCTGATGTTTATAAAGCAGCAGTTGAGGCTCATGGTATTAAAGTTACAACTGTAACTGCTCACGAAGATGGAAAAGCAGATTACTCATCTGAAGTAGCAACTCTTGCTTCTGCTGGCGGTGATGCTGTAGCAGTTATTGGTTATCTTGACCAAGGAGGAAAAGGAATTATTCAAGCTTCTTTAGATTCTGGTGCCTTTGATAGATTTATTTTATCAGATGGTATGATTGGTCAATCTTTAGTTGATGCATTCGGAAAAGATTTAAGCAAATCATTTGGATCATTACCAGGTTCTACTGGTAAAGGTGCAGGTATATTTGCTGATGTTGCAAAAGCTGGAGGTGTAGAAGCTTCTGGTCCTTACACAGGAGAATCTTACGATGCAGCTGCTTTAATCGTTCTTGCAATGCAAGCAGGTAATTCTGCTGACAGAGCATCTATTGCAAAACATGTAATGGATGTTGCTAACGCTCCTGGAACTAAAATTTATCCAGGTGAGCTAAAGAAAGGTTTAGACTTACTAGCAAAAGGTAAAAAGATTAATTACGAAGGTGCTACTGGAGTAACTTTTACTGACGTTGGTGAAGCTGAAGGTTCTTTCTTAGAGCAAGAAGTTAAAGGCGGAAAATTCAAAACTAAAAAACAAAGATAATTTTTTATCTTAATTCAAAAAACCCCAGTAATTTAATTACTGGGGTTTTTTTTTAGATCAGCTCTAATGGTAGAAAGAGCTATTATAATTAAAAAAATTAAACATATTAAATTCATAGTTTTCCAGCTAGTTAAGCTAAGAAATACTCCAGCAGATAAACTGGCTAATGCTTGTATAGAATAAACAATTAAATCATTATACCCTTGAGCTCTAAATTTTTCCTCTTCTCTGTAACACAAAACAAGTAAGCTTGTTCCTGAAATGAATAGAAAGTTCCACCCTAGCCCCAGAAAAATAAGTGCAACCATGTAGTTAATATAATTCTGTTCAAATAAACTGGTAATAATTGTGACCAAAAACAATAAAACTCCCATATACATAATTTTACTATGACCAAACCTTTTAATTAAATTTCCTGTAACTAGTGAAGGTAAAAACATGGCTGCTATATGAAGCTGAATAACAAATCCAGTCTTAGATAAACTTATTTTCTCCATCAGATGCATACTTATAGGAGTTGCTGTCATTAAAAAAGTCATTACAGCATAGGCAAAAGCTGAAGCTACGAGCGCCTGTAGAAATCTAGGTTGAGAGATAAGCTCAAAAAAACTTCTTCCAGTTTTATATTGATTGCTAGATATCGTTTTTGGTTCCTGATAAAAAATTAAAAATATTGTTGATGAGATAGATAAAATGGCAAGTGCAAGATAAGAACCTGCATACATATGATCTGAAATAAATCCTTTCGAAATGTTTGCAATGTTTGGACCGATAAAGGCCGAACCTATTCCTGCTAACAAAATGATAGAAATTGCTTTTGGTGCATAATCCTTATCCACAACCTCGACTGCTGCAAAACGATATTGATGGCTGAAAGCTATTCCTCCACCAATTAAAAAGCATCCTAAATTATATACGACAAAACTTTCTATAATTATAGAGTATGCGGTTAAAAGAGATGCAAAGCATGTACCTATTGATGCAAAAATAAAACCTAATTTTCGTCCAATTATACTCATTAACTTTGCAGCAAAAAAAGCGAATAACGCAATTCCAACAACTGACAAAGCCATTGGAAGAGTAGCTAAAGATTTTATTGGACTAAATTTTGAACCAATTATACCACTTAAAAAAACGGTGACCGGTGCAGCTGTAAAAGCGAAAATTTGGCTTAATATAAGTAACGAAAGATTTTTATTCATTAAAAGAATAAATACTTATCGGCCATATACAAAGCCCAAGCAGCAGCAGCACCTAATATAATATATTTCATTATGTTTACTTTATTTCTATTTTTTCAGGAAGTATACCTTTAGGTCGATACCTCATTATAAACAACAATCCTAATCCCATCAGTAAAAATCTGAAATAAGGAACACTTTCAATTAAATGAGCTTTAAGTGCATTTGTTTCAGGAATTCCCGCAGTGAAAAAGTTTATTAAGAATAATGATATTGGTGCAGCTTCAATCCATAAGAACCAAACAACAAATCCTCCTAAAATTGCCCCAAAATTATTTCCACTTCCTCCAACAATTACCATCACCCAAATCAAAAAAGTATATCTCATAGGTCTATAACTTCCTGGGGTAAATAGTCCATCTTGTGTAACAAGCATTGCGCCTGCAATTCCAACAATTGCTGAGCCTAAAATAAAAATTAGTAAATGTTGTTTAACAACATTTTTACCCATTGCATTTGCAGCTTCCTCATTATCTCTAATTGCCCTCATCATTCTTCCCCAAGGAGAATAAAGAGCTTTTTGAGTTAAAATTAAAAGAATAATTACTACAACTAAGAATAATCCTGAATAACACAGTTTTACAAATACTGATGAACCTTCTATAACAAGTTGGTTTAAAGCAGCCTGTCTATCAGCTAAATTCTCAATTACACTTAATTTTCCTGCATTAAACTTTTCAACTAATTTAATAAACCAATCAGTAGTTTGCAGATCTACCTCATAAGGTGCAGGTCTTTTTAATCCGATAACATTTTTGACCCCTCTTGTGAGCCAATCCTCGTGTTTAATAATTGCAATAACAATTTCAGAAATAAGTAGAGTGGCAATTGCTAAATAATCTGCTCTAAGACCAAGCGCAACTTTTCCAACTATAAAAGCTAAACCCCCTGCAAAAAGAGCTCCAACTATCCAAGAAAATATAATTGGTAATCCAAATCCTCCTAAGAAACCAGTTTTAGCTGGATCTACTGCTTCAATTGCTTCTATGCCTGGCTCTGAAGAAAATCTTATAAGTAAAATACCTGAAATTATTATTGCAGCTATGCTGTATGTTCTTATTTTTGATTTTTCAAATCTTTTTAAAACAAAGCGTATAACTAATACCATTACTACTATCAGCCATAACGACATTAGAATATCGAAACCTCCTGCCCTCCATGCCTCTTGAACAGGATCGACAGATATCAATACCGCAGCTAAACCACCTAAAGCTGTATAACCCATAATTCCAAAATTAATTAAACCAGCGTACCCCCATTGAATATTGGCGCCCATTGTCATGACCGCAGAAATCAAACAAAGATTAAATATTGATAAAGCGATATTCCAAGACTGAAATATCCCAACCATTAGAATAAGCACCATCATGATACTGTAAGCTGCAATTACATTTAGGTTTTTTCTCACAATACTTTCCCCTTAAATATTCCCGAAGGTCGATAAATTAAAACAATTACAAGAATAGAGAACGAGACTGCAAACTTATAATCAGTAGATAGTAACTGAACTAAACTATTTGGCTCCATACTTTCTGGTAAAATATACATAAAGAATTTTTTATATGCATAAGTGAGCAATATTTCAGAAAAAGCAATTACATATCCGCCTAAAAAAGCTCCAAATGGATTTCCAATTCCTCCAACAATTGCAGCAGCAAAAATAGGAAGCATATTGTTAAAATAAGTAAATGGTTTAAAACTTTTATCTAAACCATACAATGCTCCACCTATTGTAGCTAAAATTCCAGCAATAACCCATGTAACTAAAACTATTTTTTTTGGATCAATACCTGATAGCAAAGCAAGATCTTCATTATCAGAATAAGCTTTCATACTTTTTCCAGTTTTTGTTCTATTTAAAAACCAAAACAATAAAGAGACTAAAACAATTGTTACAAAAATAGTTATCACTTGAGTTGATTTCAATGCGAGACCCTCGTTTAAACCTGTCATCTCTTTGAATTCTCGAGCCTTGATAATAAATTTTTCTCCATCAAAAAATCTTCTATCACTAGGTCCAATAATAATTCTTACCACTGCTTGTGTCACAAACATTACACCTATACTTACCATTGCAAATTGAACTGGAGGGCTTTTCTGGTGTCTATAATATTTGAAGACAAATTTATCAATTAAAAGCATATAGAGAATCATAAAAATAATTCCGAATGGAATAGCTAACAAAGCGGTAGGTAAAACCCCTAAAGAAACACCTAAAGATTGAAAATACCATGTAAATAAAATCGTAGCCATGGTTCCAAATGACATCATGTCACCAGTTGCAAAATTAGCAAATCTTAAAATTCCATATATGAGTGTAACAAAGATTGCACCCAGTGCTAACTGAGAACCATAAGTTAATGCAGGAATAAAAATATAATTTAATAAAAGAATTATTGCATTTACAAAATCCATATTACCCTCCCAAAAAAGAGCTTCTTACTCTTGGATCGTCTAATAATTCTTTTCCAGTTCCTGAATAACGATTTTCTCCAGTAACTAGTACATAACCTCTATCAGAAATACTTAAGGCTTGTTTTGCATTTTGTTCTACCATTAAGATGGCAACATTTGTTCTTTTAACTTTGACAATATGATCAAATAATTCATCCATAACGATTGGCGATACCCCTGCTGTTGGCTCGTCTAACATTAAAACAGTGGGTTTAATCATTAAAGCTCGACCTAGAGCTACTTGTTGTCTTTGACCTCCAGAAAGTTCACCAACCAACTGATTTCTTTTCTCTCTTAAAATTGGAAATAATTCATAAATTTCTTCAATTATATTTTTGATTTCATCCTCAACAAGAAATGCACCCATTTCTAAATTTTCTTCAACAGTCATCCCTGCAAAAACATTTTTAGTCTGTGGCACAAAAGAAATACCTTGCTTAACTCGATCTTGAGGAGATAATTTTGAAATATCCTTACCGTCAATCTTTACTGATCCAGATTTTAAATTGAGCAAGCCTAACATTGCTTTCATAGCAGTTGATTTGCCAGCACCATTAGGACCTAAAATAGAAACTATTTCACCCTTATTTACATTCACTGAACACGAACTAATAATGTCAGGACCATTTCCATAACCACCTGTCATTTCTATTCCTTCAAAATATGCCATTAATTTGTATCCTTTAATTTTGATCCTCTTCCAAGATAGCTTTCGATAACTTTCTCATCTTTTTTTGCTTCTTCAACACTTCCCTCAAATAAAACTGATCCTTCAGCCATTACAATCACTGGATCACATAATCTTCCAATAAAATCCATATCATGTTCAATCATACAAAAAGTATAACCTTTTTCTTTATTTAACTTTTCTATTGCAGTTCCAAGATCTTTTAACAAAGTTCTGTTAACTCCAGCCCCCACTTCATCTAATAGTACTAATTTTGCATCAACCATCATGGTTCTTCCAAGTTCTAATAGTTTCTTTTGTCCACCTGAAAGATTACCAGCAAGCTCATTTGATAAATGTCCTAAATTTAAAAATTCAACAACTTCTTTCGCTTTCTCTTTAACCACAGCCTCTTCTTGTGCAACTAAACCTGGTTTAAATAATGCTGTCATTATTTTTTCTCCAGATTGATTTCCTGGAACCATCATTAAATTTTCTAAAACAGATAAATTTGAAAACTCGTGTGCAATTTGAAATGTTCTTAATAACCCTTTAGAAAATAACTCATATGATGGAACATCTGTAATATTTTCATCATCAAAAACAACATTACCACTAGAGGATTTTAAGTTTCCAGCAATTAAATTAAATAAAGTTGTTTTACCAGATCCATTTGGCCCAATGATACCAGTGATAGTTCCTCTTTTAACTTTTATTGAACAATCTGAAACTGCAGCTAATCCACCAAAATATTTACTTAAATTATTAATCTCTAAAATATTTTCAGACATTTGATTTATTTGTTAAGTCTTCTGTGAATGCTATTTAATGTTCTTTCTAGAGATCTATAAAATCCAGCTTTAGTTAATTCTTTCACACCTTGTTCATTTAAACCTTTTGGCGTTTGAGACTCTTTTACTAAATTCTTTAAATTTTCTTTTGAATTTACTACAGCATCTTCAGATAAAGCTAAAAATAAAGAAGTAATATATTTTTGAGCATTATTTCTTTTTACGCCTCTTTTTACCAACCAATCGGTCATTACTCTTAACATCTCATAAAAAGGAGCCATCATGCCAGAAGTTGACCAAAAGTTTATAGAGGATTTCTCATTTTTAATTTCTACAGTTGTTCCCAAGTTATTAAAAAATGCTTTTACTTTTGAATTAGGGGGACAAATAGGTACAGGACCTTTCTTTAATGAAATTGGAGGTAGAGGTATTGCTCTTACAATTTTTGCTTTTACTTTAATTGCTTTCTTTAATTGAGATAAAGTAATTGTTGAAATAAAACTAACAACTGTTTGGGTCGATTTAAATTTTAAATCTTTAATAATTTTTTCACCAACAGTAGGTGTAACAGATAAAAATACCCAATTAGATTGATCTACAATTTGTTGATTATCTTTGGCAATAACTATTTTTTTAAACTTTCTTTTTAACCCAAGAGCTATTTTTTTATTTCTTGGAGAAATAATAATTTTCTTATAAGAAATTTTTGATTTACATATTCCAGTAATCACTGAAGCTGCAATTTTTCCAGTACCAATAAAACCTAAATTCATAATTTTGGATACTTTATATTGATTATATTGAATTAATTAACAAAAAAAGAACCTCTAATTCTTAGTAATTCTCTGCTTAATTCCTTGTTTTCTTTGAAAGGTTTTCTTCCATGAAGCCAGAAATAATTATTTGCAATCACAGAGAATCCAACAGGTAATTTTGTAATTATTTTATTTTTACTTTCCTCTAATCCATCAGATAATCTTTGTAAAAAATTACCTTGTTCCATATTTTGAGGTTCTGGAAATTGATCTATATAAGATATCGTTGGTCTTCCCTCTTTATCAGTCGAAAAAACTGGGTGCTCTACCTTGTAATCAATATTTTTACTTTTTGGTGATCCCCAAACAAAATTCTGTCTTCCTACTGGATCATTATATAAATCATCACAATGTTCCCAGTCATCAAGGTGTAACATAGCTGTTTCACCGCCTTCAACATTTTGCTCATCAATTTTAGTCATAAGTAACCAGTCGGTTACATCTTTCACGTATGTTCCATCTGTATGAAGATCCATATTCCTATAAGCTTTCCTTAAATAAGAGTCACTACTATCTTCATGTTTGACATGAAAACGAGCATAATATTTTCCTGCCATGGCATCATGATTGGGCACACCAATTAGATGAGCTATTGCAGTTGATAACTTAACTAAAAATGTATCATTAATTTTTGGAGTTATATTTTTTGGTCCAATAATAAAGCAACCTGTAGATCTATCTCTAATAATTAAGTTCATTAATTCGCTTAATTTATTATTTGTTAAATCATCTAAACTTTTAGCTAAAGTAAATCTTGTAAATGGTTTTAGCTCTAATGCTGTTAAATCAAATTTATTAAACGGGAAAATTAATTTATCTATTATATCGTTTTCTAAACTAATTTTTATAATCCTATTTGATTTATCGTGTTTTTGAATGTCTATGCCTGTAATTTTTTGCATTCTAAATTTTATTTTACCTTATTTTATAAATCAATTTAATCAGATATAATTGTTAATTATTGCCATACAAATAGCTGAGAAAATTGTAGGATAAACAAAGTTTTTCTTAGAAATAAAAAAAACAAACAAGGATAAAAATACAACAATTGATCTACTATAATAACTAGCTTCTATTAACACGCCAGCAGGAAAAATTATAGTTCTTGCTATTAATGCTGCTAAAGTTGCATAGGCTAAACAATTAAACCACTTAAAAAGTTTTGATGTTTCCTTAATACCTTGAGAGGTGAGAGCGCCTAAAAATCTAGATAAAAATGTAGCAAGAGATGTAACTAAAATTGCATAAACGATATTAGCTGACATTATACTCTCCAACTAAATAGGCTATAGTTCCACCGATTACACCTGCTAATAGAATTGACCACTCAGGTGAAAATAAATAAATAATTGGTCCTAAAATTATTCCAAGTAAGACAGATAATATAACTTGTATAGTTTTTGATGCTCCAACCATCATGCATAAAAAATATACTGGATTAAGAATTGCCAATCCAATCATCATATCTTTATTCATGTACTCTGAAAAATAAAAACCTATAAATGTTCCAATTACTGATACACTTACTGTTGCACTTCCAATTCCAATCCAATAATCAATTCTATATTCTTTTGGAATTTTCTTATAATTGCTTTTCATGATTAACCACGCTGAAACAGCAATAAAATGACAAGAAAAGTAATACTTCCACTTAGGTTGAGATTTGTGCATCATTAATGGAAATAAAGATACAGCCATTGGATAAAGTCGAGCATTTACAAACCAAACTGCTAGAAAAATATTTAATAAAGATGCTCCAATCAACATTGACTCTGCCATTACCAATGAACCTGGTAAAGCATAAGTTAAAACAGTTGAAAAAATACTTTCCTGAATATTAAAACCTAAATTTTTAAAGAGAGCACCAATTGCTATAAAGCAACAAGTAAGAGCTATAGCTGGACTATCATGAGTAAATATAGATCTATATCCTTTAAAGAAAAAATTTTTATTAATCATTATCCACCTAGGAACAGTCTACCAACATCAGGATTTTGGAGTAAATCGTCTCCTTTACCTGCAATTGCAGTTTGCCCAGATACTAAAACGTATCCTATATCCGCAAACTCCAATCCTTTTTTGGCATTTTGCTCAACTAGAATGATTGTTTTTTTTTCATTTTGCTGAAGATCTCCTAATATTTCAAAAACCATCTCAATATATCTGGGCTCGAGACCAATTGACGGTTCGTCTACTAAAAGTACTGAAGGTTTCATAACTAACGCTCTAGATATTTCTAGCAATCTTCTCTCCCCACCAGATAAAACTTTTGCAGGTTGGTTTCTTCTATTTCTTAACCTTTCATACTTTTCAAAAATTCTTTCAGCCTCTTCATATGACTCATCTGTTTTTTCTTTTATATATCCTCCCATTAATAGGTTTTCTTCTACTGTCATATCTGGAAATACAGAGTTATCTTGCAATATATAAGCTATACCAACTGACTTTAACTTTTCTGCTGGGGTAAGATTTGTAATTTCTTTTCCTTCAAGTTCAATTTGACCAGAAAAAATATTTGTAAAACCATATATGGAATGAAGAATTGTAGATTTACCTGCTCCATTAGGTCCAATTAAGCATAAAGACTGAGCTTTATTTACGAATAAATCAAAGTTATGTAAAATTTCCATTTTTCCATAACCTGCGTTTAAATTTTTAATAGTTAAATGAACTTCGTTTGGAGATAATTTTTTTAAATCATCTGGTGTCGGAGCTTTTCCTAGTACTTCATATTGATTAACCATTATTGAGCTCCTAAATACGCGTCAATAACACGTTTATCGTTTTTAATTTCTTCTGGCGATCCATTAGCTAACATTTTACCATGAGCTAAACAAAAAATATTTTCTGCTAATTGCATAATCACTCTCATATTGTGTTCAATAACCAAAAGAGTAATCCCAAAATCTTGGTTAACTTTAATTA
>CACDTB010000002.1 GCA_902555535.1 uncultured Pelagibacteraceae bacterium | reverse complement strand
GATAATCCTGAAAACTCAAATACAGAAATTAAATTAGAAGATGCAATTAATTTAAACGAAGTAAATAAAGATAAGGGGATTGGAGATGAAGTTTTACAACCATTACCATCATTTGATTTTGGGAGAATAGCCGCTCAGACCGCAAAACAAGTAATTAATTTTAATGTTAGAGAAGCAGAAAGAGAGAGACAATTCAATGATTTTATTGATAAAAAAAATACAATTTTAAGTGGGATAGTAAAAAGATTAGAATTTGGAAATGTAATTGTTGATCTTGGGCGAACTGAGGCAATTATTCAGAAAAATGAAATGATTCCAAGAGAAAATATTAAAGCTGGAGATAGAATTAAAGCTTATTGTTACGATGTTAGAAGAGAACCGAGAGGACAACAAATTTTTTTTTCAAGAGGTACCAGAAATTTATGATGGTTTAATTGAGATTAAATCTTCATCAAGAGATCCAGGAAGTAGAGCAAAAATTTGCGTTAAAGCAGTTGACACTTCACTTGATCCAGTTGGAGCTTGTGTGGGTATGAGAGGTTCCAGAGTTCAAGCTGTTGTTAATGAATTACAAGGTGAAAAGATTGATATTGTTAATTGGTCTGAAGATCCAGCAATTTTAGTTGCAAACGCTTTATCACCAGCAGAGGTTCAAAGAGTTAACGTCGAATTAGAAAGAAAAAAATTAGATGTTATTCTAACAGAAGAAAATTTAAGTAAAGCAATCGGTCGTAGAGGTCAAAATGTTAGACTTGCAACAAAGTTATTAAATTATGAAATTAACATAATGACAGATGCAGAAGACTCAGAAAGAAGACAGTCTGAGTTTAAAGAAAAAACTGAGAACTTTGTTAAAAATTTGGAATTAGATGAAACATTAGGACAATTGCTAGTAGCCGAGGGATTTTCTACTATAGATGATATTAAAGACACGACAGTAGAAAGTTTGACAAAAATCGAAGGGATTGAAGAAGATACTGCAAAAGCTCTTGTTGAAAGAGCGCGAGAATTTCACCAAAGAGATCAAGAGGATATTTCAGAAAGAATAAAGGAATTAGGCCTACAAGATTCGCTAATAAATTTAGAAGGACTAACTCCTGGAATGCTAGTTACGCTAGGTGAACAAAAAATTTTGACTCTAGAGGACTTTGCTGATTTAGCATCAGACGAATTAACTGGTGGATATGATGTTGTAAAGGGTGAAAGAGTAAAAATTCAAGGTTATTTGGAAGATTTTGCTTTGTCTAAAGAAGAGGCTGATGAATTAATTATGTCAGCAAGAAATATTATTTATAAAGATTGAGTGATGAGTTATGGAAAAAAAAACAAAATTAACAATATCTGGCTCTTTCAAAAAGTCGATAAAAAATATTGAGATAGCTAAAACTCAAGGAAAAAATTCTGTAAAAATCGAGAAACAACCATCAAAGTTTTCTAGTAGAAGCGGGGCATCTAGTAGAACAGGAGGTATTAAACCAAAATCTATCTCAACACATAACAGAGGCACTCCTTTAAAACCATCTTTTACTTCAAAAGCACCATTAATAAATAATTTTGAAAAACGTAAGTTAGCTGAGCAAAGAGCAACTAAAAGACTTAAAGGAGAAAATGAAAATAAAGATAGAAAAATTCTGAAAACTGGGACAAAAAAAAGGGAATTAAAATTAACTGTTTCAAGAGCATTAAGCGATGAGATAGAAGCAAGAGAACGAAGCTTAGCTTCAGTTAAAAGAGCAAGACAAAAAGAAAATAAAAATTTAAATAAAAATGAAGCCCAAGAAAACTTAAAACCAATAAAACGTGATGTAAATATACCTGAGGCAATTACAGTTAGAGAGTTAGCTAATAGAATGGCCGAGCAATCGAGCAATGTTATAAAATATTTATTTGAAATGGGTGTAACTGTTACTATTAACCAAACTTTAGCATCAGATACAGCAGAGTTTTTAGTCAAAGAGTTTGGCCATAATCCGATTAGAGAAGAGAAAGCTGAGGAGATAATTCAAAAAATAAAAGCGACTCGAGTCGAAAATTTAAAAAATAGACCACCAATAGTTACTGTTATGGGTCATGTAGATCATGGTAAAACCTCTGTTCTTGATGTTTTGAGAAGTGCAAACGTTGTGTCAGGAGAATTTGGGGGTATTACGCAACATATTGGTGCTTATCAAATTGAAAGTCACTCAAATAAACTAACCTTTATTGATACTCCAGGCCATGCTGCATTCACTGAAATGAGAGCTAGAGGATCTAAATTAACAGACGTTGTTGTGCTAGTAGTAGCTGCAGATGATGGAGTAAAACCTCAAACTGTAGAGTCTATTAAACATGCAAAAGCAGCAAATGTTCCAATTGTTGTCGCAATTAATAAATGTGATTTACCAGAAGCAGATCCACAAAAAATAAAAAATCAACTTTTAGAACATGAACTAATTGCAGAAGATTTATCTGGAGAAACTTTAATGGTTGAAATATCGGCTAAAACAAAAATGAATTTAGATAAATTAGTAGAAGCGATAATTCTTCAAGCTGAAATTTTAGATCTTAAAACTGATTTTGACTCTAAATCAACTGGCATTGTTCTTGAATCTAAAATTGATGTTGGAAGAGGACCGGTTGCAACAATAATTGTGACTACAGGAACTTTAAAAAAAGGAGATTTCTTTGTGAGTGGTTTGAGATGGGGAAAAATTAGAGCAATTATTAACGATAAAGGGCAAAATGTTGATGAGGCTTCACCGTCAACTCCAGTAGAGATATTAGGAATTAATGGTGCAGCTAAAGCAGGTGATGATTTTATTGTTCTAGATAATGAAAAAGAAGCTAAAACATTAAGCTCAAATAGAGCACAAGAAAGTAAAGATGGAAAAAATCCACTAACATTTGCAACACAAGAGTCAGCATTTTCAGATAAGTCTACTGAAGAATTAAACTTAATAATTAAATCTGATGTTCATGGATCATCTGAAGCAATTAAAAATGCAATTAGTCAAATTAAACATGAAGAGGTAAAACCAAAGATTATTTTAGCAGATATTGGCATGGTAACTGAAACTGATGTTACTTTGGCAAAAGCTTCAAATGCAGTTTTAATAGCATTTAATGTTAAGCCAAGTAAAGAAGCAAAAAAATTAGCTGAAATTGAAAAAATAAAAATTTCTTCTTATAATATAATTTATGAAGTATTAGATTTTATTAAACAAAGAATGTCTGGATTATTGGCGCCTGATGTTCAAGAAACAATTACGGGCACAGCGCAAATTTTGGAAATATTTAAAGTTTCTGGTGCAGGTAAAGTTGCAGGATCAAAAATAACTGAAGGTGAAATTACAAGCACATCAGATGTGAGAATAATAAGAGATGGAGCAATTATTTATACTGGCAAAGTTGGAACCTTATTTAGAGAAAAAAACCAGGTAAAACAGGTTAACAATGGCCAAGAATGTGGAATTACTGTTAAGGATTATATGGATTTCCAAAAAAATGATACAATAGAAGCATTTAGTCTTACATCTACAGAAAGGTCAATCTAATGTCTGATAGAATAGGAAAACCAATTTCTCAAAGACAGCTTCGGGTGGGTGAGATGATTAAACAGTCTTTAAGCATGATTTTTATTAGAAATGAGGCTAAGGTCCCAAAGTTAGAAACTAACACTATAACTGTTACTGAGGTGAGAATGAGTCAAGATTTAAAAATCGCTAAAGCATATGTTCTTCCACTTGGAGGAAAAAATGCAGATGAAATTATTGATGTTTTGAAAGAATACTCATTTTTAATAAGAAAAATTTTATCCAAAAAAGTGGAAATGAAATTTTTACCAAAATTACTTTTTAGAAAAGACGAGTCTTTTGAGTATGCAGAAAAAATAGAAAACTTAATAAAACAAACAAATAAATAGGAAAAAAGAAGTATGAATAAAAAGGCACAAGAGTTAGCAATGCACGAAAAAGATACAGGGTCCTCTGAGATACAGGTTGCATTACTAACAGAAAAAATTGAAACTCTCTCTAAGCATATTAAGAAATTCAAAAAAGACAAACATTCGTCTGTTGGATTGTTGAGAGCGGTAAATAGAAGGAAGAAATTGTTAGAATACCTTAAGAAAAATAAAATGGATTCTTACAAAAATGTACTGTCAAAATTGAATTTAAGAAAATAGAAGTCAAATAGATAGAATGGAACGAAACGAACGAAACGAAATGGAAATGAAATGTTTAAAGTATATAAAAAGGAAATAGAAGTAGCAGGAAAGAAAATAAGTTTAGAAACTGGTAAAGTAGCAAGACAAGCAGACGGTGCAATAATCGCAACATGTGGAGAGACAGTCGTACTAGCAACAGTAGTAGGAGCAAAAAAAGTAAATCCTGATATGGATTACTTTCCACTATCTGTAAATTACCAAGAAAAATATTATGCAGCTGGAAAAATTCCAGGTGGATATTTTAAAAGAGAAGCAAGACCAACTGAGAGCGAAACATTAATCTCTAGATTAATTGACAGACCAATTAGACCTTTGTTTCCAGATGAATTTAAAAATGAAGTACAGTTATTACCAACAGTAATTTCATACGATAAAGAAAATGAACCAGATATTTTATCAATCACTGCATCTTCAGCAGCTTTGGCAATATCAGGAATGCCATTTATGGGTCCTGTAGGTGCCTCAAGAGTTGGATTTATAGATGGTAAGTATGTTTTAAATCCGTCTAAAGCAGAATTAGAAAAATCAAAATTAGATTTAGTCGTGGCAGGTACAAAAGATGCTGTGCTTATGGTTGAGTCTGAAGCAAGTGGTTTAACAGAAGAAGAAATGTTAAATGCAGTTAAATTTGGTCATGAAGGTTTCGTTCCTGTAATCGAAATGATAGAGGAACTTGCAAAGGAATGTAGAAAACCAGAATGGACTATTGAAAAGAAGGATCTCTCTGAAGTTAAGAAAAAACTTGAAGAATCTTTTACAGAAGATCTTAAAAAAGCTTTTGCAACGAGAGACAAACAAGATAGATCAAATCAAATTTCAGAGATTACTGACAAGGCTAAAAAGCTTTATGAGGAAGATGAAAACTATACAGATCTTGATGTTAACAGTCAGTTAAAAAATCTAGAAAAGTCAATTGTCAGAACTGATATTCTAAAAAATAAAAATAGAATTGATGGTAGAGGTTTATCGGATGTAAGGCCAATTTCGTGTGAGGTTGGTATTTTACCAAGAGCTCACGGTTCTGCGCTTTTCACGCGAGGGGAAACTCAGGCAATAGTGGTTGCAACCTTAGGAACTTCTGATGATGAACAGAGAATTGAAAGTTTAGATGGATTGCAAAGAGAAAGGTTCATGCTTCATTATAATTTTCCTCCTTTTTCAGTTGGAGAAACTGGAAGAATTGGAACAGGAAGAAGAGAAATTGGTCATGGTAAATTAGCATGGAGAGCGATTAATTCTTCATTACCCACAAAGGAGGCTTTTCCATATACTTTTAGAGTAGTTTCAGAGATAACAGAATCAAATGGTTCATCTTCTATGGCTACTGTTTGTGGAACGTCTTTAGCATTAATGGATGCTGGAGTACCAATTAAAGAACCTGTTGCGGGTATTGCGATGGGATTAATTAAAGAAGGAAATGATTTTAGTGTCCTGTCAGATATTTTAGGTGATGAGGATCACTTAGGTGATATGGACTTTAAAGTTGCTGGAACTAAAGATGGAATTACTTCTCTTCAAATGGATATTAAAATTACAGGCATTACATTTGAAATAATGGAGCAAGCATTAAGTCAAGCTAAAGATGGAAGAGTTCATATTTTAGGTGAAATGAATAAAGCATTGTCGGCTTCAAGATCAGATGTTGGAAAACATACTCCAAAAATGGAACAAGTTAATGTTGATAAGAAAGATATTGCTGCTGTGATTGGAAAAGGTGGGGCAACAATAAGAGAGATTGTTGAAAAATCAGGTGCAAAAGTTGATGTAAATGATGAAGGAGTTGTAACAGTTGCTGCTCCAGATGAAGAGTCTAGAAATATAGCTATGCAAATGATCAAAGATATTACTGCTAAAGCTGAATTAAATAAAATTTATTCAGGTAAAGTAATGAAGATTATGGAGTTTGGTGCATTTGTTAATTTCTTAGGAAAACAAGATGGACTTGTTCACATTTCAGAACTTGCAGATAAAAGGGTAGCTAAAGTTACTGACGTTGTAAAAGAAGGCGATGAAGTAAAAGTAAAAGTTATTGGTTTCGATAGAGGTAAGGTTAAACTTTCTATGAAACAAGCAGCTGAATAATTCATTTAATTAAAAATTTTTAACCCCTAGAGTTTCAACTCCGGGGGTTTTTTTATTTATATTTATATTTGTGTAGCTTAATAATCTTATCAGCATATTCATATATTTTCTTTATGTGATATTCATTTAATTTAATTCTTTTATCTTTTGAAGGTTTAATATTACTCTTTGCCTTTATATTTTTAAAAACCTCATAAAGGTTTTCAGGAAGTTTAAGTGAGTCAGAAAGTGATGATAAATCATTTTTTAAATTTTCATAACTAATAAATTTATCAACTAAAATTTTTCCATTTTCAAAATATCTATTAATTTCATCTTCAAAAATGTGTCTTGCTTTTCTTTTAAAGAACTTGTCAAAATCAATTGATTTTTTTTTGAAAAAAAAGAATTTTTTTTCGTTTTTTTTACTTTCATTGTGCCAATAATAAGCACTAATTATTTGGTCAAAAGGATTTCGAACAACAACAAATTTGAAGTAATTTTCAAATATTTCTGATTTTATTCTACTTTTAATTTCGCTAGCTGTCATATGTACTTTCAATCCGCTGTTATTTTGTGGACCGGTATATTTTAAATTTTTTCTTATTATTTCGTCGTTAGGTTCTATTTCTGTAATCATATCTTTATCACCACAAAATTTTGATAAAGCAATTTCAAGACTAGTCCCAGCAGTTTTGAAAGATTTAATAAAAATAAATTTATATTTATGGTTAATAATCACCTTATAATGATCAAAAATTATTTAAGTTATGTTTCTTGGATCTGGCATTCCGACTTTGTTATACCCAGCATCTACATAATGAATCTCACCGGTGACACCATTAGCAAGATCGCTTAGTAGATATAATGCAGAATTTCCAACATCATGAATATCTACGTTTCTTTTTAGAAAAGAGTGATCTTCATTCCATTTATATAGGAATTTTGCATCACCAATTGCTGAAGCAGCCAACGTTTTAATTGGCCCTGCGCTTATTGCATTAACTCTAATACTTTTTGTTCCCAAATCTCTAGCAAGATATTTGACACTGGCCTCTAAAGCTGATTTACAAACACCCATTACATTATAATTTGGAATAGCTTTAGTAGATTCGTAAGTTAATGTAAGCAAGCTTCCACCTTGTTTCATTATTTTTGAAGCTTCTTTTGCGACTTCAGTAAATGAAAAGCATGAGATTAACATACTTCTTAAAAAGTTTTCTCTAGTCGTATTTAAATATTCACCTGATAACTCTGATTTATCAGAGAAAGCAACTGCATGCACTACAAAATCAATTTCACCCCATTGAGATCTGATATCCTCAAATAGTTTTACTACTTCTTCTTTTTTTTCAACATCACAACTGAATGTGACGTTTGAATTTAATTTTTCTGCTAAAGGAACTACTCTTTTTTTTAAAGCGTCACCCAAATATGTAAATGCTAGCTCCGCTCCAGCCTCTGAAAGTTTTTGAGATATACCCCAGGCAATAGATCTTTCATTAGCAACACCCATGATTAATCCTTTTTTACCTTTCATCAGACTCATAAACTAAACCTTTTCAAAAATTAAAGCCGCATTAGTTCCACCAAAACCAAAGCTATTTGACATTACTGCATTTAAAGTTGTTCCTGTTTCAGTTTTTGGAACTATTGGAAATTTTTTAGCATCATCATCCATATCAGTAATATTTGCAGAACCTGTAATGAAATTATTTTTCATCATTATCAGACAATAAATAGCTTCATGAACTGAAGCAGCGCCTAATGGATGACCTGATAAAGATTTAGTTGAACTTATTTTTGGAATATCCTCCCCAAATGTTTCTTTAATAGCATTAAGCTCAGTTATATCTCCAACAGGAGTAGATGTTCCGTGGGTATTAATATAATCAATTTTATTTTTAGCAGTTGCCATTGCCATTTTCATACATCTAACAGCGCCTTCACCCGATGGCGCTACCATGTCGAATCCATCAGAGGTTGCTCCATAACCAGTTAATTCTGCGTATATTTTAGCCCCTCTTGCTTTAGCATGTTCGTATTCTTCAAGTACTAATACGCCTGCACCACCTGCAATTACAAACCCATCTCTAGTTTTATCATAAGCTCTAGACGCAGATTGTGGAGTGTCATTATATTTTGATGATAAAGCTGTCATAGCATCAAACATTGCTGTCATTGCCCAATGAATTTCTTCACTACCACCTGCAAAAACAACATCCTGTTTACCCATTTGAATTAATTCCATAGAATTTCCTATGCAATGTCCACTAGTTGCACATGCAGAACTCATTGTGTAGTTAGTTCCTTTAATTTTAAATGGTACAGCAAGTGTTGCAGAAGCAGTACTTGCCATAGTTCTTGGAACAATAAAAGGTCCCATTAATTTTGGTGTCTTCGCTCTAGTTTTATCTGCAGCTAAAATTACATTTTCTATAGAAGGTCCCCCTGAGCCCATCACAATTCCAGTTTTAAAATTACTTACTTCACTTTCTTCTAATCCAGAGTCTTCAATAGCTTCTTTCATTGCAATATAATTATAAGCTGAGCCTGAACCCATAAACCTAATTGTTTTTCTATCGATATGATCTTCAAGTTTAATATTTGGCTTACCATGAACATGGCTTTTTAAATTATGCTCTTTGTACTCTTCTGCAAAAGAAATTCCTGATTTTGAATTTAATAAAGATTGACGAACCTCTTCTTGATTATTTCCTAAGCAAGAAACAACTCCTAAACCTGAAATAACTACTCTTCTCATTATTTAAACAACCCTACTTTTAAACTTTCTGCTGAATATATTTTTTTATTATCTGCAAGAACAATTCCATTTGCAAGCCCAACAGTTGTTCCTCCAGGAGACATAATTTTTTTCATATCTATTTCATATCTTACATTTTTTACACTTTGTAAAACCTCACCTGTAAATTTTACATTACCCACTCCTAAAGCTCTTCCTTTTCCAGGATTTCCTAGCCAACCTAGAAAAAACCCTACCAGTTGCCACATAGCATCCAAACCTAAGCACCCTGGCATAACTGGATCTTTTTTAAAATGACAATCAAAAAACCAAAGATCATCTTTAATATCTAATTCAGCTTTTAAAGAGCCTTTATTAAATGCTCCATTATTTTCATTGATTTCTGTTATTCTGTCAAACATAAGCATCGGCGGAAGAGGTAATTTTGCATTGCCAGGTCCAAAAAGATCACCATTTCCACAAGTTATTAGGTCATCATAGGAGTATGAGTTTTTTTTCATAATTTTGAGCTCCCTTAATACTTGATTTAATCCTAATATAATATAATAAAACATTATATTTTTATTCATACTTTAGAATAATTATAAAAAACAATGCCAAAAAACTGCAATTTTATTGAAAAATTAAGAGAAGTTGGGCTTAGACCTACTAAGCAAAGAGTAAAAATGTGTGAAGTTTTGTATAATAGAGAAAAAACTTTTCATTTCACAATAAACGATTTGGTTAAATTGTTATCTGAGAAAATGAATCAAAAGATATCTTTAGCTACAGTTTATAACACAGTTCATGCATTTGAAAAAAAAGGATACCTAAAAGAAATTTCAATCGATAGTCATAAAAGTTATTTTGATACAAACACATCAGCACACCATCATTTTTTTGATGAAGATACGCATGAGCTAATCGATTGTGATGAGAGCGATATCGACAAAATAAATATTAGAAAAAATATAACGGGAAAAAAAATAAATTCCGTTGAAGTTTTGGTTAGAGTTGCGAGTGATAATCAAACTCAAAAATAATTCTATCAAATCAAATACTTAAAATCTACATTATAATAATTCTAAACTGTTGACATATTTAGTATAACCATTATATGGTGAGTAACATTTAAAAGGAGAAAAACAATGTCTTTAAAAGGAAGTAAAACCGAAGAAAACTTAAAAGCAGCATTCGCTGGAGAAAGTCAAGCAAATAGAAGATATCTTTATTTTGCACAAAAAGCAGACATCGAGGGTTACAATGATGTAGCTACAGTTTTTAGATCAACAGCAGAAGGTGAAACTGGTCACGCTCATGGTCATTTAGAATACTTAGAACAAGTTGGTGACCCAGCAACAGGCAAACCAATTGGCGAAACTAAAGCTAACTTAGCTTCAGCTATCGAAGGTGAAACTCATGAGTACACAGATATGTACCCTGGTATGGCCAAGACTGCTAGAGAAGAAGGTTTTGAAGAAATCGCAGACTGGTTTGAAACTTTAGCTAAAGCTGAAAAATCACACGCTGGTAAATTTCAAAAAACTTTAGAGTCTATTAGCTAATCAAATTACTTAGTGGGCGTTAGTCGCCCACTAAAAATAATTCGAATTTCAAATAACTAAATTATATGAGTAAAGAAGGAAGTTTAGGTGCACCTATAAGACACCCTATAGATTTTGAGCATCCTGATTTTTTAAATCCTGAAAAGTTAGACGCTGAAATGAGAAGAGTTTTTGATATTTGTCACGGATGCCGAAGATGCTTTAATCTTTGCGATTCATTTCCAAAGCTATTTGACATGATTGATGAGTCTAAAAATGAAGATGTTGAAAGCTTATCTAGTGATCAGTTTGCTCCTGTCGTTGATGCATGCACTTTGTGTGATATGTGTTTTATGACTAAATGTCCATATGTTCCACCTCATGATTTTGATTTGGATTTTCCACATTTAATGCTGCGATATAGAACGGCTCAAAAAAAATTAGGTAAATTACCAAGCGTACCAACACAATTAGCCCAAATAGATCGAAACGCTAAAATTGGTGTTATGTTCTCTAAAATAGTTAACTGGGCATCAAATATTAAAAATAAATTAATTAGAAAAATCTTAGAATTAATTACAGGAATAGATAAAAGAGTTCAGTTACCAAAATATAACTCAGAAACTTTTTCAAATTTTTTTAAAAAAAACAAAGACAAAATAAATTATCAAACACATTCAAAAAATAGAAAAGTTGTTATCTATTCAACTTGTTTTGTAAATTTTAATAAAAAAAATACGGGTGTTGCTGCTTTAAAAGTTTTAAAAAAAAATGGTGTAGAAGTTCAGGAGGCTTACCCTGGTTGTTGCGGTATGCCATTCTTAGAGCAAGCAGATTTGCCAAAAGTTGTTGAACAAGCGAAAAAAGTTTCTAAGGATTTAATCGAATGGATTGATAAAGGATATAAAGTAGTAACCTTAACAGCTAGTTGTGGATTGATGTTAAAATTCGAATGGCCTTTGTTATTACCAAATGATGAAAAAATAAAAAAATTATCTGCAAATGTTATGGATATTGATGAGTATGTTGTGGACATCGCAAACAATGAGGGATTAGCAGAAGGATTAAATGAGATTGATGGAGGTGTAACTGTACATCACGCTTGTCATGCTAGAGCACAGAACATGGGTATCAAAGCAAGAGATATGTTAAAATTAATACCAAATGTTAAAATTGATGTAGTTGAAAGATGTGCGGGTCACGGAGGAACTTTTGGAGTAATGAAAGAAACTCATGATTTAGCAAATAAAGTTGGAAGACCTACAGCTAGACAAATAAAAACTAAAAATAATAAGTATATGGCTTCTGATTGTCCTTTAGCTGGTAAACATTTAAAACAGTTAGAAGTTGATACAAACATATCAAATGATGAGGCACTACATCCTATCGAATTGATGGCAAAAAGTTATAACTTATGATCATGCCGAGAGAAAAAAGAGAAATTCAGAAAGAAGACATCATACCTTTAGATGTTTATATAGAAAAGAGACGCGAATTAAGAAAAAATATTGTTGATTATAAAAAAAATAGAAGAGTTGCTTTAGGTCCTTATGCAACTTTTTATTTTGAAAGTTATGAAACAATGTTAGCTCAAGTACAAGAAATGCTATACATTGAAAAAGGAGGTGATGAGCAACTTAAGGATGAGTTATCTGCTTACAATCCTTTAATACCTAACGGCAAAGAACTAACTGCAACTTTAATGTTTGAAATAGATAATCCTATTTCAAGGGCTGCGTTTCTTGGAAAAGTTGGTGGAATAGAAGACACAGTATTTATGAAAATAGATGGTGAGAAAATTAAAGCAGTTCCGGAAGAAGATGTTGATAGAACCTCTGCTGAGGGAAAAGCTTCTTCAGTACAGTTTATTCATTTTAATTTTACTGATGATCAAATAGAAAAATTTCAATCTAATAGCTCAGAAATTGAGCTTGGAATTGATCACAAAGAATATTCTCATAGCACAAAATTATCTAAAGAAAATATAGCCTCTTTATCTACTGATTTTAGTTAATTTAGTCCCCAAATATTATCTGTTTTAATCCAACCTTCAAATTCTCCTGATGTAATTTTGCACCAATTTTGTTCACATTTTCCTATAATTAATAATCTTCCCTCTTTTATTTGAGCAATTGGTTTTGCGAAAGATGTAGGTTTTTTAAATAAAACTTTATCTTTCGTGGCTATTACAGAATTACTTTTTTTTAATTGAGAGATATGAATCCACCCACTGTTATTTTTTAAATCTATAATTCGCCTGAAATTTTCTTTTTTATCAATTTGTTTTAATGGAAGATTTATTTTTTTATAAACGTATTTAATATCAGATTCAAAACTTGGCCCGTAGCGAACATTTACTTTATTTTTTTTAAGAGAGACAAAAATTTCATCAGCAAACGAAATGTGAGTAAAAAATAATAAAAAAAATACTATATAAATTTTTTTTACTATTAATTGCATAGACATTTTTTTCTTTTATTAATTTTTGCTTTTCTGAAATTTAAATTTAATAGATCTAGAATTAGAATGTATCCATTTAAATTTTGTCCAATATTTAATATTTTTTTCAAAACTTCATTTGCCTGCAATGTACCTATTGTGCTTGCAACAGTTCCTAAAATTCCCTCATATTCACAATTTAAAATTTCATCAGATATTGTGTCTTCTTGATAAAAACATCTCAAGCAAGGATCTTTTTTGTTGGTAAAATTAAAAGAAAAAATATGTCCATCAAACTTACTTATAGCACCAGTGACTAGAAATTTTTTATATTTTAGACTTAAATCATTTATTAAAAATTTACTTTCAAAGTTATCAGTCCCATCAACAATATAGTCATAATTTTTAATAATTTTTTCAAATGTATTTTTATTTAATTTTAAATTAAAAATATTTATTTTTGTCTTTGGATTAATTTTATTTAATTTTTTTTTTGCAATCTTTACTTTTGATTGATTTATATCTTTTTCATTATACAGACCTTGTCTGTGGATATTAGAGAGACTTACAGTATCATGATCTGCAATCCCAAGTGTACCAATACCCGATCTAGTTAAAAATTCTGCTACTGGGCAACCTAGACCACCCATACCAACTATCAAGACTTTTGAAGATAAAATTTTTTTTTGACCTACCGCCCCAATATTTTTAAGAATTATTTGCCTTGAGAATTTCTCTATTTCTTTTTTGTTTAAATTTTTGCTCATTTTCCCGTTGAGCCAAACCCACCCTCTCCTCTAATTGTTTCTGGTAGATCATCAGTTTCCTCGAGATCCATTTTAATTACAGGAGTTAAAATCATTTGAGCTATTCTATCCTTATTATTTATCAAGAAATCATTTTTCCCGTGATTAAATAGAATTACTTTTATTTCTCCCCTGTAATCACTATCAATAGTTCCAGGTGTATTTAAAACACTTATACTGTTTTTTGCAGCCAAACCAGATCTTGGCCTTATTTGGATTTCAAAATCACTTGAAAATGCAACAGCAAGCCCTGTTGGAACTAAACATGATGAGTTTGGTTTAAGATTGATGGGTTCTTTTACTAATGCCATTAAATCCATGCCAGATGCACCTTCTGTTTTGTAAGCAGGTAATTCAACTGCAGGGTCTAACTTTTTGATAAGAACTTTCGCCATTAATTTAATTGATCAAGTATTCTATCAACTATTTCATCAGAAATTTCAGATTTTTTTTTGTATGAAAGTTTTTCTTTTTTAACGTCTCTCTTTTTATAATGAATTGTTACCTCATTATAATCAGAATTAAATCCTATATCTTTATTTGATACATCATTAGAAATTATCCAGTCGCAATTTTTCTTGTTTAATTTTTCCTCTGCATTTTTATCAATCTCATTAGTTTCTGCTGCAAATCCAATGACAAGATCAGGTCTCATGGAGTTATGGTTAGACACATAATGAAGTATGTCTACATTCTTTTCTAAATTTAAATTTAAGTTCTCTTGTTTTTTAATTTTATTTTCATATTTTTTATTAATTTTAAAATCAGCTACCGCAGCAGAAAAAATTGCTACATCAACAGGTAAATTTTCTTGAGTAGCAACTAACATATCATCTGCTGTTTCAACTTTTATAAGATTAATATCTTTAGTTATTTCAAGATTAGTTGGACCTGATATTAATGTTGTATCAAAACCTTTTTTGGATAATGATTTTGCTAATTCATATCCTTGTTTGCCACTTGATTTATTTGTAATAAAACGAACTGGATCTATGTACTCATTAGTTGGACCTGCTGTAACTAATGCTTTAAATTTTTTATTATTTTTTTGAGTTAAGAAATATTTATCAACTTCTTCAGCAATTACTGATGGGTCTGACATTTTACCCTCTCCATATTCACCACATGCCATATCACCAACATCTGGACCTATTAGTTTATATCCAAATCCTTTTAATTTTTTTATATTTGTTTTAGTAGTTGGATGCTCCCACATTCTTACATTCATTGCTGGTGCTAAAATAATATCTTTATCTGAAGCTAAAACCACAGTGGATGCTAAATCATCAGTTGTTCCTTGAGCCAGTTTCGAAATTGTATTTGCCGTTGCAGGTGCAATTACAATTATATCTGCCCATCTTGAAAGTGAAATGTGATCCATTTCAGCCTCATTTTCTACACTAAATAAATCACTATAAACTTTACCTTGAGAAAGTGATGTTATTGAAAGCGGAGTTACAAATTCTTTTGCACTTGTTGTAAGAATTGTCTTTATTTCTGCACCATTCTTTTTAAAAAGCCTAATTGTTTCAAGACTTTTATAAGCAGATATTCCTCCACAGATAATAAATAGTATTTTTTTATTTAACAAATTTTTCATCTGCAGAATTAAAATACTATAAGGCCAAAAATTACAAGAAGTAATAAACCAATAATAGATTGATTTCTAAATGCTATCATTTCTGATTTCTTATCATTCAGAGCGGTGTAAGAATTTGAATTTTGTGGAATTTGACCACTAGCTAAAAACGTTAATGCTTGATTTGCTTTATCCATAATCTCAGGAAATTCTGGTAAACGTTTAATCACCTCAGATGTATTTTTTAAAGTTTCATTTAAATTATTAATTGGATCTTTGGTTTCTTTAAGCCAATTTTCTAGTACAGGCTTTGAAGTTGTCCAAATATTTGTGTTTGGATTTAATTTTCTTGCCACACCTTCAACAACAACCATAGTTTTTTGCAACATTAATAATTGAGGTTGAGTTTGCATATTAAACTTTTCTGTTACATCAAACAATTGTTTGAGTAATTTACCTCCTGAAATATCTTTTACTTCTTGACCAAATATAGGTTCACCAATAGATCTCAAAGCTTGAGCTAGATCATCGATTGGCACTTCTTTAGGAACTAATCCAGCAACCAAGTGAACTTCAGCTACTTTGCGATAATCTCTTTGAATAAATCCAAATAAAATTTCTGCTAAAAACCTTTTACTAAGTTTATCTAATCTACCCATAATCCCAAAATCTATAGGGACAATCTGGCCACTATTATCAACAAAAATATTTCCTTGATGCATGTCTGCATGAAAAAAACCATCTCTTACAGCATGTCTCAAAAAATGTTGGATAATATCTTCAGCTATTTTATTAGTATCTAAATTTCTTTTCTTAAGCTCCTCAGCTTCTCTTATTGAAATTCCATCTATCCAATCCAAAGTCATTACATTTTCACTAGTAAAATTCCAATAAATCTCAGGAACTTTAAATCCAGCATCATTTTTTGTATTTTCTGCATATTCATTTGCTGCAGCAGCTTCGAATCTTAAATCCATTTCAAGATTAGTTATTTCTTTAAGTAAAAAAACAACTTCAACAAGTTTTAATCTTTTTGTTTTTTTTACAAATGACTCTATAATAAATGCAAATAACATCATCGCATCTATTTCTTCATTGAATATTTTTTTTATATTTGGTCTCAAAATTTTTATTGCTACATCTTTAATAGTTCCATTGTCATTTATTTTTGCTTTATGAACTTGTGCAATCGAAGCAGCAGCAACTGGTTCACTTAAATCAATTATAGAATTAAACGCATCGATACCCAGATCTTCTTTAATAATTTCTTTTGCTTCATGAATTGAAAAAGGGGGCAGTCGATCTTGAAGTTTTTCTAACTTTAAAGATAATTCTTCTCCAATTATATCAGGTCTAGTAGCAAGAAATTGTCCAAGTTTGATGAAAGTTGTACCCATAGATTCTAATGACCTAGATAGTCTTTCTCCATCATCTTCAATTAAATTATTTTGTTCCTTTTTTTCAAATGAAATGGATAAAATTTGGAACAATATTGTTATAGCTAAAGGAGGTTTTTTAAATTTTGATGCAATTTTTAAAATATCTGATTTTGCAACTTTTCTTCCCAATTTAAATAAAGTAATAAGTTTTTTAATCATCAAATTTTCCAACCACTATGAATTGAAACAATACCACCAGAAAGATTTCTATAAGAACATTTATGAAAATTGTTTTTTTTCATCAATTCTATTAATTCATCTTGATTAATAAATTGTTCAATACTTTTGATTAAATATTCGTAAGGTTCTTTTTCTCCAACTACAAACTGACCAATAATAGGAATGAGTTTTGAATAATTTTTATATACAAAATCAAGATTTGAGTTTTGAATCTTAGAAAATTCTAGACATAGATAGCGTCCGCCAGGTTTTAAAACTCTATAGGCTTCTGAAAGTGCTTTATTTAAATTTTTTGTATTTCTTAGCCCAAAACTAATAGTGTAATAATCAAATGAATTGTCTGCTATTGGTAATTTTTCTGCTGGAGAAATAACCCATTTTACATTTTTGTAATTAGATAATTTTTGCTTTCCTTGACTAACCATTCCTTTATTAGGGTCAACACAAGTAATTTCAGCCTCTTTATTTGTGCCATCTAAAAATAACTTTCCAACATCCCCTGTCCCACATGCAACATCTATTAATTTTCTACTAACTCTCGGACTCATCATATTGATTAAACTTTTTTTCCAATACCTATGTACACCCATAGACATAAAGTCATTCATCAGGTCATATTTGTTGTAGACCTGATTAAATACATTTTCTACAAGTCCTTTTTTATTTTGAAGATTTTGTTGCATAAAAAAATATATATTGAATATAGTATCAAATGCCAGAATTACCAGAAGTAGAAATTGTTAGACAATCCCTTCATAAAAAGATCAAAAAAAAAAGCATTAAAAAAGTAATAATTAGAAATAGGAATTTAAGGTTTAAAATACCAAGTGATTTTGAAAGTTTTCTTAAAAATAAAAAAATAATTGAAGTTAATAGATTTTCTAAATATTTGATTATCCAATTTCAAAATGAAAATTATTGTTTAATTCATTTAGGAATGTCAGGAACAATCCATATTCTTGATAACAAAAAGCCTCAAAAATTTACGAATACTAGTTTTTATCATTCCCCTTTTTTACCAAAAAAACACAACCACGCAGAGTTTGTATTTGATAGCTTGAAAGTAATTTATAATGATCCAAGACGTTTTGGATTTTTCGAAATAATCAAAAATCATCAAGATTTAAAAAAAAGATTTAAATTAATGGGACCCGAACCCTTTAGCGATAAATTTAACTTAAATTATTTAGTTAATTATTTTAAGAATAAAAATAAGGATATAAAAAGTTTCTTACTTGACCAGAGATTTGTGTCTGGGATAGGTAATATTTATGCAAGCGAAATTCTTTTTGCTAGTAAAATAAATCCATTTAAAAAGGCAAAAAGACTTAATAAAAATGAATGTTTAAATATTATTTTAAATTCTAAGAAAATACTTAAACAGGCGATTGATAAAGGAGGTTCAAGCATAAGAGATTTTAAAGATATCTTAGGTAATAAAGGTAATTTTCAAAAAGAGTTTAAAGTTTATCAGCAAGAAGGAGCTCATTGCAAGCGCACAAAGTGCAAAGGTATTATAAAAAAAAAAATAACATCAAATAGATCAACTTTTTTTTGTGTTTCCTGTCAAAAATAGTTAAATATTTAGTTGACCACTATAAATTCTCAAGCTATACCCCTGCGCAGATGGCAAACACAAAATCAGCAATTAAGAGAATTAGAAGAATTTCTAAACAAACAGTAGTAAATAAAGCTAGAAAGAGCAGGTTTAAAAATGCTCTTAAGAAAATGAATCTTTTAATTGATGGTAAAAAGAAAGATGAAGCTTTAAAATTTTTACCAAAGTTAAACTCTGAGTTGATGAAAATTGCAAAGACAGGAATAATAAAAAAACAAAATGCTTCTAGGAATGTTTCTAGAATTACAAAAAAAATTGCTGCAATCTAAGCGTTAGCTTAAATTTTTTAACAACTCCTGATATCTACATTATATATCTAAGTTTTGTTTTAAGTTACTATATTTAGATTTAGTAAATATTTGGATTGTAGTCATTCAATCTATGTTTGATTCAATTTTGATTCAACTATTTTATCGATTCAATCTGCATTTGATTCAATTTATAATTTTAAATTTATTTATAATTTTAAATTAATTTGAAAATATAAATCACAATCATAGATTTTATTTTTTTTTAATTTTCTTTATTAACTTGTTGCAAATTATTTTAAATAGTTCTAAGTGAGATTTCCCCTTAATTTATGAACAAATTAACAAATACAAAAAATCTTAACAATTTTTCCTCTGAAGGCTTCGAATGGAAGCAGGTGCAGAATGAAATGAAAAATAAATTAGGTATAGAAGTTTATGAGAGCTGGTTAAAAAAGATTTCTTTTGTAGAGGAATTTAATAATTATTTATTATTGTCAGTTCCAACAAGATTTATTAGAGATTGGATTACGTCAAGATATTTAGATCAAATATTACAAATAATTAAAGTATACAAAAAAGACATTATTAGAATTGAGTTCAAAATAGTTGAAAAATCTCAAGATACCACTTTAAAAGAAAATAATATTAAAGAGAGTAATAAAAATGAAAATGTTTCATTTATAAAAGATTCTTACCTTCAGTATAATCGAATTGACCCGAATAAAAGATTTGATAATTTTATAACAGGCTCAAGTAATAAATTAGCTTACGAAGCTTCTTTAAAAGTTTCGGAAAATATATCTCACTATAATCCGCTTTATATTTATGGTGGTGTTGGGATGGGAAAAACCCACTTATTAAATTCAATAGGTTTAGAGCTTAAAAACAAAAATAAAGTAATGTTTATTTCTGCTGAACGTTTCATGTATCAGTTTGTAAAATCAATTAAATCAAACGATATGGTTAAGTTTAAAGAATATTTTAGAAATACAGATATTTTATTAATTGATGATATTCAGTTTATAAGTGGAAAAGAAGCTATGCAGGAAGAGTTCTTTCATACATTTAATGCATTACTTGATAAGGGATCTCAAATAATTGTTTCAGCTGATCGAGCACCAAATAAATTATCAAGAATTCAAGAAAGAATTAAATCAAGATTTTCTGGTGGATTAGTTGTTGATATTCAAAAGCCTGATCTTGAGTTAAGAAAAAAAATAGTTGAAAAAAAAACAGAGGAATTGAACGCTTTGTATTCGGAACAATTACAAGTTTCTAAAGAAATTCAAGATTTTATAAGTAATGAAATAACTGGAAGCGTAAGGGAGTTAGTTGGTGCAATAAATAGAGTTGTTTCATTTTCAAGAATTTACAATAAAGCCCCAAATTTTGCTGAAACAAAAGTAGTTTTGAAGGATCTATTAAATATAGCAGAAAATAAGGTTACTATAGATTTAATTCAGACAATTGTTTGTAAGTTCTTCAAAATCAGCAAAAATGAGATGTTATCATCTAGAAGATCAAGATATTTAGTAAGACCTAGGCAAACAGCAATTTATTTAACTAAAATTTTAACTTCTAAATCATTACCTGAAATTGGAAGAGAATTTTCTAATAGAGATCATACAACAATAATTCATTCAGTAAAAACTATTGAAAAGATCAAAGAAAAAGATCCTGAAATGGTTGAAAATATAAATAAATTAAAAAACCAGATTTTATATAATAATAAAGAAAATGAAATTTAACGTTAATCAACAAGACCTTCAGCAAGCATTAAATTACTGCCAAGGAGTTATTGAGAAAAGAAGCACATTACCGATACTTTCTAATATTTTGTTAGACGCAAGTAATTCAAAACTTACTATCACTGCGACTGATCTAGATTTAATATTTATACATCAATTAAATAATGTAGAAATTTTAGATGAAGGCAAAACAACCACGACTTCTTCAATAATGTATGATATTATAAGAAAGTTTAATTCAGGAAAAAAAATAAATCTCTCTCTAACAGATATAAGTAAATTACAAGTTGAGTCCGAAAAATCCATTTTTAATTTGAATTGTATAAGTGCTACAGAGTTTCCACTAACAGATGAAAATTTTAATCAAAATGAATTTATAATTAAATCAAAACAACTTCTGAAATTATTAAACAAGTGTAAATTTTCTGTTTCTAATGATGAAACAAGACATTATTTAAGTGGTATTTATTTTCATCAAACAGAAGTTGAGGATAAAAATTATTTAACTGCAGTTGCAACTGATAGTCATAGAATGTCTATTTCAAAAATTAGATTAGAGGAAAAAATTGATTTTGATCCAATAATTTTGCCTAAAAAAACAATTTTTCAACTCTGTTCTTTATTAGATAGCTATGATGGGGATGTAAAAGTTTCAAATGTGAAATCAAAAATTAAATTTGAATTAAATAATAGTATTTTAATTTCAAAACTCATTGATGGAAAATTTCCTAATTATATTCAAGTTATTCCTAAAAATAATCATAAAAAATTAGAAATAGATTTAAAATTATTTTTAAATTCTGTTGATAGAGTAGCCTCAGTTTCATTAGATAAAAAAGATGGTGTGAAATTCAATTTATCTAAAGACACTCTAGATCTGTCTGTAAATAATACCAACAGCGGTGATGGTAAAGAAACTTTAAGTGTTAAGTTTGATCATGATTTAGAGATAAGCTTTAATTCTAGATACTTAATTGATGTTGCCTCACAGTTAGATGGCGACAGAGTTGAAATTTTCTTTAATGATTCTGGCTCTCCAGCATTAATAAAAGATCCAGGTGATTTTGATAGTATTTTCGTTGTAATGCCTATGAAGGGCTAATTTATTAAATCTAGCTCTGAATAAATATTTTTTTCAAGAATATTAATAAAATTTTCTTTTGGTAAACCAGAGGGAATTGGTTTTAAAATAGAGATTGTAATCGTTTTATTTGTTTTCTTTTCACCTTTTTTAGGCCACACATATCCAGAGTTAATTGCCACTGGCTGACATGTAACATTAAGCTGTTCATAAATTCTCGAAGCACCTTTTTTAAAGGGTGGTCTTTCATCTGGAAGAACTCTTGTTCCCTGAGGAAATATAATTAGAGGTCTATTTGAGGTAGCTATTATTTTTGAAATATCATCAAAAAAACCTAAGTTGTCTTTTGTAACTTTATTTCTTTTTATCGAAATCGATCCTATTTTTTTTAAGTACCAACCAAATATTGGAATTAATAATAATTCTTTTTTTAAAATAAATACAGGTGAATTAAAAATTGTTTGTAAATAAAAAGTTTCAAACATTGATTGATGAGACGATGCTATAAAAAATTTTTCATTATTAATAATATTTTCCCTTCCTTTAATAGAAATTTTTACTGAAAGGACAAAACTTAAACAAAAACCAGCCCAATGGCCCATTAATTTTCCCCCTACTAAAACAACTTTTTTAGGTAAGAAAAATGATGGCAAAAAAATTATCGAAATAAAAATAATTCCACTGAAAAATAATATTGAAAATAAAAAGTTTCTTATCATTTTTATCAAAAGCTAAATTATATCTTTATGCTTTTGTCTTTTTCTTATTACTTTAATTTTTGATCCCTTTATCAATAATTCTACAGGCTTAGGTCTTAAATTATAATTTGAGCTAAGTGACATTCCATAAGCTCCTACATCACATATTGCTATTAAATCCTTTTCTTTTAACTCTTGAAATTTTTTTAATGTAATAAATTTATCTGTACTTTCACAAATAGGACCCACAAATTCATATGGTTTTTTTGATGTTCTATCAGATTTTGTAACAGGTAAAGTTTTATGTATTGCACCGTACAAAGCAGGTCTCATTAAATCGTTCATTGCGGCATCTAAAATGATAAATTTTTTACTTCCACTATCTTTTATATAGATTACTTTTGACACTAATGTCCCGGTATCGCCAATGATTGATCTACCTGGCTCAAATATAATTTTAACTTTATGTTTGTTTAAAAATTTAAGAATAGCTGTATTGTATTTTTTATAATTAAGTTTTTTATTTTTAACAGTATAAGTAATGCCCATACCTCCACCTAAATCTATAAATTCAAATTTATGATTTGTTTTATTGAGAATTTGACTGACCGCTTTAAGCATTTTTTCATAAGGTCTATGGTCTAAAATTTGACTACCTATATGAACGCTTAGACATTTTAAATCAATATTTTTTGAATTCTTGCAATAATTTACAATTTCATAGAATGTATTTTTATTTACACCAAATTTATTTTCTTTTTTCCCAGTTGATATTTGACTTAACGTTTTTGCATCTGTATTTGGGTTTAGTCTTACACCAATTTTTATTTTTTTATTTTTTGATTTTGCTATTCGACTTATTTCTTTTATTTCACTTAAAGACTCAGCGTTAATAAGCAAAATTCTTTTATCAATAGCAAAGCTGATTTCACTTGTTGTTTTACCGACACCAGAAAATACTATTTTGCTTGGATTAATTCCTGCTTTTAGTGCCATCATCAGTTCTCCTACTGAAACAACATCAGCACCCAATCCAAATTTTTTAATTTCACTAATTATATTAACATTTGTGTTGGATTTGACTGCAAAGCATATAAGTGGTGAAAAAGATCTAAAGCTTTTTTTGAAATTATTAATATTTTCTTTTAATTTAGAATAGGAATAACAATAAAATGGAGTTCCAAATTTATTTGCAATTTTTTGGAGACTAATTTTTTCTATTGTTAATTTTCTATTTATGTATTTCATTAAGTTAAATTAATTGAAACTTCTTTTATTTCTGCTTTTTTATCTGGATCTACGTATTTAGGATCACCTTTCTTTCCACAAGAAATAACTAAACAAAATAAGAATATAATTATGGTAAATTTTTTTATCATTTTTCTTTTTTATATTTCATTATCATTTTTTTAATATTATCAAAAGAAGTTCCACCATAAGATTTTTTCGAATTAATTGAATTTTTTAAGTTAAATACTTTTAATACATCTTCTTTTAGTTTAGGTTCAATTTTTTTTAAATCGTCTAAAGTTAATTCATTTAACTTCTTTTTTCTTTTTTCAGCAAAATTAACTACAGCAGCAGTTTTTTGATATGCTTTTCTAAAAGACATAGAGTGATTTTTTACAAGATAGTCAGCTAAATCAGTTGCTGTAATGTATCCAGAATTAGCAAGTTCTAACATTCTGCTCTTATTTGGATTGCAATTTTTTAGTACTTCATCAAAAATTTTTAAACAATTATTTAGATTATCGTTTGATTTAAAAACAATTTCCTTGTCGTCTTGTAAATCTTTAAAATAAGACAATGGTAAACCTTTTAAAATTGTAAGCATCGAAAATAAATTTCCATAAGCGCTTCCTGATTTACCACGCAAGTACTCTAATAGATCAGGATTCTTCTTTTGTGGCATTATTGATGATCCAGTAACAACTTTATCAGATAAATTGATCAAGTTAAAACCGTCAGAATTCCAAATAATTAATTCTTCAGCAATTCTAGAAATATGCATAGCACATACAGATGAAGCGTATAAAAAATCTAAAACAAAATCTCTATCTGAAACTGTATCAATAGAATTATTTGTAGGTATTTTAAAACCAAGTTTTTTGGTTGTATAATTTCTATCTATATTAAATGATGTTCCTGCTAAAGCCGCAACACCCAAAGGATTTTCATTTAAACTGTCTAAATTATTAGAAAATCTCTTTTTGTCTCTATTAAACATTTCTACATAAGACATTAAATAATGTGCAAAAGAGATAGCTTGAGCATTTTTAAGATGTGTAAATCCAGGCATAATAGTCTCAACATTTTTTTCAGCTAACTTAATTGTACTCTTAATAACTTTATTAATGTTATTATTTATTTCGTTGGTTGAATTTTTAATCCAAATTTTAAAATCAGTAATTACTTGATCATTTCTTGATCTTGCAGTGTGAACGTAGCCAGCTTCTTCACCTATAATTTGAAAAAGTCTCTTTTCGATATTCATATGAATATCTTCATATTTTTTATTAAACTCAAATTTATTGTTTGTTATTTCCTTGTCAATTTTTGTTAGTCCATAAACAATTTTATTTTTTATTTTGAATGAAATTATTTTTTGTTTAAAAAGCATCTCAACATGAGCGATTGATCCTTGAATATCCTCTTTATAAAGTCTTTTATCAATATCTATTGAATTACCGACTTTTTGAAACAAACTTGATGCATTTTTTTTTATCCGTGTGTTCCAGATTGCTTGGTTGTTTTTATTTTTTGCCATGATATTTAATTATACCTATTTAACATGAGATTTTTAATAATATTTATTTTTTTGATAACAAATGTTGTAGCTGAAGAGCTACCTGGAATTAAAAATATTGTTATCCATAAAGCACCAAAAACATATGATAATGTTATTTTTTTAGACAAAAAAGATCAAAAAATTAACATCAATGAATATAGAGGCAACTTATTGGTATTAAACTTTTGGGCAACTTGGTGTGAACCTTGTAAAGAAGAAATGCCGTCGTTAGACAAACTTCAAGCTAATCCAGAATTGGATAAAATTAAAATTTTTGCAATCAATATTGGTAAAGAAAATTCAGACAAAGTTAATAAATTTTTTAAAGATTTTAATATCAAAAATTTCGAACCTTATTTTGATCCACCTACTACATTGGCAAAAATGTTTTCTTTAAGAGGTGTCCCTACATCAATTCTAATAAATAAAGAGGGTCAAGAATTTGCTAGAATAATAGGTTCAATTGATTTTGAGGATAAAAATTTTGTTAGTTGGATAAAAAAATATAACTAATTTTTAAAAAAATAAGCGAAGCCAACTAAAGCAATAATAGCAATAAACTGTAAAATAACTCTTAACTGCATTAATTTATTTGAATATTTCTTACTTGTCTCTCCTCCCTTAAAAAGAGTACCTATACCTAGGATTAAAACTACTCCAACAGCTATCAAAAGAGCAATTGATAAAACTTTTACTAATATTCCTGAAATCATTTTTTTATTATAGATTGTGTTTTGACATAAAAAACATAATTTATCTACTATGACATTTTGCCTAGATTCAATAATTATTAAACCAGAAAATGGTTTTGAAATCAAAAATGCAGTTATTTTGCTTCATGGTTATGGAGGTGATGGAAAGGATATAAGCATGCTTTCCTTAAATTGGAAAAGACATATGCCTAATACAATCTTTATTTGTCCTAATGGTCACGAACCATGCGCTATAAATCCTTCAGGTTACCAGTGGTTTGATTTAACTAAAGAGGACTCTGATTACATATTAGAGCAATCAATTAAAGCTGAAGAAGTTTTAAAAAAATTTATTAATGAAATAAAACAAGAGTTTAGGTTGTCAAATAGGCAAATCTGTTTATCAGGATTCAGTCAGGGCTGCATGATGTCTTTAAATGTTGGCCTTACATCTGAAGAAAAATTTTTATGTATAGTTGGTTTTTCTGGAAAAATAATTAATCAAAAAGATTTGAAAAACAGAATCAAAAATTATACTGAAACATTACTTATACACGGTGAAGCAGATCAAATTGTCTCATCAACACATTTACTAGAAGCAAAAGATTTTTTAATTAGAAATAATGTTAAAGTTGATACATTATTAATAAAAAATTGTGATCATCATATTCCTATTGAAGCATCAAGTACAGCTTTAAATTTTATTTTAAAAAAAATTTAACATCTCTTATTATTGATAAAATTGTTTAACTAAGTTAAAATTAGTTAATGAATAATTTTATTGAACAAAATGTTTCATTAGAAAAGTGTCCAGCATTAGTACTTAATGCTGACTACAGACCTTTGAGTTACTACCCTTTGTCTTTATGGTCTTGGCAGGACACTGTTAAATCAGTTTTTCTTGATCGAGTTATTATTGTTAGTAATTATGATAGAACGATAAGAAGTCCATCATTCAATATGAAATTACCAAGTGTCATTGCATTAAAGGATTATATCGTTCCTCAAAGCAAGCCAAGTTTTACTAGATTTAATGTGTTTTTAAGAGATAAATTTTCCTGTCAATATTGTGGAAGCAATGAAGAGTTAACTTTTGATCATCTATTACCTAGATCAAAAGGAGGCGAAACTAATTGGGATAATGTTGTAACAGCTTGTTCTGCATGCAATGTGAAAAAGGGTGGAAAACTATTAAAATATTCGGGTATGAAGTTGCATCAGTACCCTTATCGACCATCAACAGAGGATCTACATAAAAATGGTAAAAATTTTCCACCAAATTTTTTACATAAAAGCTGGATGGATTACTTATATTGGGATGTAGAACTAGAGTCTTAAATTTTCTCAGAAATATTTATTGCAATTTTTGATCCAGTTTTAATAATTTTATCTAATATAGAGTATGGACCTTCTTTTGTAGCACCCTTTTCATAGGCAATATCTTTATGACTTAATTCATCTTCTCTAAATTTAATTATTTTTTTTTTAAGTTTTGATTCACTATTATCAAGTTTTTTTATTTGGTTTAAATAATGCTCATCTATCACTTCTTCAACAGAAGCAGTGCAAAGCATAGCTGCTTTCTTACCAAGTAAAGTTGAACCAAAACCTAATCCCACACCTAATAAATCCCATAAGGGTAAAAATTTTGTCGGTTTTATATTTCTTTTTTTAATTTCTTCTTCAAAAAAATTAGAATGTTCTTTTTCATGAACTTTCATTTCTTCAATTGTTTTTTTTAAAGCTTCATCTTTAATTAATGTGTTTAGAGCAAGCAACTGTCCCTCATAAATTTTAACAGCACCACGCTCTCCAGCATGATCAACTCTAATAAATTCTTCTATTTTCTTTTTACTTATTGTTTTCATAACTTAAATAAGCTCTTGTTGTAAAATATACTATTAATATTGATATTATAATATTGTAACTTGTAAGCGATAATCCTAAAATCTTAAATGTAACATCTTTGCAGCTTATATTCTTTTCTTGTAACTGTCTTAATATGTCTTCTTTTGATAGTAAATTAGAGCCATTTTTTAAATCGCAAACCAATGATTCTTCAATAAAACCTTGCTCAATACCCAAATGATATAAAGATAAAAAAGTAGCTGCTAAAAAAATTAAAAGAAGAGAAAGAATGAAATACTTTTCAAGATTAATAAATTTATAATTTAATACAATAATTACTAATGCTAATAGGTATGGAATTCTTTCCAGTACACATAAGTTACAAGGTTGATGACCTAAAACATATTCAATAAAAAATGCTGAAGATAAGGCAATAATGCTAATTAAAAAAATTAACTTTAATATAATTGTTTTGTTAATCTCAATCATTAAATTTTAAAAATAAATAAATAATTATAAATATTATAACTATAATAACTCCAATTATGGTGAACCATTTTGATCCATGTTTTTCCATGTACTTTGTAAATAACTCTCCAAATCTATAAGATAAATAGGCAACTATAAAAAATCTCAGGCTTCTTGAAATTAAACTAACAATTATAAAAATAGGAAGATTAAAAGCAATTAAACCACTTGAAATCGTAAAGGCTTTATAGGGTAATGGAGTAAAGCCAGCTAAAAAAAGAATACTCAGCCATGCGAAGAATCCACTACCTTGAGACATGCTTAATTTTAAATTTTCAACTTTATCTTGATAACCATAAAATTCGATTAGATACATTGCTAAATCTAAAAATAAATAACCTATCAAATAACCAAAGATTCCTCCAAGAACTGAAAATATTGATGCTATTAAAAATATTTTCAGATATTCCTTTTTTTTAGCGATAACCATTGGGATTATCATTGCATCTGGAGGTATAGGAAAAAAAGAACTTTCTATAAAAGATACAAGCGCCAAATAAAAATTTGAACTTTTATGTGCAGCTAATTCTAAACATTTTTTGTAGAGTGTTTGAAACATTTTTTGGTTTTAATATAAATTTAGTTCTTATACTATTTAAATATAATTTAATTGAATATCTAGGGCGAATGGCGGAACTGGTAGACGCGCACGACTCAAAATCGTGTTTCGCAAGAAGTGAGAGTTCGATTCTCTCTTCGCCCACCAAGAAACTATGAATTTAAATAATTTAAATAATTTGATCGAATTATTTGCAAATCAAGCAAATAAACAAAATAAAAAAGATATTTTCTTAGAATGGCTAAACCCAAGTAATAAAAAAACATACACTTGGGAACAAACTGAAAAGAATATATTAAAATTATCAAAAGTTATTAAAGAAAATATAAAAGAAGGCGACAGATGTCTTTTAGTTTCGGAGAATAGACCTGAGTGGTTTGTTTCTGATTTAGCTATAATGCTAGCTAGTGGAATTACAGTTCCAGCATATACAACTTATATAGAAGATGATTATAAGTATTTGATAGAAGATTGTGAACCTAGCTTAGTTATAGTTTCAAATAATGAAATGCTACGAAAATTAAATAATATAATTAATGAAAAAGATTTTATTAAAAAAGTAATAACTTTAGATGAAATAGCTAAGGTAACAAATAATTTACATATAATAAATAAAGAAAAATATTTAGATTTAAATTCAATTATAGAAAATAATTTATTAGCAGAAGATAAAATTGAAAATAATAAATTAAAAAGAAATTCTCCTGCATGTATTATTTATACTTCTGGTACTGGCGGTAATCCTAAGGGAGTAATCTTAAGTCATGGTGGAATTTTGAATAATGTTGTGGGATCGTGTGAAATTACAAAACCATTATTTAAATCAAGACCAGTATTTTTAACTTGGCTTCCTCTTTCACACTCTTATGAGCACTGTCTTCAATTTGTACAGATAGCAGTAGGAGCTAGAGTTTTCTATGCTGAAAAAATTGAAAAACTTCTAGAAAATATATCTGAAGCAAAGCCTACAATTATGGCCGCTGTCCCTAGGTTCTACCAAAACCTTTACAATAAAATAAACATGAATTTAAAAAAACAGACAGGTTTAAAAGCAAAATTAATTGATGCAACTATTCGTTTGGGAAGAAAAAAACTATTAAATCAAAAAATGACTTTTTCTGAAAAATTACTCAATTTTATTGTTGATAAATTAGTTAGAAAAAAAATAAAAAAACAATTTGGTGGAAATTTAAAAGCTTTTGTTTCAGGTGGTGGTGCTCTAGATAAAGAAATAGGTGAATTTTTAAATGCTATAGGATTACCTACTCTCCAGGGTTATGGTTTAACAGAAACATCACCAGTAGTTAGTTGCAATCCAATACACAAAATAAAAGTGGAAACCGTAGGACCTCCATTTAAAGGGAACGAAGTTAAAATTGCTGAAGATGGAGAAATTTTAGTTAAAGGTGAAAATGTAATGCTAGGATATTGGAATAAAAAAGAGGAAACTGAAAAAGTAATTATAAATGGATGGCTTCATACAGGTGATATTGGAGAGATAGATCCAAATGATGGTTATTTAAAAATAACCGATAGAAAAAAAGATATTATAGTAAGTGCGGGAGGAGACAATATTTCACCAGCTAAAATTGAAAATATGTTAACAAACGAACCTGAAATTGATCAATGCATGGTTTATGGAGATAAAAAAAATTATTTAGTTGCATTAATAGTTCCTAATAAAGATTTTTTAAATGAAAAAGAAAAAATTAATAAAGTAATTGAAAAAATAAATAATAAATTAACTTTATTAGAAAAAATAAAAAGAATTCAATTAATAGATGAAAATTTTTCTATAGAAAATGGATTAATGACTCCAACTATGAAAGTAAAAAGAAAAAAAGTTATAGAAAAATATAAAAATCAGTTAGAAAAACTTTATTAAATAATATTTTGTATATTGTTTATTATCCGCATAAACATTAACTAAATTAAATTAATTAAATTTAAAACAAAATGAAAAATAAAAATTTTTTTTTAAAAATTACATTTTAATTAAAGAATTGACATAACTTGTATAAAAAAATAAAAATACCTTAATAGCGAATCAATTTGATTCGTTAAACTTAACTAGGGAGCTAAAGATGCCTAAGAAAAGAAAAAAAGCAGCTAAAAAAGCTAAGAAAGCTAAGAAAAGAAAAAAAGCTGCAAAGAAAACTAAGAAAAGAAGAAAAAGATAATAACTTAGTAATTCTTATTAAAAACGCTTCTCATTACAGATTGTGTGAGAGGCGTTTTTTTTTATTCGTCTAAATTTTCTTCCGGCTCAGAAATAGGTTCTTCAACAGGTAATTCTGTTGTAGAAGTCTTTGTTATAGTTCTTGTTTGTTGAGTTTGGCCATTTACATTTCTCTTTAGTGCTTTATCAAGTTTTTTTTGTGTATCTTCTGAAGATGAATTCAACACAATTTGAAATTCAGATAAAATTCTTTCGTATGCTTTCTCAAATAATTGTCTTTCGCTATATGATTGATCAACCATAAGATCATCACCTTTGTTTAAATCTCTAACTACTTCTGCTAACTCGTAAATTTTACCAGAGGAAATTTTAGCTTCATATTCTTGAGCTCTTCTACTCCACATAGACCTTTTTATTTTTGGTTTACTTTTTAGAATCGAGATACATTTATTCACTTGATTGATAGTTGCTAAAGGTCTTAAGTGAGATTGTTTATTTACAGGAACCATTCCATTAGCTTTGTCTCTTTCAAATTTTATCACATAAGTCTCAACATCAATGCTTCCTATATTAATCTTTTTAAATTCAGTTATCTGACCAACACCATGTTTAGGATAAACAACATAATCTTTTACTTTAAATTCTCTTTTTTCAGTATCCTGTTTTTTTATTTTTTTAATTTCCGGTTTTACTTCATTACTTTTAGGAATTCTTAAATTATTAACTTTAGGTTCTTCTTTAAGCTGAACAACTTTAGAAATTTTTTTTGTAACTATTTTTTTATTAGTAGCTTTTTTTCCTTTAGTGATTTTAGTTTTAATTTTTTTTGAAACAATCTTTTTAATTCTTTTTGTTTTCTTTTTAACTTGTTTTTTGTTTGTAGTTTTTTTTTTTACTTTTTTTTTTGGTTTAGCTTTAAAGATTTTCTTTAAAATATTTTTCGTACTTATTTTGCTCATTTTTAAATTTATCGTGATCCGATGGAGGATCTTTTCTTTCATTTATATTTGGCCAGATTTCTGAATATTTTTTATTGATTTCTAACCATTGTTCACTACCTGGTTCAGTATCAGCTTTAATAGCGTCAACTGGGCATTCTGGTTCGCAAACGCCACAATCTATACACTCATCCGGTTTAATTACAAGCATATTTTTACCTTCATAAAAACAATCTACCGGACAAACATCAACGCAGTCAGTTAATTTACACTTAATACATTTATCATTAACTAGATATGTCATTAAAGATTTTCTTTCATAATTTTATCTTTAATTTCACCCATAGTTTTACTATCTATATAAAGCAAGCCAGCTAAACGCCTCATTAGGTTTGTCTCATATATATCAGCCATGTTATCAGAATAAATAATTGACCATAAAGTTTCTATAATTTTTATCTTATCGATTTCAGGCAAGTTTTTAATCTCTCTTGTAAAATCTAATATTTGATTTGAGTCATCTTCAATAACTTTTGCTTTAGCAATAGTGTTAGATATGTTTTCTTTAGTATCTCCTAATTCTAAGAGAGTTTTTTTTATTATTTCCTCTTCTTTTACACTATAGTTTTCATCAATTTTAGCTGTATGAATTAATAATGCGCAAGTATTAATCAAAAAATTATTGTTATTTTTTTTATTGTAAAACATTAGATTTATCCGAAATTTAAATCTTTTAATATTTTAAATGGATTTTCATTTGTAATTTTCTTTGAAGCTATCTTTCTAATTTTTTTAGTAGGATTATATTTAAAAAACGTTTCATTATTTTTTTCAAATATTTTGTAATTCATTTTTTGAATAAGTTTTTTGAAATTATCTTTACTACATCCTAAAAGATTTAACATTTCTGGAACTAATTTTATTTCAGTATTTTCTTTTGAACTCGAATTTATTATTAGTACAAATAATCTTTCCAAAATATCAATTCTTATAAAAAAATTATCAAATCTTTCAAATCCACACAAGAGCATAAAGTTCTTATTTTTTTTTCCCTTATCATCTAAAAAATTTAATCCAAAAGTAGGTGGTTTTAAATTATGAAATTTTTGATGAAAATTTTTCCATAATAACGTTCTTAAAGATACCGGTTCTGGCTTAATTAATTGATAAAGGAAAACATGATATCTCCCGAATTTTACCCCTAAGTCTCTAAGAATTTTTCTCTCATTTTGCTCTAGGTTTTTTAAGTATTCAGAAACTTGATCTCTTTTTAATACCCCATTATTTTCATAGAGTTGGTATGCTAGTGCTTTAATTGATGAATTATTTTCTTTTATATTTTTTAAATCAATTAAACTTTTAAGAACGTTATTTATTTTTGCATGTATCCATTTTTTTATATAATCGTTTAATTTTTGTTTAGTGTTTTGTTCAATAATATCATCAACGATTAAATCAAAATTAGGATTTAAATAGTCATTACCTGTTGTTAATTTTGCAATTGGGAAATCATTCCAGTAAATTTTAAAGTCTTCATTCAAATTTATTAATCCTGTATCAATTATTGATTGAACACGTTTTTCTAATTCTGGACCAATAGTTTGCCTGGCAGCTTTTTTTAAAGATTTAATATCTGTTTCCAAAGCACCTTTTTTTAGATCTAGTTCTAATTTTAGTCCTTTAATCTTTCCAATAAATTGATCGTCAATTTTAACATTGTTATTTTGTAAAATTTCAGTTTTAAATTCCATATCTTGTTTTAAACCTCTAGCGAGTACACTTGCTCTTTTGTCAATAAAAGTTTTAGTAAGTTCTTCATGCAATCTGTCTGAAAGTCTATCTTCTAAGTGTTTAGTTTTTTCTATCCAATAAATTTGATTTTCTACCCAATTATTTTTATTCGAAACATATGACCAAGTTCTGACATTTGCAATTCTATTTGATAAAGAATCTACATTTCCTTCTAATTTATCAAGCTTCATAAGCTGTAATCTCATATAGTCTTCAGAAATTAGCCCTTTTTTACTGGTTAAAAATTTAAATACATTTCCAATAACCTCAAAATGATTTCCGTAAGTTTTTTTTACAAAATCGGGTATTTGGCAACATTCCCATAAAAGCATTAAAGTTTTCTTATCAAATCCTATATTTAAAATTCTTTGATCTTTTAAAAAATATTTTAAAGCTTTTTCGTCCTCACATTCATGAATTTTTCTTAGCCATTCCATTTGAGGTTTTTCTTCTAAACTTTTGATCAAACTAATTGGGTTATTGAAATTAAGATTTGAATTTCTCCAAAACAAAGTTCTAATTTCATCAAATCTATGATTTTCTAATAATTCTACTTCTTCTGGAGATATCTCTTTACAATCTCCAGTTACACCGAAACTACCGTCGTTAAGGTATCTGCCAGCTCTACCTGCTATTTGACCTATTTCTGCAAGATTTAATTTTCTTAATTTTTTTCCATCAAATTTCTTAACATTTGAAAAATAAACAAAATCTAAATCCATATTTATTCCCATACCAATTGCATCTGTTGCAACAAGGAAATCAACATCCCCAGATTGATATAGTTCAACCTGAGCATTTCTTGTTTTTGGACTTAGTGATCCCATTACAATAGCAGCACCACCCTTTTGTCTTCTTATTAACTCTGCAATGGCATAAACCTCCTCTGCTGAAAATGCAATGATTGCTGTTTTTCTGTCAATTCTTGATATTTTTTTGTGACCAGCGTAGGTAAGTTTAGATAGTCTTTCTCTGTTTATAAATTCAATATCTTCATTCAATTTTGAGATGATATTTTTAATGGTATTTGAACCCATCAGCATCGTAAGTTTTTCTCCCCTCATATTCAAAAGTCTATCAGTAAAAATATGACCTCTTTCATGATCTGCACACATTTGAATTTCATCCACTCCAACAAACTCTAGATGTTTGTCAATTGGCATAGACTCAACTGTACATAAAAAATATTTAGCATTAGATGGAATGATTTTTTCCTCACCAGTTATTAATGCAACTTTATCTAAACTTATTTTCTTGATTACTTTGTCATATACTTCTCTTGCTAATAATCTAAGTGGAAATCCAATCATCCCACTCTCAAAAGAAAGCATGGTTTCGATAGCAAGATGAGTTTTGCCTGTATTAGTGGGACCGAGAACAGCTGTAATTTTATTTTTAGTCATTTCTATCTTTTGTGCCTCTTTTTTTTTACCTACCAGATATTGTTACTGCTAAAGAACAAAAATAGACTAAAACATGACCGAATCGGTGGATAAAAAGTTCTCATTTTCTTTTTAATGTTAGTGAGATTATCATAAATAAGATTAATTCTATAACAGTAATTTAATTTAATAAAATGAGTAAAAAACTTTGGCAACCTTCTCTAATTGAAAAAAGAAGTTCAAACTTATTTGCTTTTGAAAATTATATTTCAAAAAAATTAAAAATAAAATTTAATAGAAATTATAAAAACTTGTTAAATTGGAGTGTTAAAAATTCACCTGAGTTTTGGAGTAGATTTTGGGATTTTAGCAAAATTAAAGGAATTAAAAGTAAAAAAAAATTTAGAAAATCAAAAACTTTTTATAAAAATATATTTTTACCTGGCAGTAAACTAAATTTTGGTGAAAATTTATTGTCAAAAAATAATAGAGAAAAAGCATTAACCTTTATTAGTGAAAATGGATTTAGAGAAGAAAGATCATGGAGACAATTAAATTTAAATACTAATAAAGTTTCAAAATTTCTAAAAAAAATAAATATTAAAAAAGGAGACAGAGTAGCCGCTTATATGCCAAATACTATTGAAACTGTTGAAGCATTCATTGCTACAACTTCATTAGGGGGTATCTGGTCTTCTTGTAGTCCTGATTTTGGTTCCAAAGGTGTTATAGAAAGATTTTCTCAAATTAATCCAAAAGTTTTATTTATTACTGATCAATATTTTTATAATGGAAAAAAAATAGATGTTTTTAAAAGACTTCCAGAGATTTTAAAATTAATCCCATCAATTAAAAATGTTGTAATTAGTAATTACCCTGGAAAAAAATTTATTAAAAATAAATTTAAATTTAAAAAAATTAATTTTTTTAAATGGAATAAATTAATGCAAACTAATGCTGAAAAAATTAATTTTAAAAGATTTAATTTTGAAACAGAGTTAGCAATATTATATTCAAGTGGAACTACTGGAAAACCTAAATGTATTTGTCATAGATCTGGTGGTGTTTTAATTCAGCATATGAAGGAACATCAATTACATTGCAATATTAAAGAAAATGATAATGTATTTTATTTTACCACTTGTGGATGGATGATGTGGAATTGGTTAGTTAGTTCATTAGCTTCTAAGGCATCTATTGTTCTGTTTGATGGATTTCCAATGTATAAATCAGCCGATTTGCTTCTGAAAATAGCACAAAGAGAAAAAATAACTTTATTTGGAATAAGCGCTAAGTATGTAGATTCTTTAAGAAAGTTTAAACCAAAATTAAAATATAAATTTAAACTTAATAAATTAAGAACAATTTGCTCAACTGGGTCACCTCTTTCAAAGGAAAGTTTTAAATATGTTTATAAGCATATTAAAAAAAATGTACATTTGTCATCTATTTCTGGTGGCACAGACATTGTTTCATGCTTCGTTTTAGGAAATCTATATCAGCCAGTAAATATAGGAGAAATACAAAACAACGGTTTAGCTTTAGATGTAGATGTTTTAAGTGATAAAGGGAAGTCTTTAAAAAATATTAAAGGAGAACTTGTTTGTAAAAATCCTTTTCCATCAATGCCTTTAAAGTTTTGGAATGACAAAAATGATATTAAATTTAAGAATGCTTATTTCAATAGATTTAAAAATATATGGCACCATGGAGATTACGCAGAAATAAAGAATAATGGCGGGTATATAATTCATGGAAGATCAGATACCACCTTAAATCCAGGAGGTGTTCGACTTGGAACAGCTGAGATATATTCAGAAGTTGAAAAGTTTAAAGAAATAAAAGAGTCTATTGTTGTAGGACAATCATGGGATAATGATGTTAGAATAGTTTTATTTATTGTAATGAGCAAAAATTATTCATTAACAGCAGAATTAATTAACAAAATTAAATTACAAATAAAAAAAAATGCATCTCCTAGACATGTTCCAAGTAAAATTATTGTTGTAAAAGATATTCCTCGAACAAAAAGTGGCAAAATAGTTGAACTTGCAGTTAAAAGTAAGATAGAAGGAAGTCAAATTAAAAACATTGAAGCTTTAGCAAATCCTGAAGCTCTTGAACAATTTAATAATTTAAAAGAATTGAGCAATTAAATGTTAAAAAATCTTGTCAAAGATTTAAAGCCATCATCTACTCTTGCTATTAACGAAACTTCAAAACTACTAGAGCAACAAGGAAAAAAAATCTTTAAATTTGGTTTTGGACAATCACCATTTAAAGTGCCTGATGATGTTGTTGAAGAATTAAAAAGTAATGCTTATCAAAACAAATATTTACCCATGCAGGGTCTTGAGGAATTAAGGGAAGCTGTAGCGAAATATTCATCTAAAAAGAAAAATTATAACTACAAAGCAAACAATGTAATAATTGGACCAGGATCTAAAGAATTAATGTTTTTATTGCATGTTATGTTTGATGGTGAAATTATATTGCCAGCGCCTAGTTGGGTTTCATATGCGCCACAAGCTATTTTAGGGAGAAATAAAATTCAAATTCTTCAAACAGAAAGAGAAAATAACTGGTTTCCCACAGGAGTACAAATTGAGAAAATCATTTCAAAAGATAAAGATAAAAATTATTTATTATTTCTAAATTCACCAAACAATCCTTCTGGACAGGTTTGTAGCAAACTAGAAGAAATTTCAGAAATTGCCAAAAAGTATAAACTTATAATTTTATCAGATGAAATATATTCAGAATTAACATTTTCAAAAAATTTTAAATCTATCTCAAGTTATTGTCCTGAAAAAACCATTATAAGTACTGGACTTAGTAAATGGTGTGGTGCAGGTGGATGGAGACTTGGTTATTTTATAATTCCAGATGAATTGAACAATATAAAAAATATGATCAATGTTTTAGCTAGCGAAACTTTTTCTGCTGTGAGTGCACCAATTCAGTATGCAGCAATCAAAGCTTACGAAAATGATCATTCAAACTATATTACAAAATCAATAAATATTTTAAGTGCAGTTGGTAAATATGTTTTTTTAAATTTAAAATCAAACAAGGTATTGATTAATGAGCCTCAGGGAGGTTTTTATTTGATGCCAGAATTTTTAAATAATAAATTTAAAACTTCATCAGATATGTGTAGCGATATATTAAATAATACTGGAGTTGCTTTATTACCAGGTTCTGATTTTGGATTTAATCCGGATAAGATGTTAGCAAGGTTAAGTTTTACAGATTTTGATGGGCAAGAGTTTATGAAAAATATTGATGAAACTAAAAAAATTGATGAAAATTTAATTAATAAGTTTGCACCAAAAGTAGTTGAAGGTGTAAATAAACTAAAGAATTGGTCAGAAAACTTATAAAATCACTCTGTACACCTATGATTATTTTTTGCTAGAATAAACTTATAAAAAATAACGACATATAAATAGAGGGGTAAACAATGAAAAAAATAATCACATCTCTATCAAGTGCTTTACTGATTTTATTTGCATCACTGTCTTTGACAACTGTTGCTAAATCAGCTGAGTTCTTTACGATAGGAACAGGGGGACCTACTGGAGTATATTTTCAGACAGGTAACGCTATATGTAAAATGTTACATAAATCTGCCATTAGTAAAGATCATGGTAGAAAAAAAGGTACAGCAAAAGCTTATAGATGTACCGCTCCGTCAACTGGTGGATCTAACTATAATATTGGTCAGATAGCAGCGGGAGAATTCCAATTTGGAGTTGCGCAATCAGACTGGCAGTATCATGCTGTAAATGGTTCAAGTAAATGGGAAGGAAAACAATTTAGTGATTTAAGAGCTGTATTTTCAGTTCACAACGAGCCTTTTCAAATTTGGGCAAGAAAAAAAGCAAAGATTAAAGATTTTGCTGATTTAGAGGGAAAAGTTGTTAACATTGGTAATCCTGGTTCGGGACAAAGAGGAACTATGGAAGAGTTAATGAAAGCAATGGGTGTTGATAATAGTTTCTTTAAATCAACAACTGAACTTACATCTTCTGAACAAGTTAAGGCTCTATGTGACGGAAAAATAGATGCATTTGGTTATTCAGTTGGATTTCCAAACGGCGCTATGGAACAAGCAGCAACTTGTGCAGCAAAAGCATCACCAATCAATTTAACTGGACCAGAAGTTCAAGGCTTAATAGATGGTGCAGATTATTATGCTCAAGCTGTAATTCCTAAAGGCACTTATACAAAACAGAAAAAGGACGCAACAACTTTTGGTGTAAAAGCAACTGTTGTAACTTCTGCAGATGTTTCTGAAGAACTTGTATATTTGGTTGTTAAAGCTGTGATGGAAAATTTTGATGATTTCAAAAAACAACATCCTGCTTTTGGATTTTTAGAGAAGAAAAACATGATTAAAGATGGTTTATCTGCTCCATTACATCCGGGTGCAATAAAATACTATAAAGAAGCTGGGTTAATGTAATCCAATTTTTATTAATTAATAAGGCCTGGTAATTTTTACCGGGCCTTTTTTTTATGGTATGAATAAATTTAATGAGCGACTCAATCAGTAGCAAAATAAAAAATAAAATAAGCGAAGACTTATCACCAACTAGAAATATTACTGGTTTTCATTTGAAAATTGTTTCAGCAATAGCAATTATTTGGTCATTATTTCAACTTTGGTACGCTTCACCATTTCCATTTATGTTAAATTTTGGAATGTTTAAGGGATTGCCAGCAAGGGCAATTCATTTAGGTTTTGCTTTAACTTTAGTTTTTTTAATTTATCCAATATCTAAAGGTAAGAAAATTTCATTTTTTGATGTTTTGATCAGTTTTATGGGGGCGATATCGTGCCTCTATATTTATTTTTTTTATGATCAGTTGGTTGAAAGAGGAGGTGTACTTTTAAATCTTAGAATAACAGAAAAATTTAATTTTCCATTAGAGTTGATTTTAGGAGGATGTGGAATTTTGATACTGTTAGAAGCTACTAGAAGAGCAATCGGTTTACCTTTGGTAATTATTGCTAGTTGTTTTTTATTGTTTTCATATTTTGGAAGATATGCACCAGAAATAATTTCACATGGCGGTTTATCTTTAAATAGACTTGTAGGCTTTCAGTGGCTTGATCAAGAAGCAATTTTTGGAATTCCTATTGGGGTATCAGTAGATTTTATTTTCTTATTTGTTTTATTTGGTGCTTTGCTTGAAACAGCTGGTGGTGGAAAATATTTTTTAGATCTTGCATTTGCAATGGTTGGAAAAATGCGAGGAGGGCCTGCAAAGGCAGCAATATTAGGTTCAGGTATGACTGGACTAATTTCAGGATCTTCAATTGCAAACACAGTTACTACTGGAACATTCACAATTCCAATTATGAAAAAAACTGGTTTTTCAAAAGAAAAAGCTGGTGCAATTGAGGTTTCCTCATCAGTTAATGGTCAGATTATGCCACCTGTAATGGGTGCTGCAGCATTTGTGATGGCAAGTTTTATTGGTGTGACCTATTTTGAGATAGTTAAACATGCTTTTTTGCCAGCAATTATTTCTTATATAGCATTGTTTTATATTTCACATTTAGAAGCTTTAAAATTGAACCTTAAGGGGATGGACGACACAGATGTTCCTCATTTAAAAAAAACATTTTTGTCTGGTCTACATTTTTTAATACCAATATTTGTTTTAATTTATACTTTGGTTTACTTAAGATTTACTGCTTCATACTCAATTTTTTACGCAACGATTACTTTGGTTTTAGTAAATCTAATCAATTTGTTAATTAAAAATGAAATTAAAAAAGATGCTCTTAAAGAATGGTTTAATCAAACAATAGTTGGTTTTGAAAAAGGTGCTTTAAATATGGTTGCAGTTGGTATAGCGATTGCAACTGCAGGAATTATTGTTGGTGCAGTTGGATCTACAGGTTTAAGCACAAATTTAATAATAGTTATAGAGTCTATTGCTAAAGATAATGTTACTATTTTATTATTTTTGACAATTATTTTGTGTTTACTTTTAGGAATGGGTTTGCCAACAACGGCAAATTATGTTGTTGTTGCTTCCTTAATGGCCACTGTTTTAGTGGATGTTGGGAATGCCTCAGGTTTTATTTTTCCGTTAATTGCAGTTCATTTATTTGTCTTCTATTTTGGCTTAATGGCTGATGTAACACCGCCTGTAGGACTTGCCTCATATGCAGCCGCAGGAATATCTGGCGGAGATCCTTTAAGAACGGGAGTGCAAGCTTTTTGGTATAGTTTAAGAACAGGAATTTTGCCAATTGTATTTTTATTTAACCATGAACTTTTGCTTATTGGTATTGAAAATATTTGGCATGGATTAATTGTAATTGTAACTTCTTTAATTGGAATTTTAGTCTTTACTTCAGCTACTCAAGGCTGGTTTATTAATAAACTTAAATGGTATGAAATAATTATTTTTTTAGTAATTTCTATTTCCTTGTTATCACCCGATTTTGTTTTAAACAAATTTTATCCAAAATATAATTATGAAGAAATTAATAAAATTAATTTAATAAAATTAGACTCAACAAAAGAAATTCAAATTAAAATAACAAGGCCTAGTTTATATGGAGAAAGATATAAGTTATTTGTGATATCAAAAAATACTTTTGAGAATAAATTTACTTTAGAGGATTATGGAATAACATTATTGAAACAAGATGATAAAATTGTTGTTGATAATTTGAAATGGAATGGAGAAGCAAAAAAAAGTGGTTTTGAAATAGGAGACTATATAAGTGAATTTAAAATTGAAAATTCAGACAGACCATCAAAAAATATAGTTTATCCTATAGCAATATTATTGCTAGTGATATTTGGATACTTTAACTCAAGAAGAAAAGAGTAAAACTACCCACCAGGTCCTAAATCAGATGGTTTGACTTTTAAAATTTTCCATACCCCAGATCCAGAAGTTATTATTTTATTATTACACTTCAGTTCACAAAATAAAAAGATAAGAGTTTTTGTTTTTTTTAAAATTTTTGTATGTCCAATAACTTCATCACCAGCTTTTGAAGCACCTATAAATTTTAAATCTAAAGAAATAGTTACACATGGAGCATTTTCTGCAGCTCGATGTGCAGCTGTTCCCGCCCCTGCATCTATTAAAGCAGATAAATAGCCTCCATGAGTTATTCCTGCGGCATTTAAATGATTTTCATTAATTATAGATTTAAATTCGTATTCATTCTCGGAAATAGTTCTAAATAAAACACCACCATTATGTTTCATAAACCCGGGTTTAATACTTATTTGCTTAAATTCATTACTCATAATTTTTTATAATACAAAAGTTAATATAATTAAAATAATTAAAATAATTATAAAAAAATATATTACCGATTTTTGTAACGATGCTTTTAAAAGCCAATTAAACATTTTTATTTTCCTTTTGGTGGACCGCCCAGAACTCGAATCTGGAATCTCCCGGTTCGTAGCCGAGCGCCTTATCCAATTTGGCCAGCGGTCCTTAATTCATTTTTTTAAATATATCAAAGTTACTGTATTTTTTGATGTTTTAACAAATTTTGTCCAATTAAAATATAGCTTTACACAAAAAGATTAATTTCTGTGCTAAAATAACATTAAACATACTTTTAATAAGGTATATAAACGCTTTTAAATAATGAGTGAAAAATTACTTGTTCCTGATATTGGTGAATTTGAAAATGTTGAGGTTATAGAGATACTTGTAAAACCTGGTGATCAAATTAAAGAGAATGATCCAATAGTTACAATTGAAAGTGACAAATCAAGCGTTGAAATCCCTTCTACAATTTCTGGAAAAGTAGATAGTTTAGCAGTTAAAGTTGGTGATAAAGTTTCAAAAGGAGATTTATTGCTTAATCTTACATCATCATCAAAAATATCATCAGAAAGCACTCTTCCAAAAGATACAGAAAATATAATTAAACAAGCTGAAGAAGCAATGGCTGAAAAAAAAGAAGAAAGAAAAATTATATCTGAACCTATAATTGAGAAAAAACAATCTACAATTCAAGTAGTCAGTGGGGCCGATGTTGATCCACTTGAAACTCAAGATTGGCTGGAGTCTTTATCTGCAGTTATTTCGAAAGATGGAAACCAAAGAGCTCATTTTTTAATTAAAGAACTAATTAATAAAGCTTATCGTGAAGGAGCGAACATTCCTTATACTCAAAATACACCATACATTAATACAATACCACCTGAGGCTGAAGTAAAGTCTAGTGGCGATCAAAATATTGAAAGAAGAATTAGATCGTTAATCAGATGGAATGCAGCAGCAATGGTAGTTCGAGCAAATAAAAAACATCCTGAGCTTGGTGGACACATCGGTACATTTGCATCTGCTGCAACATTATACGATGTTGGTATGAACCATTTTTGGAGAGCAAAAAATAATAAATTTGGTGGAGATTTAATTTATTTTCAAGGTCATAGTGCTCCAGGAATGTATGCAAGGGCATTCTTAGAAGGCAGATTAAATGAGAAACAATTAGATAGCTTTAGACAGGAGGTAAAGCCTGGAGGTCTATCGTCATATCCACACCCTTGGTTAATGCCAAAATTTTGGCAGTTTCCCACAGTATCGATGGGATTAGGTCCCATGCTTGCTATATATCAAGCTAGGTACATGAAGTATTTAATCAATAGAGGTTTGATTAAAGATGAAGGAAGAAAAGTGTGGGCTTTTTTAGGTGATGGAGAAATGGATGAGCCAGAGTCGATGGGAGCAATTGGACTGGCTGCAAGAGAGAATTTAGATAATTTAATTTTTGTAGTTAATTGCAATCTTCAAAGATTGGACGGTCCAGTTAGAGGTAATGGGAAAATAATTCAAGAACTTGAAGGAAGTTTTAGAGGAGCTGGTTGGAATGTAATAAAAGTAATTTGGGGATCGTATTGGGACTCATTGATATCTAACGATAAAACCGGTCATTTAGTAAAAATTATGAATGAGACCGTAGATGGCGAGTATCAAGCAATGAAGGCAAGAGATGGTGCTTATGTAAGAGAAAAGTTTTTTGGAAAATCTCCTGAAACATTAGAATTAGTTTCAAGCATGTCTGATAAAGATATATGGCGGCTCAATAGAGGTGGACATGACCCTCATAAAGTTTTTGCTGCATATGATAAAGCAACTAAAAGTGTAGGAAGTCCAACAGTTATTATTGCTAAAACTATTAAAGGTTATGGAATGGGAAAATCTGGGGAAAGCGTGAATACTACACACCAAACAAAAAAATTAGATGTTGACGATTTGATGTATTATAGGGATCGCTTTGACGTCCCTCTAACAGATGATCAAGTAAGAAATATTGAATACTTTAGGCCTGACGAGAAATCTCCAGAAACAAAATACATAAAAGAAAGAAGAATTAAATTAGGTGGATATTTACCTGAACGTTCGACTTTCGCTAAACCAATCAAAGCACCTTCAAAAGATATTTTTGATTTCATGAAAGTATCAACTGGTGAAAAAGAAATGTCTACCACTATGGCCCTAGTAAGAATGTTAACAAATTTATTAAGGGATAAAAATATATCTCCTAGATTGGTCCCAATTATTCCTGATGAGGCAAGAACATTTGGTATGGAAGGATTTTTTCAAAAAATAGGAATTTATGCACATGAAGGACAAAAATATGAACCTGAAGATTCTGCTCAATTAAGTTCTTATAGAGAGGATAAAAGTGGTCAAGTTTTAGAGGAAGGTATAAATGAAGCTGGCGCAATGTCATCATGGATAGCAGCTGCTACTGCATATACTAATCATGATATTGAAATGATTCCAATATATATTTTTTATTCTATGTTTGGATTTCAAAGGACAGGAGATTTAGCTTGGGCGGCTGGAGATAGTCAGGCAAGAGGATTTTTAGTAGGTGCAACAGCTGGTAGAACAACTCTAGCAGGAGAAGGTTTACAACATCAAGATGGACATAGTCATCTAATTGCCTCAACTATTCCAAATTGTGTTACTTATGATCCTACCTTCCATTATGAATTAGCTGTTATTTTTAGAGAAGGTTTAAGAAGAATGCATGAGAAAAATGAAAATGTTTTTTATTACATTACAACAATGAATGAAAATTATTCACACCCAGGAATGCCTAAAGATAAAAATTGTGAAGAAGGCATTTTAAAAGGCATGTACAAAATAAAAGAGTTTAACAAATATAAAAAAACCAAAATTCAACTTTTAGGATCAGGTACAATATTAAGAGAAATGATGTCAGCTGCTGAAATTTTACAAAATGACTATCAAATAGATAGTGAGGTATGGAGCGTAACGAGCTTTAATGAATTAAGAAAAGATGGAATGGAAGTGGAAAGATTTAATCTTCTGAACCCTGATAAAGAACCTAAAAAATCTTATGTTGAACAGTGTCTTGGTAAAGCTGAAGGTCCAATTTTGGCTGCATCAGATTATATGAGAATGAATTCAGATCAAATCAGATCTTATATTAATAAAAGCTTTTATTCATTAGGAGCAGATGGTTTTGGAAGAAGTGATACTAGAAAAAATTTAAGAAAATTTTTTGAGGTGGATAAAGAACATTTTGTAGCTTACGGTTTAAGTATATTAGCAAAAGAACAGCTTATAACTTCCAAACACGCAAAAGATGCAATGAAGAAGTACAATATAGATAGCAATAAACCAATGCCAACAAAATTATAAGATGTCAGAAACTGAGATTAATGTTCCTAATATTGGAGATTTTAAAGATGTTGAAGTGATAGAGGTATTAGTTACTGAAGGTCAATCAGTTAAAAAAAATGATGCCTTAATAACAATCGAAAGCGATAAATCTAGCGTAGAAATACCATCAAATTTAGAGGGTAAAATTAAAAATTTAAAAATAAAAGTAGGAGACAAAGTTTCTGAGGGCGACTTAATTTTGACTATAGAAAGTACCTCTGAAGTTAAAAAGAAAGATGTTAAAGAAAATCCAGAAATTGAAAAAGAATCTAAAAAAATTGAGGTAATGAAATCTGAAATTCAAGAAAAAACTTTTTCTAAAAATAATATTTCAAATATTTCATCTGCAAGTCCAAAAGCTAGAAAATTTGCCAGAGAACTTGGTGTAGATATTAATCAAGTAGCTGGAAGCCAGAAAGATGGCAGGGTTATTGAAGATGATATTAAAAAATATGTTTCAACTAATTCAAAAAACACTGTTGTAGCAAAAGATACACAACCAGATAAAATTAAAAACGAATTTGAACATTCTGATTTTGGTGAAATAGAAATAAAAGACATACCAAGAGTAAAAAAATTGTCATCAAAATATCTTACAAATTCATGGACAACAATTCCTCATGTTACAAATCACGATGAAGCCGACATAACAGAGATGGAAAGTTTTAGGAGTTCATTAACAGATATGTATACTGGAGAAAAAATTAAAATTACACCTTTAGCCTTTATAATAAAGGCTTTAGTTGTGTCTTTAAAGAAATTTCCTAGTTTTAATTCTTCTATCGACGAAATTGAGACTGGAAAAATGACTTTAAAAAAATATTACCATATTGGGATAGCAGTTGACACTCTAAATGGATTAATGGTTCCAAAAATAAGAAATGCAAATAACAAAAAAATTTCTCTGATAAGTAAAGAATTAAAGGAGGTAAGCGAACTTTGTAGAAATTTAAAAATTGATAAAAAAGAATTGTTTGGTGGCTCGATGACGATTACGAGTTTAGGTGGTATAGGAGGTTCATTTTTTACTCCTATAATTAATTATCCTGAAGTTGCTATATTAGGAGTAGGAAGATCAGAAAAAAAACAAATTTTTATGAACGGGAAATTTCAAACTAGGACCATGCTGCCAATTTCTTTATCTTATGATCACAGAATTATTGACGGCGCTGAAGCAGCTAGGTTTAATAATGATCTAAAAGAAAATTTAGGCAAAAACTTTGCTTATAAACTAGCTGTCTAATTAAAAATGAGTAAATCCATATCATTATTTAGTGCCTTGTTGTGTACTTTCATTTGGGGAACAACTTTTATTGCCCAAGATACGGGCATGGATAATATCGGCCCTTTTACGTTTAATGCTGTGAGGTTTTTTGTTGGTTTTTTAGCCATAATTCCACTTATGATTTTATTTGAATTAAAAAATTTTAAATCAGAATTTAAATTAGATAAAAAAACTTTCATAATTTATTCATTATTAATTGGAATTTCTTTATTCTTAGGCTCAGCACTACAACAAGTTGCTTTGCTTTATACAGATGTTGCAAATGCTGCTTTTTTTACAATTTTTTATGTGCCAATGGTACCGATTATCATTTTTTTGTTCGGTAAAAAATCAATACATTGGAGTGTATGGCCTTCTGTAGTTCTATGTTTGATCGGAGGATATTTATTAACAAATTTTCATGATGCAACAATAAGATTAGGAGATACTTTAGTTGTTCTTGGAGCTTTATTTTGGAGCACTCATATCATTTTTACTGGGATCATTATAACTAAATACAATCTTCCACTTACTTTAGGAGCTGCGCAGACTTTAATTGTGGCCATTTTTTCATTTATAATTGGAATTATTTATGAAGAATTTATTTTAAATAATATTTTAAAGGAAATTTATTCAATTTTATACGCTGGGATATTATCTGGCGGATTTGCATTTGTTCTACAAATTTATGCACAGAGAAATATTACACCAGCACCAGCGGCCATTATATTTTCACTTGAAGGAGTATTTGCTACGATAGCTGCTTGGATTATTTTAAATCAAATTTTAGATATTAATAATCTGCTTGGATGTTTTTTTATTCTATGTGGAGTTCTTTTATCTCAATTGTTACCTTTAGTTAAAAAAAAATATATTTAATAAATTAAATAAAATAAAATTAAGGCAATTACAATTCTATAAATTACAAAAGCGTTCATTGAAAATTTATTAATATAAATTAAAAAGAATTTTACTGTTAAGAAAGAAAAAATAAAGGAAGATACAATCGCAATAACGATCAAGTAGTTAAATTCAATTGATTGTTCGAAAACATCTTTTAAACTTAAGACACTAGCCCCAGCCAATGCCGGGATTGAAAGTAAAAAAGATATCTTACTTGAATCTACTCTATTAAATTTTAAAATTCTCGCAGCTGTTATAGTAATTCCCGCTCTACTCACCCCAGGTACAAGAGAGAAAATTTGGAAAATACCTACAAATATTATTGATTGAAAATTTAAATTTGAAGAAATTTTTTTATCAAATCGATTTTTGTCTGAAATGTATAAAATAATTGCAAATATTAATGTAGTCCATGCTATAATTTCTATGTTTCTTAACTGATAAATTAAACCTGTATTATAAAGTAAATAGCCAACAATTATTAAAGGAATAGATCCGAGTATCATTAAACTTATAAGTCTTTTATTTTTTCTAGAATCCAATAGCTCATTTCTAAAAAAATAAATTATTGCCATTAGAGATCCTAAATGAAGGCTTATATCAATTAAAAGAGAACTGGACTTAAATTCATATAATGTGGAAACCAAAATTAAATGAGCAGAGGAGCTTATAGGCAGAAATTCAGATATTCCTTGAATTGCAGAGAGAATTAAAACTTCTATAATATTTTGAAACATTATTTCTTCGTAACTTATAAAGTATTGATTTTAAACAATTCGATTTAAGCATAATAGCTATGCAATAATTAAAAACTTGTTTATTAGTCGTAATAATTTAAAAATTAAGGTCAATATATATGACCTATTTTATACTTTATATACATAAATCAAGGTATATTTTGCCAAAACTTAAATAATATTATGCCAGATAAAATGCTCAAATTTGTCAAAATAGGTCAACAAACTCCACCTAAAAGAGAAGTTGATACGAGAAAGAAAGATTTTAACGAAATTTATGGCGAGTATATCAATGAAAAAGCCAAAGAACAGTCAAGTAGATGTTCGCAATGCGGAGTACCTTTTTGCCAAGTTCATTGTCCTTTAAGTAACAACATTCCAGATTGGCTTAAACTGACAGCTGAGGGAAGATTAAAAGAGGCGTATGAATTATCCCAAAGCACAAACAATATGCCTGAAGTGTGTGGCCGAATTTGCCCCCAAGATAGATTATGCGAGGGAAATTGTGTAATTGAACAGTCTGGTCATGGAACAGTAACTATTGGATCAGTAGAAAAATATATTACAGATAATGCTTGGGCTCAGGGCTGGGTTAAACCAATTAAGGTAACTAATGAAAAAAATCAAAGCGTAGGAATTATAGGAGCAGGTCCTGCTGGATTAGCTGCTGCAGAACAATTAAGAAAAAATGGGTATAAAATTACTGTCTACGATAGATATGATAGAGCAGGAGGATTATTAATTTATGGAATTCCAAATTTTAAATTAGAAAAAGAAGTTGTAGAGCGAAGAACAAAACTCTTAAAAGATGGAGGAATTGAATTTGTTCAAAATTTTGAAGTTGGTAAGGATGCAAGCTTAGACCAATTGAGAAAAAAACACGATGCAATTTTAATTGCAACAGGAGTTTATAAAGCAAGAGAAGTAAACTTACCTGGTAATGATCTTGATAATATTTTTCCTGCAATGGATTTTTTAACAGCATCTAATAAAAAAGGTCTAGGAGATGATGTTGAGTTGTTTGATAAAGGAATTTTAAATGCAGAAGGTAAAGATATTGTTGTAATCGGTGGAGGTGATACAGCAATGGATTGTGTAAGAACTTCTATAAGGCAGAAGGCAAAATCTGTTAAATGTTTGTATAGAAGAGATAAAGAAAATATGCCAGGATCTGCTAGAGAAGTTGCAAATGCAGAAGAGGAAGGTGTTGAGTTTGTTTGGTTATCAAGTCCTAAAGAATTTAAAGGTACAAATAAAGTAGAAAAAATAATTGTAGATCAAATTAAATTAGGTGACCCAGACGAAACAGGAAGAAGAAAGCCACAAGTACAAGAAGGTTCAAGTTACGAAACAAAAGCAGATATGGTTATCAAAGCATTAGGTTTCGATCCTGAGGATTTACCAAATTTATTCGATACTAATGAATTACAAGTAACAAAGTGGGGAACTATTAAAACAGATTTTGATACTATGGAAACAAATATAAAAGGAGTGTTTGCTGCTGGTGATATAGTTAGAGGAGCTTCATTAGTTGTTTGGGCGATAAAAGACGGAAGAGATGCAGCAGCTTCAATTAAAACTTATCTAGAGAGTAAATCCAAAGTGGAAAAAAAAGTGGCTTAATGGAAAATTATAAAAAAAACCTTCAGCTTTTAAAAGAAAATAATGTCTATTCAGAAGACATGGAGCATGATGCTTGTGGAGTTGGTATAATTGCATCAACTGAAGGTAAAAAATCTCGTAAAGTTGTAGAGTATGGTATTGAAGCGTTAAAAGCTGTTTGGCATAGAGGCGCTGTAGATGCCGATGGGAAAACTGGTGATGGAGCTGGAATTCATGTTGAAATACCAAAAGATTTCTTCATTGAAAAGATAGAAGTGACAGGACACACACATGACAATTCTGAAATATGTGTGGGCATGATATTTCTGCCTCGGAATGATTATGCTGCACAAGAAAGATGTAAAACTATTGTTGAAAGTGAATTGACAAAAAATGATTTTAGTATTTATGGGTGGAGACAAGTTCCAGTTAATCCAAAAGTTTTAGGAGAAAAAGCATTCCAAACAATGCCTGAAATTATCCAAGTATTGTTTAAACCTTATAATCCAGAATTAAAAAATAAAGATTTAGAAAGAAAAATTTACGAAACTAGAAGAAAGATAGAAAATGAAGCTTTTAAAAAATCTTTAAACAATTTTTATATCTGTTCATTGAGTTCTAAGTCTATCATTTACAAGGGAATGTTTTTAGCTGAAGCTATCTCAGATTTCTACCTTGATCTAAAAGATGAGAGATTTGTTTCAAGGTTTGTTATTTTTCATCAAAGATTTTCAACAAATACAGCACCTAGCTGGAATTTAGCTCAACCCTTTAGAGCTATAGCACATAATGGAGAAATTAATACTTATAGAGGAAATAAAAATTGGATGAAAGTTCATGAACAAGAGATGAACAGTCCCCTTTTTGACGATATTGAAAACTTAAAACCTGTTATACAACAGGGAGCATCAGACTCTGCTGCGTTAGACAATGTTTTTGAATTATTAAATATATCTGGTCAGCCTGCTCCTTTGGCGAAGCTAATGTTAGTTCCAGATGCATGGTCTAAAAAAAATAAAACTCTACCAAAAGATCACCAACAATTATTCAATTTTTTAAATAGTACTATGGAGCCATGGGATGGACCAGCAGCTATTGCTGGAACTGATAATGAGTGGGTTATAGCTGCAAATGATAGAAACGGATTAAGACCTTTAAGATACGCAATTACAAAAGACAAATTATTATTCGCAGGTTCTGAAACAGGAATGATTGAATTAAATGAAAAAAGAATTTTATCAAAGGGAAGATTGGGTCCTGGAGAAATAATTGGAGTTAGAATAGAAAAAGGCAAAGTATTTACTAACAAGCAAATAAAAGATTATTTAGCTAAAGAATATAAACACTTTAATTCACAAATTATCGACCTAGATGATAAGTTAAATATTTCAGATGAAAAAAATTCTTTTTCTGGAGATGATTTAAGAAGAAGGCAATATACTTTTGGAATAAGTTTAGAAGACCTTGAGCTCATACTGCATCCTATGGCAGAAGATGCTAAAGAAGCAACTGGATCTATGGGGGACGATACACCATTGGCTGTTTTGTCAGATAGGTATAGACCGTTATACCATTTTTTTAGACAGAATTTTAGCCAAGTCACAAACCCACCAATAGACTCTTTAAGAGAAAATAAAGTAATGAGCCTTAAAACAAGATTTGGAAATCTTGGAAATATTTTAAATTTTGATAACTTAACAAAGCAAAACATTTATGTTTTAAATAGTCCAATATTATCAAATTCTCAGTTTGAAAAATTTATAAATTTTTTCGGCAATAATTCATCTATAATTGATTGTACTTTTTCTGAGGAAGAAACTTTATCTGATTCAATTAAAAAAATTCAAAAAGAATCTGAAATTGCAGTAAGACAGGGAGTTACTCAATTGATTTTAAGTGACAAAGAACTTTCTAGCTTAAAACTTCCCATACCAATGCTTTTAGCAGTTGGATCAATTAATTCATTCCTTATTGAAAAAAAACTAAGAGGATATGTATCAATAAATGTTCAATCTGGAGAGGCTTTAGATACACACTCCTTTGCAACCTTAATAGGAGTTGGAGCAACTACTGTAAATCCATATTTAGCATTTGATAGTTTATTTCAGCGTTATGAAAAGAAATTATTTGGTCAATTTAGCTTTGATGAATGTGTAGAGAGATACATAAAATCAGTAAACGCAGGTTTATTAAAGATCATGTCTAAAATGGGTATTTCAGTTATAAGTTCTTATAGAGGTGGATGTAACTTTGAAACCGTAGGTTTAAGTAGAACAATCGTTGCAGATTATTTTCCAGGAGTTGTCTCTAAAATTTCAGGTATTGGACTTACTGGTATAGAAAAAAAAATTAGAGAAATTCATAAAGAGGCATTTGAAAGTTCTGAAACTATATTGCCAATTGGCGGTATATATAGATATCGTAAAAACGGTGAAACACATCAATATCAAGGAAAATTAATTCATTTACTTCAAAGTGCAGTAGGATCTAATTCTTATGATGCCTATAAAAGATATGCAGATGGAATATATAGTTTACCACCTATTAATCTTAGAGACTTAATTGATTTTAGAGAAAAAAAATTAAGCGGGCCAATAGATATTTCTAAGGTTGAGCCAATAGAAAATATTTTAAAAAGATTTGGAAGTGGGAGCATGTCTCATGGAGCTTTATCGAAAGAGGCACATGAAACTTTGGCAACTGGCATGAATAGGATCAAAGGTGCTTCATGTAGCGGAGAGGGCGGTGAAGACGCAAGTAGATTCAAAGTTTTAGATAATGGTGACAGTGCAAACTCAAGAGTTAAACAAATAGCTTCTGCAAGATTCGGAGTTACAGTTAATTATCTTAATAATTGTAATGAGATAGAAATTAAAATTGCACAAGGTGCTAAGCCTGGCGAGGGAGGTCAGCTACCAGGATTTAAAGTTACAGAGGAGATTGCTAAACTTAGACATTCAACTCCTGGAGTAACTTTAATATCACCACCTCCACATCATGATATTTATTCAATAGAAGATCTTGCACAACTAATTTATGATTTGAAACAAATAAACCCCAAAGCACGAATTGGAGTTAAGCTTGTTGCTTCCTCTGGAGTAGGAACAATTGCAGCTGGTGTAGCTAAAGCAAAAGCAGATATAATATTAATTTCTGGACATAATGGTGGAACAGGAGCAACACCTCAAACAAGTGTAAAGTACGTAGGAATACCATGGGAAATGGGTTTGACGGAAGCAAACCAAGTATTAACTTTAAATAATCTTAGACATAAAGTTACATTAAGAACTGACGGTGGAATAAAAACTGGAAGAGATGTGGTGATAGCTGCAATGATGGGTGCTGAAGAATATGGCGTTGCTACTACCGCATTAGTTGCAATGGGATGTATAATGGTAAGGCAGTGTCATTCAAATACATGTCCAGTAGGCGTTTGTACTCAAGATAAAAAGCTCAGAGAAAAATTTACTGGGACTCCAGAAAAAATAGTTAATTTATTCACATTTATAGCAAGTGAAGTAAGAGAAATATTAGCAAATTTAGGTTTTAAATCATTAAATGAAGTGATTGGTAGGACAGATTTGTTAAAACAGGTTAGTAAGGGTTCTCCAAATTTAGACGATTTAGATTTAAATCCTTTATTTGTTCAAGCTGATACTGGAAATAATCCAAGGTATTGTGAGGATCAAGAAATAAATAGTGTACCAGATACTCTTGACCAACAAATTTGGCCAGAAATTGAACAAGCTTTAGATAATTCTGAAAAAATTGAGAGTGAATATCAAATAAAAAATACTCACAGGGCAGTAGGCACAAGAATTTCTCATTATTTGTATAAAAAATACGGTTATGAAAGACTTGATGAAAACTTTTTAGTTTTAAATTTTAAAGGATCAGCGGGCCAATCATTTGGTGCATTTTCTTCTAAAGGTTTAAAACTTGTATTAAAGGGAGATGCAAATGATTATGTTGGTAAAGGTTTGTCAGGAGCCACTATTTCAATAAAATTACCTGAAGAGAGCAATTTAGTTTCAAATGAAAATACAATTTTAGGAAATACTGTTCTTTACGGAGCTACTTCAGGAAAACTTTTTGCTGCTGGCCAAGCCGGCGAAAGATTTTCAGTTAGAAATTCTGGTGCAGTTACAGTAATTGAAGGATGCGATTCTAATGGATGTGAATATATGACTGGTGGAACTGTAGTAATTTTAGGAGATGTTGGTGATAATTTTGCAGCTGGTATGACAGGTGGAATGGCATTTATATATGACAAATCTCAACAATTTGAGAAGAAAGTAAATCCAGAGTCAGTAGTTTGGCAAAATGTAGAGACAGATTACTGGAAAGAATATTTAAAAAATTTAGTTAGTGAGCATTTTAAAGAAACTGAGTCTCAATTATCGAAAAAAATAATTGAAAACTTTGATGATGAAGTAAATAATTTTGTTCAGGTGTGTCCTAAAGAAATGTTGGATAAATTAAAAAATCCAATTACTTTAAAAAAAGATATAAAAAAAGTTAGCTAAATTAATAATTTAAGCTCTTTTAAAATTATATTTAACCATTTTTTATTTGATAAACTGTGATCACCTTTTTTTATAATATTTAATTTTTTCTTAGCTTTTGGAAATAATCTTAAAACTTTTCTTGAATATGAGACGGGAACAACCTCATCTTTTTCACCATGTACCATTGTTACTTTAATATTTGAATTTATTATCTTATTTAAGACTTTGTTTTTTCTTCCATCTTTTATTAATTGTAGAGTAATTGGATATTCATAATTTCCATGTTTTAATTGATAAATACCCTTACGAATTGTCTCTTCTTTCATTTTTTTAGTAAATTTTTTCCACATTAAATTTTCTAAAAATTCAGGAGCAGCCCCTATTCCTAAAAATCCTTTAATCTGTTTTTTGAAAATTTTGAATTGATTGAGCGAAATCCATGCGCCCATACTTGAACCAATTAGCACAAATTCTTTTTTTTTAATGTATTTTCTAATTAAAATTGACGTCTCTTTACTCCATTTTGAAATATTTCCATTTACAAATTTTCCAGAAGATTTCCCATGACCAGAGTATTCTAGCGCTAAAAAACTTACTTTATTTTTTTTAGCAAATTCCAAAAATGTATTTGGTTTTTTTCCCTCAAGATCTGACATAAAGCCATGCAAAAAAACTATAAAAGAACTATTTTTAAAAATTTTAGAAATATGTCTAATTTTCTTTGTATTTGATATTTGATGATATCTGAAATTTGCCATAATCGTTTATAAGTTTTGTCTATTAATATATAATCATATCAAATGTCATCTGATTTTAAAGTTTTACAAGTAATACCAAAACTAGGTTATGGGGGAGCTGAAACAGGCTGTTATGATATTGCACATTATTTACCAGAAAATAATTGTAAATCATTTATTGTAACAAGTGGTGGTGAATTACTTAAATTTGTAGATAGAAAAAAAGTTAAAATATTTAGACTCCCAGTGCAAAGTAAAAATCCTTTACTAATCTTAATTAATGCTTTTATCTTAATTGGAATAATTTTAATTTATAATATTTCTCTAGTTCATGCGAGAAGTAGAGCACCTGCTTGGTCATGTTTGTTAGCAACAAAAATCACAGGAAGAAAATTTGTAACTACATTTCATGGAACATACAATTTTAATGGTAATATAAAAAAAATTTATAACTCAGTAATGACTAGAGCAGATTTAATTATTGCAGGATCTAATTTTATTTTTTCTCATATTAAAAAAAATTATTCAAAATATTTAAATGAGAAAAAAAAATTAATGGTTATTTTTAGAGGAATAAATGTCGACTACTTTGATCCAACAACCAAAATTGAAATTGATGAGAAAAAATTATTAAAAGAATGGGACATTGAAAAAGATAAAAAAATTATACTTTTACCTGGTAGATTAACTTCTTGGAAAGGACAAGAGGTATTTATTGAGGCAGTTAACTTAGTGAATATAGAATTGGGTTATGAAGCATTTTATGCTGTCATTCTAGGTAGTGATCAAGGTAGAGATTTATATAAGAAAAAATTAATAAGACTTGCAGAGCAATATCGACTGTCTAAACAAATAAGGTTTGTAGATCATTGTAATGATATGGCATTAGCTTATAAAGTTTCTGATATTATTGTTTCAGCCTCAACCGAACCAGAGGCTTTTGGTAGAGTTGCTGTTGAAGCGCAATCGATGGAAAAACCAATTATAGCAAGTAATATTGGAGGTTCTAACGAAACTATAATTGATCAAAAAACTGGTTTTTTATACGAAGCAGGAAATGCTAAATCATTAAGTAATAAAATTTTAAAAACTCTTAACATGGATGAAACTCTATTAAAATCAATTGGTAATGAGGGTAGAAAAAACATAGTTCAAAAATTTAATGTTGAAAAAATGTGCTTTTCTACTTATTCAGAGTATAAAAGATTATTAAATTAAATGCCAATAATAACATTACCTGACGGAAACAATATTAATTTTCCTAATAAAGTTACTGGACTTGAAGTAGCTGAAAAAATTAGCAAATCATTAGCCAAACAAGCCATGGTCATAAGCGTTGATGGTGAGCTTAAAGATCTTGATTTTTTAATTGTAAATGATTGTTCTGTAAAAATTTTTACCTCAAAAAATCCTGAGGGCTTAGAAACTATAAGACATGACACAGCTCATATTTTAGCTATGGCTGTTCAAGAATTATTTCCTGGTACACAAGTTACTATTGGACCAGTGATTGAAAATGGATTTTATTACGACTTTGCAAGAAAAGAACCATTTACAGAGGATGATCTAGTAAAAATTGAAAATAAAATGAAAGAGATTGTTGACAGGAATGAAATAACAAAAAGAGAAGTCTGGGATAGAAATAAAGCAATTAGCCATTTTAAAAAAAAAGGAGAAATTTATAAAGCTGAGCTTATTGAAGCGATACCTGAAAACGAAGATGTATCAATTTACTTTCATGGTGAGTGGCATGATTTGTGTAGAGGTCCACATCTATCCTCTACAGGCAAAATAGGAAAATATTTTAAACTTACAAAAGTATCAGGAGCATATTGGAGAGGAGACTCTAATAATGAAATGTTGCAACGAATATATGGTACAAGTTGGGCAACTCAAAAAGATCTAGATGAATATTTAAAAAGAATAGAAGAAGCCGAAAAAAGAGATCACAGAAAATTAGGTAGAGAAATGGATTTATTTCATTTTAGAGAGGAAAGCCCTGGCTCTGTATTTTGGCATGAAAGAGGATGGAGTTTGTTTCAAAAGCTAATTAACTATATGAGAAGTAGACAAGATGCTGCTGGTTATAAAGAAGTAAATACTCCAGAGGTACTAGATAGACAACTATGGGAAAAATCTGGGCATTGGGAAAAATATGGAGAAAACATGTACACTTCTGAAACACCAGATGAGAAAGTTTTTGCGATTAAACCGATGAATTGCCCTGGTCATATCCAGGTATTTAATCAAGGACTAAAAAGTTACAGAGATCTTCCTTTACGTTTTGCTGAATTTGGGAAAGTTCATCGTTATGAGCCATCAGGCGCTTTACATGGGTTATTAAGAGTAAGAGCTTTTACTCAAGATGACGCCCATATTTTTTGTACTGAAGATCAAATTACTAGTGAATGTTTAATTGTTACAAATTTAATACTAGATATTTACAAGGACCTGGGTTTTGAAAATGTAATTCTAAAATATGCAGATAGGCCAGAAGTAAGAGTTGGTGATGATTTGGTATGGGATAAAGCAGAAGCCTCTTTACTTGAAGCTGTTAAAGCTTCTAAATTAGAATATACTATTAATAAAGGTGAGGGAGCATTTTATGGTCCTAAAATTGAATTTGTTTTACGAGATGCTATTGGCAGAGATTGGCAATGTGGAACTTTGCAAGTAGATTTAAATTTACCTGGAAGATTAGACGCTTCTTATGTTGACAAAGATGGAACTAAAAAAGTTCCTGTTATGTTGCATAGAGCATTATTTGGTTCTCTAGAGAGATTTATTGGAATTTTAATTGAAAACTATGCAGGCAAGTTTCCATTTTGGATATCTCCTTTACAGACTATGGTAATACCTATTTCAGAGGAATTTAATGACTATGCAGTCGAGGTATCAAATAAAATTAAAAATTCAGGTATAAGTTCTGCAGTAGATTTAAAAAATCATAATTTAAATTATAAAATTAGAGATCATTCTTTAGCAAAAATACCGCTTTTATTAATTTGTGGTAAAAAAGAAGTTGACTCCAATTCAGTAACGATTAGAAGATTAGACTCTAATAAACAAGAAAATATGGGTATAGATCAATTCTTAAAAACATTCTCTGCTTTAAACAAAGCATCATCAAACTAAGTGGTAGATTTTAAACAAAATTACTTTCAAAGAAGAACTAAAGATAAGGGACCAAGATCTAACAATAGAATCTCTTCTCCAGATGTTCAAGTTATAGGGAGTGAGGGTGATAATCTTGGTATAATGAATACTAATGAAGCAATTTCTTTGGCAAAAAACCAAGGTTTAGATTTAATTGAAATAGCCGCTAATGCAAACCCACCCGTTTGTAAGATTATGGATATGGGTAAGTTTAAATATGATGCTCAAAAAAAAGCAAATCTTGCAAAAAAGAAACAAAAAATTGTTTCTTTAAAAGAAATTAAAATGAGACCTGTTACAGAAACTCATGATTATGAATTTAAAGTTAAAAATGCTAAAAAATTTATAGCTAAAGGAGACAAGGTAAAATTTACTATAAGATTTAAAGGTAGAGAACTTCAACATTCTCATCTAGGAAATGAATTAATGGGGAAGATTAAAGAAGATATGAAAGATATTGGCAAGGTAGAATTGCATCCTAAGTTTGATGGAAAGCAAATGATCATGGTAATTCAGCCTTTATAAGCCTTAATAGAGGTTGTAAAATTATATCTTTCTTTGTATAAGTCCGCAGAATTATGCCAAAACTAAAAACAAAAAGCTCAGCAAAAAAAAGATTTAAAATATCTGCTAAGGGTAAAGTTATTTCTGCTCAGGCTGGTAAAAGACATGGCATGATTAAAAGAACGAATTCACAAGTAAGAAAACTAAGAGGCACAACGACATTGTCCAAACAAGATGGAAAAATTGTTAAATCATATATGCCTTACAGTTTAAGAGGTTAATAATGGCAAGAGTTAAAAGAGGTGTTACCAGTAAAGCTAAACATAAAAAAGTTTTAAAAGCCGTAAAAGGCCAATGGGGCAGAAGAAAAAATACGATCAGAGTTGCTAAGCAGGCGATGGAAAAATCCATGCAATATGCTTATCGAGATAGAAGAAACAAAAAAAGAGATTTTAAATCACTGTGGATACAAAGGATTAATGCTGGAGTAAGAGCAGAGGGCTTAACTTATTCAAAATTTATCAATGGTTTAAGCAAATGTGGTATTGCAATAGATAGAAAAATTCTTGCTGAAATAGCTTATGATAGCCCAGAAGCTTTCAAAAAAATTGTACAAAAAGCTCAATCCGCTTTAAATTAATCTTCGCTATTGTTTTTATTTCTTAAGGAAATAATCTACTAATATGTCAGACATAAAAAATATTAGAGATCAATTTGTATCAAAGCTTAAAAATGATTTAAGCTTAGAGGAAATCAATACAATCAAAACAGATTTGTTTGGCAAAAATGGTCAAATATCATCTCAATTCAAAACTATTGGATTAATACCAGAAAAAGAAAGAAAAAAATTTGCATCTGATTTAAACCAAGTGAAAGACGAACTTCAGAGCTTGATAATAAATAAAATAAATGAGATTGATGGAAAAAAAATAAATGAAAAATTAGAGAAAGAAAAAATTGATATAACTTTACCTGAAAGACCATTTGCTAGAGGCAAAGTTCATCCAGTCTCACAAACTATAGATGAAATTTCATCTATTTTTTCTGAAATAGGATTTAGCGTTGAGGAAGGTCCTGATGTTGAAAATGAATATAATAACTTCACAGCTTTAAATACACCCGATAATCATCCTGCAAGAGATATGCATGATACTTTTTATTTAGATGAAAATAAGGAAGTTCTACTAAGAACACACACATCACCAGTTCAAATTAGAACTATGATGAAAGATAAACCTCCTTTTAAAATTATTGCGCCAGGTAGAACTTATAGATCTGACAGTGACCAAACACATGCACCTATGTTTCATCAGGTAGAAGGTCTTCATATAGATAAAAATATTAATATGGGTCATTTAAAAGGATGCTTAAACTATTTTATCAAAGAGTTTTTTGAAGTTGAAAAAATCAAAATGAGATTTAGACCAAGCCATTTTCCTTTTACAGAACCATCAGCAGAAGTAGATATTGGTTATAAAATAAAAGATGGAAAAATTATTATAGGAGAGGGAGATCAATGGCTTGAAATATTAGGATGTGGAATGGTACATCCTAATGTTTTAAAAAATGTAAAAGTAGACCCTGCTAAGTATCAAGGATATGCATTTGGGATTGGGATAGACCGATTGGCAATGTTAAAATATGGAATTAACGATTTAAGATCTTTTTTTGATTGTGATTATAGATGGTTAAATCATTTTGGATTTGACCCACTTGATGTTCCAACAAATTATAGAGGCCTGAGTCGATGAAAATAACATTTGATTGGTTAAAAGATCACTTAACGGTGAACGCAAAAGAAGAAAGTTTAATAGAAAAATTAACAGACATTGGTCTTGAAGTTGAAAGTATAGAGAATTTATCTGAGGGTTTAGATTTATTTAAAATTGCAAAAATAGTAAAAACTGAAAAACACCCTAATGCTGATCGATTAAAAGTTTGTGACGTAGACATAGGTGAAAAGGAGATTAAAAAAGTAGTATGCGGCGCACCAAACGCAAGAAATGGTTTAATTACCGTTTACGCTCCTCCAGGTGCAATCATACCAAAAAATAAAACTAAATTAGTTGTTGCTAAAATAAGGGATGTAACATCTTATGGAATGCTTTGTTCTGAGTCAGAACTAAATTTATCTGAGGAAAGCGAAGGAATAACAGAACTTGCGCTTTCAAAATATAATAAAAGTATAGGAAAAAATTTTTTTAATCAAGCTAGCTCTAATTTAATTGATCTATCCATCACACCAAATAGACCAGACTGTCTTGGTGTTAGAGGAATAGCAAGAGATTTAGCAGCTTCAGGCTTTGGTAAATTAAAACAGGAAAAAAATAAAGTAATAAATTCAAAAAAACCTCAAACAATTAAAGTAAAGATTTCAAATGAAAAAAATCAGGGATGCTTTTCTTTTGGAAGTTGTCTCATCACAAATGTAAAAAATGTAGAAAGTCCAAAATGGTTAAAAGACAAATTAATTTCAATAGGTCAAAAACCTATTTCAGCAATTGTAGATATTACAAATTATGTAATGATAGATATTAATCGTCCATTACATGCTTACGATGCAGATAAAATTGAAAAAAGAATAATTGTTAGAAATTCAAAATCTGGAGAAGAGTTTACCGCACTTGATAATAAAAACTATAAACTAGAAGACGGCATGTGTGTAATTAGTGACGATAAAGGTGTTTTAGGACTTGGTGGTATTATAGGAGGAACAAGGTCTGGTACTGAGATTGATACAAAAAATGTTTTAATCGAGTCAGCCTATTTTGATCCAAGATCGATAAGAAGCACAGCCAAAAGATTAAATATTGATTCAGATGCAAAATTTAGATTTGAGAGAGGTATTGATCAATTATCTATTGAAGAAGGATTAAAAAAAGCTGCTTTTCTAATTAAAAAAATTTGTGGTGGTGAAATTAGCAAAATAGATATTCAAAAAATTAATAAATTTAAAAATAAGATAATTAAATTCGATCCAAATTCATTTGAGAAAGTAACCGGTTTTAAAATTCCGACAAAAGACATGTTGTACATTTTAGGTAAACTTGGATTCCAGTGTAAAAAAGATAAAAAAGCTCTCAAATTAACCATACCTTCTTGGAGACCAGATATTTCCCAAGAAATAGATGTAGTAGAGGAATTAGTAAGGCTATCTGGATACGATAAGATAAAAATTGAAGAACCAATTAAAGAAAGAAAAAAATCTACATTAACTCAAACACAAAAATTATTTCATTTTCTTCAGAGATCTATTGCTTCAAAAGGATATTTAGAGGCTATTACATGGTCTTTTACTGATGCAAAATATAATGATTATTTTAAGGGTCAATATAAAGAATTAAAAATTATTAATCCTATAAGTTCTGAGTTAAGTGTTTTGAGAAATTCTATATTTTCTAATTTAATTATATATATGAGAAAAAATATAGATAGAGGTATTAAAGATTTGTCTATTTTTGAGATAGGGCCAATATTTTATGGAACGCAACCTGGTGAGCAAAATACAGTAGTGTCTGGATTGGTAGCTGGGAAAAAATCACGTCTTTCTTGGTTAGAAAAAGATAGAAATGTAGATGTATTTGATATTAAAAGAGATGTTGTCCAAACATTAGTGGAAGCAGGTTATGACTCTGAAAAATTTTTTATTGATGATGAAACACCAACTTATTATCATCCAGGTAAGTCAGGAAGATTATTTTTAAATAGAGGGAAAGATAGTATAGCTGCTTATTTTGGAGAAATTCATCCAAATATTATTAAACAAATTGATTTAAAAACAGAGTCTTTAGTTGGCTTTGAAATATTTCTTGATAACTTAAAATTACCAAAAAAATCTTTAAAAGATCAAAAGACCAAATATTCTGTTTCAGATTATCAAAAATCTGAGAGAGATTTTGCTTTTATAGTTGATAAAAAAATCAATGTTCAAGACTTAGTAAGTGTAATTGCTAATGTAGATAAAAATCTAATATCAAATATTAAAGTTTTTGATGTTTATGAGGGCGAGAATATTCCAAAAAATAAAAAATCAATTGCAATAAGTGTTACTATCCAATCGCAAGAAAAGACTTTAGATGTTTCTGATTTAGATAAAATTAATAAATTAATTATTAAAACAGTCGAAAATAAAACTGGCGCAAAAATTCGTTCCTAAAGCCAATGAGTTTAATTGATAACATAAGAAATTTTGCGATTATTGCACATATAGATCACGGAAAGTCTACAATTGCAGATAGAATAATTCATAGTTGTGGTGGACTGACTGAAAGAGAGATGAAAGCTCAAGTTTTAGACTCAATGGATATTGAGCGTGAAAGAGGGATCACAATTAAAGCTCAAACAGTAAAATTGAATTATAAAGCCAAAGATGGAAAAAAGTATATTTTGAATATTATAGATACCCCAGGCCACGTAGATTTCAGTTACGAGGTCAGTAGGTCGTTATATGCTTGTGAAGGTTCAATCTTGATTGTAGATAGCACACAAGGAGTTGAAGCTCAGACACTTGCAAATGTTTACCAGGCAATGGATATAAACCATGAAATAGTTCCAGTTTTAAACAAAGTTGACTTGCCTGCTTCAGATTTAGATAAAACAAAAAAACAAATTGAAGAAGTAATAGGTATTGATACTGAAAACGCCATTCCTTGTTCTGGAAAAACAGGTGAAGGAATACAAGATATTTTAGAACAAATTATTACTACTTTGCCAGCACCGAAGGGAGAAAGTTCATCGGATTTAAAATGTCTCTTGGTAGATAGTTGGTACGATACTTATTTAGGTGTTGTCATTTTAGTTAGAGTTATTGATGGAAAGCTTACAAAAAATATGAGGATTAAAATGATGTCTACAAATCAAGAGTATATTGTTGAAAAAGTTGGTGTTTTTACTCCTAAACCAGTTGACATAAATGAATTAAAAACAGGTGAAATTGGATTTATTACAACAGGTATAAAAGTTTTATCAGAAACAAAAGTTGGTGACACGATTTGTGATGCATCAAAACCTTTAAAAGAAGCTTTACCAGGTTTTAAACCAAGTAAACCAGTAGTATTTTGCGGATTGTTTCCAGTAGATAGTTCTGAATTTCAAAAATTAAAAGATGGTTTAGCAAAGTTACAATTAAATGATGCAAGCTTTTCTTTTGAGCCAGAATCTTCGTCAGCTTTAGGTTTAGGATTTAGATGTGGTTTTTTAGGTTTGCTTCATCTAGAAATTGTAACAGAAAGATTAGAAAGAGAATTTGATGTTAATTTATTAACAACTACCCCAGGAGTAGTTTACAAAGTTTTTCTCAACAGCGGCAGTACAATTGATTTACAAAATCCATCAAGTTTACCAGATCCTACATTAATAAAGTATATTGAAGAACCATGGATTAAGGCAACCATCATTACTCCCGACCAATATTTAGGTTCAATAATTAAAATGTGTCAGGATAAAAGAGGGATACAAACTAATCTAAGTTATTCTGGAAATAGAGCGGTAGTAAATTATGAACTTCCATTGAATGAGGTTGTTTTTGATTTTAATGATAGATTGAAGTCAATGACTAGTGGATATGCAAGTTTTGATTATGAGATAATTGAGCATAGAGAAGGAGACCTAGTTAAGCTTGCTATATTAGTAAATGGTGAACCTGTTGATGCTTTAGCCATGATGATTCATAAAGATTTTGCTCAAAAAACAGGAAGAGAAGTCTGTGAAAAATTGAAAGATTTAATCCCACGACATAATTTTATGATTCCGGTCCAAGCAGCGATAGGAGGCAAAATTATTGCAAGAGAGACAATTAAGGGATTTAAAAAGGATGTATTAACTAAAATTCACGGCGGAGGAGCAACAGATAGAAAAAGAAAACTTTTAGAAAAACAGAAAAAAGGTAAAGCTAGATCAAAACAATTTGGAAGAGTTGAAATTCCACAAGAGGCATTTATTGGTGTACTTAAGATTTCAAAAGAAAAATAGTTGGAGAGGTGGCCGAGTGGTTGAAGGCGCACGCTTGGAAAGCGTGTAAAGGAGCAATTCTTTCATGGGTTCGAATCCCATTCTCTCCGCCACCAAATAAGCCCTATTTTTCAAAGGTAATTTAAGTATTTTACAGTTCCTAAGTGAAGATAAATCAGCAATTTTTTTAAAAAATGTTATAATTTTCTTTTTCCAAAATTTAAAAAAATGACAAATAAAAATACATATCAAGCAGATTCCATTAAAGTTTTAAAAGGTCTTGAAGCAGTAAGAAAAAGACCTGGCATGTATATTGGAGACACAGATGATGGTACTGGTTTGCATCATATGGTTTATGAGGTTGTTGATAATTCAATTGACGAAGCATTAGCGGGATATTGTAAAAATATTAATGTAAAAATCAATTCTGATCAAACAATTACAGTAAATGATGATGGTAGAGGTATACCTGTAGATATCCATAAAGGAGAAAAAAAATCAGCAGCAGAAGTAATTATGACACAACTTCATGCAGGAGGTAAGTTTGATCATGATTCTTATAAAGTTTCTGGTGGACTGCATGGTGTAGGTGTTTCTGTTGTTAACGCCTTATCTGAAAAATTACAGTTAGAAATATATAGAGATGGAAAAAAATATTATATTGAATTTCAAAATGGTAAAGCTAAAGCGCCATTGAAAGTGGCTGGAAAAGCAAAAAATACTGGAACAAAAATAACCTTTTTACCTTCTAAAGAAATTTTTTCTTCAATAAAATTTAGTGCAAATATTTTGATAAAAAGAATGAGAGAATTAGCATTTTTAAATAAAGGAATAAAAATTATATTTACCGATGCAAGTCAAAAGAAAGAAAAAACTTTAGAGTTTAAATTTGATGGAGGTGTTCTAGAATTTGTAGAATTTTTAGATGAAAAAAGAGAAAAGCTACAAAATAAAAATGGAAATGATTTATTTAGAAAACCAATTTATATTGAAGGAAAAAAAAATAACATTGAACTTGAGTGTTCTTTAAAATGGAATGCAGGATATACAGAAGATATCTTCCCATATACAAATAATATTTATCAAAAAGATGGAGGAACTCACTTATTAGGATTTAGAAGTGCATTAACTAGAGTAATAAATAAATATGCTAATGAAAATAATTTACTAAAGAAAAATAAATTAGCAATTTCAGGTGATGATATTAAGGAGGGCCTTACTTGTGTGCTATCGACCAAAATTCCAGATCCAAAGTTTTCATCCCAAACAAAAGATAAACTAGTTTCATCAGAAGTAAGGATGATAGTAGAAACACTAATAAATGAAAAATTATCTGTTTGGTTTGATCAAAATCCATCGATTGCAAAAATTGTTTTAGCTAAAGTTATTCAAGCAGCAATGGCTAGAGATGTTGCTAGAAAAGCAAGAGAAAATGTTAGAAGAAAAGGAGCTCTTGAATTAAGTGGTCTTCCTGGAAAATTAGCTGATTGCCAAATTGGTAAACAAGAAGGAACAGAACTATTTATTGTAGAGGGCGATTCAGCAGGTGGTTCAGCAAAACAAGGAAGAAATAGAGCTAATCAAGCAGTTTTACCACTTAGAGGAAAAATACTTAATACTTATGTAGAGGATCTTAATATTAAAAAAAATGGTAATGGAAATGGTTCTGACCAAAGAACTAAGGCTTTGTCTAAAATGATTTCTTCAAATGAAATAGTTACTTTGATTAATGCATTAGGTTTAGATCCAAAGGCACAAGATATTGACACAAAAGATTTGAGATATGGAAAAATAATTATTATGACAGATGCTGATGTAGATGGTTCTCACATCAGAGCACTTCTTCTAACATTTTTTAATAATAAGCCTTTTAATAGATTAATTGAAAATGGTCATGTTTATTTAGCACAACCACCATTATTTAAAATCAATAAGGGCTCTAAAGGAATTTATATTAAGGATGAGAAAGAATTAGAGGATTATATAATAAATAATAACAAAGAATTAAAAAAAATAAAAAAAGGTTCAAAAGAATATTCTAAAGCACTCGATTTAGAAAAATCAAAAATGAATATCCAAAGATTTAAAGGTTTAGGGGAAATGAATCCTGAAGAGTTATGGAGCACTACGTTAGATCCAGCGACAAGAAATTTGCTACAAGTTCAATACTCTAAAGATATAAAAAAAGATCAAAGTTTAATTCATACTTTGATGGGCAATGATGTAGCATTGAGAAAAGATTTTATAGTTTCGAATGCCATAAATGTTCGGAATCTAGACATTTAAAAATGAAGTTTTTTGAAACTTCAAAATATCATACATTTAAAAAATCAACGTATATTACATTAAGATGGATTGGAATTATAGGACAATTAATTGCAGTTAATTTTGTATATTTTTTTTTAAATTCTACTTTTGATTTTGTTACATCAAACGTAGTTATTTTTCTTGGTATATTAAGTAATTTATATTTAATTTTAATTTATCAAAAAACACAACTATCTGATAGATCTGCCTTTTTATTCTTATTTATAGATATATTACAGTTAGGTATTCTACTTTATTTGTCAGGAGGTATAACCAATCCTTTTGTAATTTTTATATTAATACCAAGTGTTTTTTCTTCATCTAATTTAAGTTTAAGAACTAATACTTTATTAGTAATCTTGACAATAATAATAATTATATTTTTAACTTTTTATTATCAAGATTTACCAATTAATTTAAATAGTGATTTTCATAATAATCATTATTTTTATTATTCTATACCTACATCTTTAATTATTGCCTTGGTTTTTTTAAATTATTTTGCAATGACTTTTGGAGCACAATCTAGACTAAGAAAAGAGGCGTTAGGAAAAATGGAAGAAGTAATGGCAAAAGAGCACGAGCTTTTATCTTTAGGTGGCCAAGCTGCTGCAGCCGCACATTCTTTAGGCACTCCGCTTTCAACAATAACAATAATTGCTCATGATTTAATGAAACAATTCAAGGGTCAGAAGGATATAGAAAAAGACATAGAATTATTAAATAGTCAAGTTGATCGATGTAACAAAATTTTAAAACGTTTAACTTTAAATCCCGTGGAAGAAGATGAATTTATTGATAAAGATATTAATATCAGAGGTTATTTGAACGAAATTATTTTATCATTTAGAGAGATAAGTAAAAAAAATTTTGTTTTTAATTTTGACCAAGATTCAAATCCAAAAAAAATAAGTAAATCTATAGAAATTGTTTATGGATTAAGAAATTTTATTGGAAATGCTAATAAATTTGCCAAAAATACTATTTTTATTAATTTAAAAAGCGATAGTGAAATGACAGAGATTACAGTAGAGGATGATGGTGTTGGATATCCTAGAGATATTATATCAAAAATAGGAGAGCCTTATTTGAAATCAAATTATTCTAAAGATAAATCAAAGGAAGGTCTGGGTCTTGGATTATTTATTGGAAAAACTTTATTGGAGAAAAACTTTGCAACAGTAAGTTGTAGAAACTCTAAAACTCGTAGCGGTGCAGAAGTTAATATTATATGGAAAAATAGAGAATTATTTAATATTTAGTGATATTTTTTCTTTGTTTCAAATAATGAACTTAATTGAGATATCATAACATCCCCTAATTCATTCACATCAGTAATTTTAATTGCTTTGTCATAATATCGTGAAACATCATGACCTATACCTATAGCTAAAACTTCAATATCAGATTTATTTTCTATAAATTTTACAATTTTTTTTAAATGTTTTTCTAAAAAGTCTCCTGAATTAACAGAAAGAGTTGAGTCATCTACAGGAGCACCATCAGAAATTACCATCAAAATTTTTCTTTCTTCTTTCCTTTTTTTAATTCTATTGTAAGCCCATGATATTGCTTCTCCATCAATATTTTCTTTAAGCAATCCCTCTTTAAGCATCAGCCCCAAATTATTTTTTGCTTGTCTCCAATGAGTATCTGCACCTTTATAAATAATATGTCTTAGGTCATTTAATCTACCTGGTGTTTTGGGTTTTGAATTTTTTGTCCATAGTTCTCTACTCTGACCACCTTTCCAATTTTTAGTTGTGAAACCTAAAATTTCTACTTTAACAGAACATCTTTCAAGTGTTCTGGATAAGATATCTGCACATATAGCTGCAATAGTAATTGGTCTTCCTCTCATAGATCCAGAATTATCAATTAATAAAGTTACTACCGTATCCTTAAAATCTAAATCTTTTTCTTTTTTAAAAGACAAAGAATTGTAAGGGTCCATTATAACTCTTGGAAGTTTAGAGCTATCTAATAACCCTTCTTCTAAATCAAATTCCCATGCTCTATTTTGTTTTGCAAGCAATTGTCTTTGAAGTTTATTTGCTAATTTTGTTATAACGTCCTGAAAACCAATTAGTTGTTGATCTAAACTTTTTCTAAGTTTAGTTGCTTCATCAGCATTTTCTAAATTCTCAGCTTTTACTATTTCATCATATTGTGTAGTAAATATTTTGTAATCAAGATTAATATTTTCTATATTTTTTTTTACAATTTGTTCTGAACTTTGATCATCCGACTCAAATTCGTTAGTTTGTTCATCTAAGTTAAATTCATCAATGCTATAATCAGCATCTAGAGAAGCTTCCGTTTCCTGGTCATTATTTTCATCTTTATTATCTTCGTTATCATTATTTTGATCATCATTTGAAGGATTGTCTTGGCCTTGATCCTGATTTTCTTCCTCTTTTTCATTATGTTCATCACTTTGAAAAATATCCATTTCTTCCAATATCTGTGAAAATTTAGAAGAATAGGTGTTTTGATCCTCTAGATTATTCATCAAAAATTCCTTATGTTTTTCAATAGAATTTTCAAAATCTTTCTCCCAAAAATTTAACATTCTGGAAGTTAGAGAATTTAATTTTATTTTATGAAAATTTTTAAGCATATATAATTCAAAAGCCTCTGCCACAGGCACATCTTCTTTTGTTTTTAATTGATCTTTTCTTTTATGATTAATTATTTGTGAATAGTTTTCATGAAAGTTTTTTTCTATTCCTTTAAGCATCTGACCACCCAAGGCCTCATATCTAATCTTTTCAGCAATATTATAAAGTGATCTAGAGGAAATATTGTTAGGTAAGTTTTTTTTATAAATTAACTCATCAGAAAATTTTTTTTTAAGAGCACTTGAGTCAGTCTCAGCACGAAGTCTTATAAAATCAGAAGGATTGGTAAGATTGTCGATTTCTAATGAAATAATATCTTTGGTTTTTTTGTTTTTTCTAAGTTTTTATTATTTAAATCAAAATCATCTGAAATTACTTTTGCTGTTGAATTTAAAGCAATTCTGAATTTTTCTTTTAAATTATTTTCTTTTGTACTCATTAGATTTGAATATTAATCAAAGACTCAGGTAACTCCTCACCAAAACATCTTTGATAATATTCTGCGATAGTATTTTTCTCAATATCATCGCATTTATTTAGAAAAGTTACTCTAAAAGCGTAACCAGTATCTTTAAAAATCTCAGAATTTTCAGCCCAGTGTAATACAGTTCTAGGGCTCATTACCGTTGAGATATCTCCTGCTATAAACCCTTTTCGCGTAAGAGATGCTACTTTTATCATATTAGCAACTTTTTCTTTCCCTTTTAAATTATTTAAATTTTTATTTTTAGACAATACAATATCCATTTCTCTATCTAGGCTAAGATAGTTTAATGTTGTAACGATATTCCATCTATCCATCTGACCTTGGTTAATTTGTTGTGTACCATGATAAAGACCTGTAGTATCACCTAAGCCTACCGTATTAGATGTAGCAAATAACCTAAAAAATTTATTTTGTTTAATTACTTTGTTTTTATCCAATAATGTAAAATTACCTTCTGCTTCTAAAACTCTTTGGATTACAAACATTACATCTGGTCTTCCAGCATCATATTCATCGAAAACAAGCGCAACTGGATTTTGAATTGACCAAGGTAAAATACCCTCATTAAATTGTGTTACTTGTTTACCATCTTTAAGAACAATTGCGTCTTTTCCAATTAAGTCTATTCTACTTATATGACTATCTAAATTTACTCGAATACAAGGCCAATTTAATCTTGCAGCAATTTGCTCAATGTGAGTAGATTTACCTGTTCCATGATAACCTTGGACTAAAACTCTTTTATTAAACGCAAATCCTGAAATAATAGCTAGCGTAGTATCTCTATCGAATTTATAGTTTTTATCAATTTCAGGTACGTAGTCATTTTTTTTTGAAAATGCGTCTACTTCCATTTCTGAGTCAATTCCAAAAGTTTGTTTTAATGAAACTTTGATATCTGGTTCTGTGTTAAGATTTGGTGTCAATTTTTGCTCTATATGTATTTTTTAATTGTGTATAAGCTAAAGTTATAAGTTTGAGTTTTTCTTCATATTTTTTATTACCAGAATTCATATCAGGGTGAAATTTTTTCACAAGCAATTTGAATTTATCTTGTATTTTCTTCCACTGTAAACCCACCGAAATTCCCAGTATTCCAAAAGCTTTTATATCTTTATGATCAAAATTAAATTGACGCATATGATTATAATCTCCATTTATTTTTTCTTTATCGAGTTCATCTCTCAAAGTAGTATTCCATAATACTTTGAAAAAATTATCCGAGGAGCTAAAGCTTTGAGTGGGTTTATGCCAAGTCATATCAGATTTTAAAAAATCCATTACCTGTTCATCATTCATTCCTGAAAAATAATTCCAATTCTTATTAAACTCCTTAACATGTTTAAGGCAAAGCATTCTAAATTTTCTACTAT
>CACDTB010000001.1 GCA_902555535.1 uncultured Pelagibacteraceae bacterium | reverse complement strand
ATTGTTATGCAAGAATTTCATCTGTGTTTAGACATATTGATAAAGATTTAAATTCAAACATTGAATTAGATGATTTTAGTTTTGAATATTCAAATGATGAGATCAAAATTTTAAAAAAGATTTCAGAATGGCCTAAATGTATTGATGCTGCTAGCTCCAAATTAGAACCACATAGAATACCTGTTTATTTATATGATCTTGCCTCAGAATTTCACTCGTATTGGAATCTTGGTAAAAAACATCCAGAAAAAAGATTTATTAATGATCAAAAAACAGTTTCACCAGATAAATTAATTTTTTTAAAAGCAATATCTAACGTTGTAAAATTAGGAATGGATATAGTTGGTGTAGATACACCAGATAAAATGTAATGCTAAAAGAAATTAAGTATTTAATCTTCATTGTTGTAATTGTTTTATTTATTTTTTTGACTGGTAGATATTATTTTTCAGATGAAAATAAGAAGAAATCATACAGATCATATAAAAATATCGATGAAAAAATTAAATTATATTCAAAAAATTTACCTGTTTTAGAAAATGATACTCAAAATATAATTGAATACGTGAAGCAAACAAACAAAAAAAAGAAAAAAAAGTTTAATTTTTGGAAACTTTTAGAGAATGATTAAGAATAGAAGATCCTTTATTGTTGGTTTAAAATCCTCAACATTATCAAATAAAGAAATATCTTTTTTAAAAAAATACAAGCCATGGGGTGTTATTTTATTTTCAAGAAACATAAGTTCAATTGAACAAACTAAAAAATTAACTGATAGAATAAAAAAGATATTTAAAGACAAAAAATACCCAATATTAATTGATCAAGAAGGTGGACGTGTAAATCGATTAAGTAAAATTATCTCATTTGATAATTTGACTGCTGAATATTTTGGTAATTTATTCACAAAAGATAAGAAAAAATTTAATATTATTTATAAATTATTTATCGATAAGACTTCGTATTTACTTAAATCAATCGGTGTTAATATAAATACTGTTCCTGTTTTAGATATTCGAGTTAAAGGAGCTAGCAGTATTATTGGTGATAGATCTTTTTCAAAAAATAAAAAAAATATCTCTAAAATTGGAGATATTTGTATTAATTATTTTCATCAAAATTCCATTGGAACTGTGATGAAGCATATACCAGGACATGGATTAGCTAAGGTAGATAGTCATAAATTTACTCCTGTAGTTACAAAAAACTTAAATTATTTAAATAAAAATGATTTTTTTCCATTCAAGAAAAAACAGAGTTATTTTGCAATGACAGCCCATGTAATATATCGAAGCATTGATAAGTTAAATACAGCTACACACTCCAAAAAAATTATAAATTTAATTAGAAAGAAAATTGGCTTTAAAAACATTTTGATTTCAGATGATTTATCAATGAAAAGTTTAAAAGATGATTTAAAAACTAATACGATCAAAACATTTAGCGCAGGTTGTAATCTTGCTCTTCATTGCAATGGCAAATTGTCTGAAATGAAGGTTGTTGGTGATAATTCACCTAAGGTAAGTAATTTTATTATAAAAAAAACATCATTATTTTATAAAATTTTAAGTTAATATAAAAATTATGACTATTTCTGATTCTGCATTATTTAATGTTGATATAAATAACTATAACGGCCCTTTAGATGTACTTTTAGATTTAGCCAAAGCTCAAAAGGTAGATCTTGAAGAGATATCAATTACAAAATTAGCAGATCAGTTTCACGATTATATTACAAAAGAAAAAGATTTAAATTTAGAAATTGCATCAGAATATTTATTGATGGCAACTTGGTTAGCATATTTAAAATCAAAATTGTTACTTCCAGGTACACCAGAAGAAGAATTTAAAGTTCAAGAAGTTGCTGAAAAATTAAAATTACAACTTAAAAAATTAGAATTAATAAGATTACTTTCTGAACAAATGCTTAAAAGAAAAAGATTGGGAAGAGAAATTCGATCAAGAGGAATGAAAGGAAATATAAGATCTATATATAGCACTGAGTATAATTTAAGTTTATTTGAACTTCTTAAATCTTATTCAACAATTATTATGACAAAAGACTTTCAAAAAATGAATATTCCTAAACTACCTGTTTTTACTACTGAAGATGGAATTAAAACAATAAGAGAATTTTTTGGTAAATTAATTGATTGGAAAAAATTAGATGATTTAATTCCTCAAAATTTTAAAAGTGGATCAAAATATAAACGTACTGGTAAAGCGGGAATATTTTCTGGTTCACTAGAGCTTGTTAAAGAAGGAAATCTTACAATAAAACAGGATAAATTATTTGATGATATTTATGTAAAGGAAAATAATGATTAAAAAAGAAAAAATTATTAAAGACAATATAGTAAAATTTCCTTCTAAGTTAACTGATTTAGAAAAAGAAATTGAAGCAGTTATTTTCGCTGCTGCTGAACCATTAGATATTGATACTATAGAGAGTAAAATTACAAAAAAGGGTAGCATAGTTAAGTCATTAGAGAAGTTACAGCTAGAATATTCTCAACGAGGTATTAATCTTGTTTGTATTAAAGACAAGTGGTCTTTTAGAACTTCTCCTAATTTGTCAAATATAATGTCACAAGAAAAGACAGTTGAAAAAAAACTTTCAAGAGCAGCTGTAGAAACTTTAGCAATAATTGTTTATCATCAACCTGTTACTAGAGCTGAGATTGAGGAAATTAGAGGCGTTGCTTTTGGTACTAATACACTTGAAATTTTAATGGAGCTAAATTGGGTGAAGCCAGGAGGTCGAAAAGATGTCCCAGGTAGACCAATTCAATACGTAACAACTGATGAATTTTTAAGTCATTTTAATCTTCAAAAATTATCTGACTTACCTACAATTGATGAATTAGGTGCTGCAGGCTTAATAGATAGTTCAAGTGTTGATAGTGCAATTTTTGGAACTGGCAAATTTTATAAAGAAAAACAAGAAGAAAAAAAAGAGGATATTTATTCTAATATTGATGAGATGCTAAATAGCACTCTTGATACAGAGGACAAAGATTAACAAAAAAGTAACTTTTAAATTAATGATAAAAAGGTTATAAGTTTTTTATGAGCATAGGAATTTGGCAAATAGCAATCGTAGTTATATTAGTAGTCTTATTATTTGGACGAGGTAAAATTTCTAGTCTGATGGGTGATGTAGCTAAAGGAATTAAAAGTTTTAAAAAAGGAATGGCGTCAGACATTACTGACGATACAGAGCCAAAAAATATTTCCGACGAAAATAAAGACTCAGAAAACAAAGATTAAATCAAATGCCTACTATTGGTTGGTTTGAGATATTAATTGTTATTGGTATTGCAATTGTTGTTCTTGGGCCAAAAGATTTTCCAATCATGTTAAAGAAAGTTGGTTCATGGATAGGAACCGCTAAACGATATGTGAGCAACATACAAAATGAAGTTTCTAATTTAGAAATTGATGAAGAAAAAAATGATAACAAAATAAAAGAAGAAACTAAAAAAGATGAGTAATGATGAAAATGAAGGTGGATTTATCAGCCATCTAACAGAACTCAGAAAAAGATTAATACATAGCTTTGTATTTTTAATAATTTTTTTTGTTATTTGTTATGTATTTGCAGAACACATTTATGGTTTTTTAGTTGATCCATTTGCTCAAGCTGTAAAAGATGATGGATCTGACAGAAGGCTTATTTTTACCGCCTTACAAGAAACTTTTTTAACGTATATTAAGGTATCTTTTTTCACTGCTTTTTTTGTAACCTGTCCATTTATTCTAATGCAAATATGGAAATTTATTGCACCAGGTTTATATAAACACGAGAAAGTTGCAATTCTCCCATATCTTATATTAACACCGATCCTTTTCTTTTTGGGAGGTATGCTTGTTTACTATTTGATAATGCCTCTAGCTATTAAATTCTTTTTATCATTTGAAAGTACAGGGATGTTAACAAGTCTACCAATTCAATTAGAAGCTAAGGTTAATGAATATTTATCACTTGTTATGAAGTTAATTTTTGCATTTGGGATAAGTTTTCAATTACCTATAGTCTTAAGTTTGTTAGCACGAATAGGTGTTGTTGATAGTCAATTTCTAAAAGAACGAAGAAAGTATGTTGTAGTAATTATATTTGCTACAGCTGCATTACTAACACCACCAGATCCAATAACTCAAATAGGTTTAGCTATTCCATTATTAATTTTATATGAATTATCAATATTTTCAGTAAAATTTATAGAAAACAAGAATTTAGAAAAAACCGATGCATAATTTGAAAGAAATAAGAAAAGATTTTTTAAAATTTGAAAAAGATCTTGAAAAACGTTCAGTTAAAATTGATTTTAATAATTTAAAAAAACTTGATGAATTAAATAGAGATTTAATTCAAAAAAAAGAAAATTTAGAAAAAGAAAAAAAAGATATTTCAAAATCTAAAGATGAAAGTTTGTTTCAAAAATCTAAAGAAATATCTTCTGAATTAGAAAAGATTAGTGAGCAGCAAAAAAATACTAAAACTGAATTAGAAAATATTTTATCAAGTATACCAAACATACCTCACCAAGATGTTCCAAACGGAAAAGATGAAAATGATAATGTAGAAGTTTTAAAAGCTGGGAAAGTTCCTGAGTTTGATTTTAAACCCAAATCTCATTACGAACTTGGTGAAAATTTAGGCATGCTTGATTTTGATCTTGCAACAAAAACTACAGGATCAAGATTTGTATTTGTTAAAAAAGAATTGGCATTACTGGAACGAGCTTTATCTAATTTTATGCTTGATACTCATATTGTTCAAAATGGTTACCAAGAAATCTCACCTCCATTGATTGCTTCTGACAATTCAATGTATGGAACTGGTCAATTACCAAAATTTGAAAACGATCAATTTGAAATAAAATTTGATGAAGGGTCAGATAGAAAATTTTTAATTCCAACTGCTGAAGTAATATTGACAAACATTGTAAAAGATAAAATTGTTGATCAAAAAGAATTACCCATGAGATTTGTTGCATCAACCCCATGTTTCAGAAAGGAAGCTGGGAGCTATGGTAAAGATACAAAAGGAATGATTAGACAACATCAATTTTATAAAGTTGAGATGGTTAGTATTGTTGAAAAAGAAAACTGCCTTGATGAATTAGAAAGGATGACTAATTGCGCTACAGATATATTGGATAAGCTAGAATTGCCCTATAGAAAAGTAATTTTATGTTCAGGTGACATGGGTTTTAGTGCAGAGAAAACCTACGACATTGAAGTCTGGTTACCGTCAGAAAATAAATACCGTGAAATCTCATCATGTTCATCTTGCTCAACTTTCCAAGCACAACGAATGAAATCAAGATATAAAAATAAAAACAAAGAAACTGCTTTTGTTGGCACACTTAATGGAAGTGGATTGGCTGTAGGGAGAACTTTAATTGCTGTATTGGAAAACTATCAACAAAAAGATGGCTCAATTATTATTCCGAAGGTACTGCGACCCTATATGAATAATTTGGAATTGATTTCAGCTAAATAAAGTTGTTTTAATTTAATAGATAGTATAAGTATTCACATAATTTATAAGGAGATTTATGGAAGGTTCAGGAATAGGACAATTTATACCGTTAATTTTAATTTTTGTTATTTTTTACTTTTTCTTAATCAGACCACAGCAAAAAAAAGTCAAAGAGCATAAAGCTATGGTTGAAAGTCTTAAAAGAGGCGACAGAGTAGTTACTTCTGGAGGCATCACAGGTAAAGTGGAGAGACTTATAGACAATGATAAGGTTGAAGTAGAAATTGCTGAAAACGTAAAAGTTGAGATTGTTAAATCAACTGGTATTCAAAGTTTAGTCAATACAAATACCCAAGAAGTTAAAAAATAATTATTTTTTGTTAAGTGCTTTATTTTTCTAAGTTAAGAATTGTATTTATAACTCTTTTTTCAATTTTATTTATTTTAATTGCTTCATCTAATCTCTTTAAATTTGAAGATAGTTTTTTTGATAAAAAAATTAATTTAGGCTTAGACCTTCAAGGAGGATCTTATTTATTACTTGAAATTGATAATGGGCCTGTCATTGAACAAAAATTACAAAATCTTACAACAACGATCAGAAATTACTTCAAAGAAAAAAATATTAAAATCAATAATATAAAAATAGAGAATCAAAATATTTTTTTCAACGTAAATGAAAAAGATAAACAATCTGTAATAAATGTTTTTCAGGATGAAAATAGTGATCTCAATCCTTATTATCCAAGATTTAAGTCACATCAGCTAGAAATTGAAGATACAGGATCAAATATTAAAGTGAATTTTTCTAGACAAGGTTTAATTACACTAAAAACATCTTCACAGGATCAAGCTATAGAAATTGTTAGAAGAAGAGTTGATGAAGTAGGTACAAATGAGCCTAATATTCTTAAGAGAGGAAATAATCGTATTTTAGTAGAGCTTCCTGGTTTAGATGATCCAATGAGGATTAAATCACTACTTGGTAAAACAGCAAATCTTACTTTTAGATTTGTAACTAATGATGAAAATGACCGATTTGGAGTTGAAAAATTAAAATTTGAAAATGGTCTTGATGAAGCTACCGTCAGTAAACGAATTATCATTAGTGGAGAAAATTTACTAGATGCTCAACCAAAAATGGATACACAATCTAATCAAACTATTGTTTCATTCACATTAGATAGGGTAGGCGCAAAAAGATTTGGTAAAGCAACATCAACTGGCATTGGAAAACAATTAGCTATCGTTTTAGATGGCAAAATTATTAGCGCGCCTGTTGTTAGAGATACAATTGCTAGTGGTTCAGGTCAAATAAGTGGAGGTTTCACTTTTCAATCCGCAACAGATTTAGCTTTATTGTTAAGGTCTGGAGCATTACCAGCACCCTTAGAAATAATTGAAGAAAGAACAGTAGGCCCAGATCTTGGACAAGATTCAATTAACGCAGGAATGATTGCTTTAGCAATAGGTTTTATGTTGGTGATAATTTTTATGTTCGTAAAATATAAAATTTTTGGATTAATTACCAATGTAACATTGATAGTTAATTTGTTTATTCTTTTGGGTGTATTAACTTTATTTGAAGCTACTTTAACATTACCAGGTATTGCAGGAATTATTTTAACTGTAGGTATGGCAGTCGATGCAAATGTTTTAATTTTTGAGAGAATTAAGGAGGAACTAAAGGAAGAGACTAACATTATTTTAGCATTTGATGGAGGTTATACCAAATCAAGAACAGCAATTTTAGATGCAAATATTACAACTTTATTAGCTGCAATTATTTTATTTTTTATGGGGTCAGGACCTGTAAAAGGTTTTGCAGTAACTTTAGGGGTAGGAATATTTACAACATTATTTTCTGTTTATTTTATAGCTAGATTATTTACTAGTATTTACGTTACCAGAAACAAAGATAAAGAAAGATTAATTTAATGATTCCATTTAATAAATATTATAATCACTTCAATTTTTTATCTTCAATTTTAATAGTTATTTCATTACTTTTATTAATTTTTAAGGGACTTAATTTTGGTATTGATTTTAAAGGTGGAACTTTAATAGAACTAAGGGCATCGGACTCTAAAATAAATGTTAGCTCATTAAGAGATAGATTTAACCAAATGGACCTAGGAGATGTTTCTGTAAAAAAATTTGGTAATGATTCTGATTTTTTAGTAAAATTTGAAAATAAAGATAAAAAAAAGAATATAATCGAAGAAATAAAATTAAATTTAGACAATTCATTTGGTAACAATTACGAGTTTAGAAGAGTTGAAAATGTTGGCCCAAAGGTAAGTGCAGAATTATTAAAATCTGGAGTAATTGCTATATCTTTATCCTTAGCTTTAATGCTTTTTTATATATGGATAAGATTTGAATGGCAATTTAGCTTAGGAGCAATATTAGCATTATTTCATGATGTCATAGTCACACTTGGAGTATTTTCGCTATTTAGCTTAGAAATAAACTTATCTATTATTGCAGCAGTTTTAACAATAGTTGGATATTCTATGAATGATACAGTTGTCATTTTTGATCGTGTACGAGAAAATTTAAGAAAATATTCTGATATAAAAATTTTTGAATTAACAAATATTTCAATCAACGAAACATTATCTAGAACAATTATAACCTCAGCAACAACATTGCTTGCTTTATTGGCAATTTATTTTTTTGGTGGTGAAATATTAAAAGGATTTTCGCTTGCAATGATACTCGGTGTTGTTTTTGGAACTTATTCATCAATTTATATAGCTAATACTGTTTTAGTTAGACTAAGAGTTTCGCAAAAAACTGTTCTTAGAGAGGACGATAAAAAATAATTTAATATAAGTTTTGAGCTATTACCATTGTAAGTAACATTGGTAATGATAATAAAGTATTTGTTCTTGAGAATAGCATTGCAGTTTTAGCTGACTTAGCTTTTGTATCTGGATCACTCTCAACTATTCCTAAAGCTCTTTTTTGATTTGGCCAAATCACAAACCAAACATTAAAAGCCATTATAATTCCTAGCCACATTCCAATACCTATTGCAGTATGTTTAGGCACACCTGACCCAATACTTAAAGTCATTGCATCATGAAGATATCCATTTAGAAGAGCAAGAATTAATCCAGAAATAACAGTGAATGCAGCGGCCCATCTAAAATAAAATAATGCAGCTGGAGCAATTACTTTACCTATCGCTGGTTTTTGTTCATCAGGAATTTTTCCCATATTAGGAATTTGAACAAAATTAAAATACCACAGCAATCCAATCCACATAATTGCAACAATTACATGTATGTATCTGAATAACCAGCTCCAGAATAATATATCAAAAGCTATGCCATCATTTAAATAAAACAATCCTAGAAATAATAATATTGCAATCGCTAGTGATGTGTGAACAGTTTTTGATAAAGATGATAACAAATTACTCATGATTCTATACAACTATACACTAATTTTAGAAAATTTTAAGTTCTTAAATTTAACCTAAAAGGGGTTTTAAAAATTGACCTGTATAACTCTCTTTAACTCTGCACACTTCCTCAGGTTTTCCTTCGGCGACAATTTTGCCACCTTTTATGCCGCCTTCAGGTCCCATATCTACAATGTAATCCGCTGTTTTAATTACATCTAAATTATGTTCAATAACAACCACCGTGTTCCCAAGTTTTACAAATGTGTGAAGTATCTCCAAAAGTTTTTTAATATCATGTTGATGTAAGCCTGTCGTTGGTTCATCTAATATATACATTGTTCTTCCAGTTGATCTCTTTGATAATTCTTTTGCTAACTTAATTCTCTGAGCCTCACCACCAGATAGAGTTGTTGCTTGCTGACCAATTTTAATATAACCCAATCCAACTTTTTTTAAAGTCAACAATTTTGTTTTTATATTAGATATATTTTCAAAATACTCACATCCTTCATCGACTGACATATCCAGGACATCTGCAATGCTTTTTCCTTTAAATTTGATTTCTAGAGTTTCTCTATTATACCTAGTTCCCTTACACTCATCGCACTGTATATAAACATCAGGCAAGAAATGCATTTCATATGTAATTACACCATCACCCTCACAAGCTTCACATCTACCTCCTTTAACATTGAAAGAAAATCTTCCTGGTTTATATCCTCGAGTTTTAGATTCAGGCAAACTTGTAAACCAATCTCTGATAGGGCCAAAAGCACCTGTATATGTTGCTGGATTAGATCTAGGTGTTCTGCCAATAGGAGATTGATCTATATCAATAATTTTATCGATTAATTCAACACCCTTATAATTTTTGAATGATTTAGGTGCTTTTCTTGCTTTATTATTTAAAGTTAAATTTAATGCGTGAAATAGTGTTTGTAAAATTAGAGTGGACTTTCCACTTCCAGAGACACCAGTAATACAAGTAAACGTCCCGGTTGGAATTTTAAGATTAACATTATTTAAATTATTTCCGCTCGCACCATTGATTTCAACAAATCTTCCGTTTTTAGCTAAACGTCGAGTTTTAGGAATTTCAATTGATTTTTTATTTGCAAGATATTGGCCTGTAATACTATTTTTATCTTTTTTAATTTCTTCATATGATCCTTGCGCTGTAATCTGCCCACCATTACTTCCAGCTTCAGGACCTAAATCAATAATATGATCAGCATTTTCCATTGTCTCAGTGTCATGCTCAACAACAATAACAGTGTTGCCTAAATCTCGTAATCTTTTTAATGCACTAATAAGTTTAACATTATCTTTTTGGTGCAATCCAATTGAAGGCTCATCCAAAACATATAATACACCCGTTAATCCAGATCCAATCTGTGATGCTAATCTTATTCTCTGAGCTTCACCACCTGATAATGTTCCAGATTCTCTAGATAATGTTAAATAATCTAAACCAACATTAAGAAGAAAATTTAATCTTTCATTTATTTCTTTTAAGACGTGCTCAGCAATTTTAAACTGTCTTTTATCAAGATTATTTTCTAAATTTTTAAACCATTCTGCTGCATCTAAAATAGATTTTTTTGTTACTTCACTAATATTTAGATCATTGATTTTAACACATAATGCTTCTTCTTTTAATCTATCACCGTTACATGCTTCACACGCTGTATCAGATTGATATTCAGCAATAGCTTCTCTTTTCCATTCACTATCAGACTCTAAAAATCTTCTTTCAAGATTATTAATTACACCTTCAAAAGTTTTTTTGTAAGAATATTTCTCATAACCATCATCATAATTAAACTTTATCTCATCTTCATCTGAACCATAAAGAATAATATCTTTAATTTTTTTTGGTAATTTTTTCCATTTTTCATCTAAAGAAAAACCATAATGTTTAGCTAAAGACGCTAAAGTTTGAGCATAATATAATGTTGTAGATTTTGACCAAGGTTCAATTGCTCCATCAGCTAAACTTTTTCTTTCATCAGGAACAACTAAATTTGGATCAACATTTAATTTCATTCCAATACCCTCGCACTCTTCACAAGCTCCATAGGGACTGTTAAATGAAAAAAGTCTTGGCTCAATTTCCTCAATTGTAAAACCACTTTCAGGGCAAGCAAATTTTGTAGAGTAAATTAATTTTTGAATTTTTCTAAACTTTTGAGGAAGTGTTTCATCTTCATATTCAACAAAAACTAAACCGTTAGCTAAATTTACAGCCGTCTCAACACTTTCAGCTAATCTGTTTCCAAGCTTTGAATTTAAAACTATTCTATCGACTAGGACTGAAATATCATGTTTAACTTTTTTATCTAGATTAGGTGATTTTTCTATATCATATAAAACATTATCAATTTTAATTTTTCTAAATCCTCTTCTTTTGTAGCTTAAAATATCTTTTCTATATTCACCCTTACGACCTCTTACTACTGGTGCATAAATATATATTGTTGATTTTTTTGGTAATTTTTTAACCAAATCTACTATTTGTGTAATTGTTTGTGAGGTTATTGGTTTACCCGTAAATGGTGAAAAGGGGACTCCCGCTCTTGCGTATAATACCCTCATGTAATCATAAATTTCAGTTACAGTTGCAACAGTAGATCTTGGATTTTTTGAAGTATTTTTTTGTTCTATTGCTATAGCTGGACTTAATCCTTCAATTAAATCAACATTTGGTTTTTTCATTTTATCCAAAAATTGACGTGCATAGGCAGACAAGCTTTCTACATATCTTCTTTGACCTTCGGCATAGATAGTATCAAACGCTAATGATGATTTTCCCGACCCTGATAGACCCGTTATGACTACAAATTTGTCTTTTGGAATTTCTACTGTAACATTCTTCAAATTATGTTCTTTAGCGCCCTTAATAACTATCTTTTTCATCATAATTTTAGTTGCTTTGAGTTAATAAAATTAATATTCAGAAGAATTGTGATATAATTCTAATTAACTAATTTAACAAATATTAAATATTATGGCTGGAAGTTTAAATAAAGTATTATTAATTGGTCGTTTGGGCGCAGATCCCGAAATTAAGCAAATGGTGAATGGTAAAAGTGTTGCTAGATTAAGCCTTGCAACTAGTCAATCCTGGAAAGATAAAAACACAGGTGAAAGAAAAGAAAAAACTGAGTGGCACCGTGTAGTTGTATTTAACGAAGGTTTAGTAAATGTTGTTCAACAATATTTAAAAAAAGGTGCTCAAGTTTATGTTGAGGGGCAACTTACAACAAGAAAATGGAAAGATGAACAATCAGGCCAAGATAAATACTCAACTGAAATAGTTATACAAGGGTATAATTCTTCACTTACAATGTTGGGTGGGGGTAATTCAGGTGGTGGAATTCAAAATGACACAACTCAACAAAACAATATTGAGGATTCATCTCAAGTGTCAGATATGGATGATGAAATTCCATTTTAATTTCTATGAAAAATACTGAAGAGTTTAAAGAAAAAAATATAAAATTAATCTCAATGCATGATGAGATGAGCTCATCATATCTTTCTTATGCGATGAGTGTAATTGTAAGTCGTGCTCTTCCAGATGTTAGAGACGGATTAAAACCTGTTCATAGAAGAATTTTATACGCAATGTATAAAGGTGGTTACGATTGGTCAAAACAATTTAGAAAATCTGCAAGAATAGTTGGGGATGTAATTGGTAAATATCATCCTCATGGTGATCAATCTGTTTATGATGCTTTAGTTAGAATGGTGCAAGAATTTTCTATGAGTTTACCTTTAGTACAAGGTCAAGGAAATTTTGGATCTATAGATGGTGATCCTGCAGCAGCAATGAGGTATACAGAAACTCGTTTATCAAAAGTTTCTCAATTTTTAATTGATGATATTGAAAAAAATACAATTTCATTCAAAAGTAATTATGATGAAACAGAGAAAGAACCCAGTGTTTTACCGGCACAATTTCCAAATTTATTAGTGAATGGAGCAGGAGGTATTGCTGTTGGTATGGCAACAAGTATTCCTCCACACAATTTAAGTGAAATTATTGATGGAACTTTGGCATTAATTGAAAATAAAGACATTAAAATTAAAGAATTAATGAAATATATACCAGGACCAGATTTCCCAACAGGAGGGGTAATAATTGGTAAAGATATGATAAAACAAGGGTACAACAATGGAAGAGGATCATTTAAAATTAGAGGTGAAATTTCAATTGAACAACAAAAAAATGGTCGAGAAAGATTAGTTATAACTTCTATACCATATCAAGTTAACAAATCTGTTCTAAATGAAAGGATTGCCCAATTAGTTAGAGAAAAGAAAATTGAGGGAATAAAAGATATCAGGGATGAGTCAAATAGAGAAGGTATTAGAGTTGCTATCGATCTAAGGAATGGAGTAGAACCTGAAACAATCAAAAGACAACTTTATAAAAATACTCAAATTGAAAGTTCTTTTGGTTTTAATACATTAGCGATTGTTGATGGAAAACCAAAAACTTGTTCTTTAAAGGAATTCTTATCAAATTTTTTAACTTTTAGAGAAGATGTAGTAATTAAGAAAACAAAGTTTGATCTTCAAAAAGCTGAAGAACGTGCACATATATTAATTGGATTATCTGTATCAGTAGAAAATTTAGATAAAATAATAAAAATAATTCGTTCATCAAAAACACCAGATGATGCAAAATCTTCAATTTTAAAAACAAAGTGGAAAATTAATAAATCACAAAAATTAATATCATTGGTTGAAGGTAAAAAAGGTAAAAACCTATATTCTTTATCAGAACCTCAAGTATTAGCTATTTTAGAGTTAAGACTTCAAAAATTAACTGCTCTAGGAATAAATGAGATTGAAGTTGAAATTAAAAAATTAGCAGAATTAATTTCCAAATATAAAAAGATTATTTCTTCAAAAAAAGAACTCTTAAAAGTAATAAGTGAAGAACTTAAAAATATTAAAGAAAAATTTGCAGTTCCAAGAAGGACTAAAATTATAGATGCAGTTTTGAACTATGACATTGAGGAAACTATTCAAAAACAATCAGTAATAATTACAGTTACATTGCAAGGATATATAAAAAGAGGTTCATTAGATGGTGTAAAAAAACAAAAGAGAGGAGGAAAGGGTAAATCAGGCATTACAACAAGAGATCAAGACTCTGTTGCTCAAACACTATCTGTAAATACTCATACTTCAGTCCTTTTCTTTTCTACTGAAGGGTTAGTTTACAAGATTAAAGCATGGAAAATTCCTGAAGGTTCATCCTCTTCTAAAGGAAAATCATTATTTAATATTTTACCATTAAAGAGTCACCAAGTCATAAGTTCAATTATGCCAATGCCTGAAAATGAAAATGATTTGAAAAATTATCAAATAATTTTTGCTACAGCACAAGGAAAAGTAAGAAAAAATAGTTTAGATGATTTCTCATCTATTAATGCATCAGGTAAAATTGCAATGAAACTAGATAATAATGATAAAATTGTTGGCGTTAAAATTTGTAAAGATGATCAAGATGTAATTTTAAGTACAAAATTTGGCAAATGTATAAGATTTGAAGCTAAGAAACTTAGAGTTTTTAAAGGTAGATCCTCTAAAGGAATAAAGGGTTTAGAACTAGCACCTAATGATCAAATAGTATCTTTATCAGTAATTGATAATGATAAATTGAGTAAAAATGGAAGCAAATCTAAAGATGAAAAATCCGAGATAAAAGCAAAAGAAAAATTTGTTTTATCAATAAGTGAAAATGGATATGGAAAGAAAACTTCACATTCTGATTATAGAGTTACTAACAGGGGTGGTAAAGGAATAATTGGAATAATAAACTCTCCAAGAAACGGAAATATTACATCCTCATTTCCAGTATTTGAAGGTGATGAAATTTTAATATCTACTAATAAAGGAAGAGTTATAAGAGTTGCTGTTAAAGAAATTCGTACAGCAGGTCGAAACACTCAAGGAGTAAGAATAATAAAGTTATCTGGTGAGGAGAAAGTAGTTTCTTCAATCAAGATCGATGATAATTTAATTTAATGAATAAAATAGCTGTCTATCCAGGAACTTTTGATCCAATTACATTTGGTCATATTGATGTAATTAAAAAAGCACTAAAATTATTTGATAAAATTATTGTTGCTGTTTCTGACGAAGGAAACAAAAATTATCTATTCAGTTCTGATGAAAGAATAGAAATAGTTAATAAAGCTTTATTTAAGGATCTAAAATTAAATAAAAAAAAAATAAAAGTAGTTTCATTTGACTCTCTAACTACTGACCTTTGTAAAAGATATAAATCGAATGTTATTTTAAGAGGTTTAAGAGCTGTTTCTGACTTTGAATACGAATTTCAATTAGCTGGAATGAATAGAAAACTTAACAATAACATTGAAACAATTTTTTTAATGTCTGATGTTGAAAATCAAATAATTTCTTCACGATTTGTAAAAGAAATTGTTAAATTAAATGGTGATATAAGAAAATTCACTACCAAAAGTACAATCAAATCTTTAAAAAATAAATATGAATAAATTTGTTATTAAAATAATTATTTTACTTTTTTTAATTACCAATCAATCAATAGCCAAGGAGAATATTATGATATTAAAATTAAAAGATGGTGACGTAAAAATTGAGTTATATGAAGATGTAGCTCCAAATCATGTGAAAAGAATTAAAGAACTTGCTAATAGTGGAAAATACGACAATGTTGTTTTTCATAGAGTTATCGATGGATTTATGGCTCAAACTGGTGATGTGAAATTTGGTAATTCAGAGTCTAAAGATTTTGATTTAAGAAGAGCTGGTATGGGTGGATCAGATTTACCTGATTTAAATCAAGAATTTAATAGTCTGCCTCATGACAGAGGAACATTATCTATGGCGAGATCTTCTGATCCAAATAGTGCAAATAGTCAGTTCTTTATTTGTTTTAAACCTGCACCATTCTTAGATAGGCAGTACACTGTTTTTGGTAAGGTTTTAGAGGGTATGGAGTTTGTTGATATGATCAAAAGGGGTGATGAAAGTAATAACGGAGCTGTAACAGATCCAGATAAAATTATTAGCTTTAAATCTAAATAACTTTTAATGGCATTAAAAAGATTTGCCTTTAATGTTTTAAATAAAGATAAGTTCGCTAGATGTGGATTAATTGAAACACATCGTGGAAATATAAATACTCCTGCTTTTATGCCTGTTGGTACACAGGCTACTGTTAAAGCTTGTACTATAGATGATATAAAAAAAACTGGATCACAAATAATTTTATCTAACACGTATCATTTGATGATTAGACCTGGTGTAGACAGAGTACAGAATGCAGGTGGTTTGCATAAATTTATGAACTGTGATTTGCCAATCTTAACAGACTCAGGCGGTTTTCAAGTGATGTCACTTTCAAAATTAAACAAAATAGATCGAGAAAAAGGTGCAATATTTAATTCACATGTTGATGGAAAGAAATTTTATCTCACACCAGAAGAGAGTATACGAATTCAATTAGGATTAAATTCTGATATTGTTATGATTATGGATGAGTGTCCAAAAAAAACAAATGATTATGAATTAATAAAAAAATCAATGGATCTTTCACTATATTGGGCAGAAAGATCTAAAAAAGCATTTGGAAATAATCCACACAAAGCATTGTTTGGTATTGTTCAAGGAGGTTTGTTTAAAGATTTAAGGCTTAGGTCTTTAAAAGGACTTATAAATATTGGATTTGATGGATATGCTATGGGAGGTTTAGCTGTAGGAGAATCTCAAAATGAGATGTTTACAGTTTTAGATGATATTAAAGAATTTTTACCAAACGAAAAACCTCATTACTTGATGGGTGTAGGAACTCCTTCTGATATATTGGGTTCTGTAAAAAGAGGTATTGATATGTTTGATTGTGTTCTTCCCACAAGATCAGGAAGAACAGGTTTGGCATTTACTTGGCAAGGAAGAATCAATATTAAAAATAATAAATACCAAAATGACAACACACCGCTCGACCCTGATTGCGACAATCTAAATTTGAATAAGTATTCAAAAAATTATCTAAATCACTTATTTAATACAAATGAAATTCTAGCTTCAATGTTATTAACACTTCATAATATTAATTTTTATCAAGAATTAATGGCCTCGATTAGAAAAAATATTAATGAGGGTACTTTTGATCAATTTCACGATAAATACATAGATAAGTTGTAGTAGGTGTATAGATTTAGTTAAAATTGACATTTGAAAAAAAATAATAATTCTATATATAACAACTATTCAATTTGAATAATTTGGGGGCCCTTAGCTCAGTTGGTAGAGCAATTCCCTTTTAAGGAATGGGTCGATGGTTCGAGTCCATCAGGGCTCACCATTTATTCTATTAATTTAATGCAATTGGTGGATAATCTAAAATTACTTCGTTCATCCATTCATTCAATTGTCTTATACGCGTATCTGAGGAAGGATGAGTGCTCATAAATTGTGGTGGCTCTTTACCTTTGTTAAATTCTTTCATTCGTTCCCATATTTTTACTGTTTCTCTAATATCATATCCAGACAATGATGAAAAAATCATACCTAAATAATCTGCTTCACTTTCTTGTTTTCTATTAAACGGATTCATAATACCCAGTTGAGCTAGTAAGCCAACTGTATTCATGCCTGTAGTCCTATTAATATCAGATAGAACACCACCACTTGCAATATCTATTATTCTTGCTCCAGTATTTAACAACACACCTCTGCTAGCTCTTTCAACTGAATGTTTAGCCACTGCATGAGCAACTTCATGACCCATTACTGCAGCTAAACCATTTGTATTTTTAGTAACATCTAATATTCCTGTATAAACTGCAATCTTACCTCCAGGCATACACCAAGCATTTCTCATTTTTTTATTATCAATTAAAATATACTCCCAATTAAAATTGGAAGTTGGATCTTTTAAATTTACTCTATAAAAATATTCACTAATAGAATCTTCCATTTTTTTTCCAATTTCTTTAATCTCATTTAATGTTTTAACATCATCACTCATCTTCTCTTTTTCTTTAATTTTTTCATAAATTTGAGCAGCTTGAGCATTTAACTTCGCTTCAGGAATAATTTTTAATTGTTTTCTATCAGTAATAGGTGCACTAGAACAAGAGTGTAAAAGTAGACTTCCACAACCACAACCTACATAAGTTAAAAATTTTCTTCTATCCATATCTATTTAAAATTGATATTAGTGATTCACATGAATCTTAATAACAAAATTTTAATTGTATTATTTACCATTGCAATTGTTTTTGTGTTATACGCAAGTTATAATTAATTCTAAATATGGCAAAAAAAGGCTCAAAAAAATCATTTTCATTAACTTTAAGAAATTATTTTATTACTGGTGTTGTTGTATTAATACCAATTGGCTTTACTTTGTATCTTACTAAGATTTTAATTGGTATTTCATCAAATTTAATTCCAAAAAACATTAATCCAAATAGCTATTTACCTTTTAATATTCCTGGGGTTGAAATTATTATTTCAATTCTACTTATAACAATTGTTGGAGGACTTTCTTTATCTTTTTTTGGAAGAAGAATTCTTAAATTAATTGACGATTTATTTAAAAGAATTCCATTTTTAAGAACAGTCTATTCTGCGGTTGTTCAAATGACTGAAACGTTTTCAAAAACAGATGATAAAAAAAGGAGTGTCGTGTTAATTGAATATCCAAGAAAAGGGGTTTGGGCCGTTGGTTTTGCTACAAAAGAAAATAAAGGTGAAATGGCACAAAAAACTGGCAAGAATTTAATTAATGTATTTGTTCCAACCACACCAAATCCAACTAGTGGTTTTTTATTAATGTTCCCAATAGAAGACGTTATATTTTTAAATATGTCTTTTGAGGAAGCATCTAAGTTTATAGTTTCGGCGGGCACATCTACTAAAAAGTCCTAAGCAATATCATTAATTATATCTGCTCTATCATATAGTTTTATTAAAGGTTTAAATTTTCTTATATCCTCATTAGAATTTTCAATTCTTCTCATTTCTTTCTCAGCCAATAAAAAAAGATCACTATTATGAATTGGATCTGCTAATTTGAAATTTTTAATTCCACTTTGTTTAAAACCCAAAATATCTCCAAAACCTCTTAATTTCATATCTTCTTCAGATATTAAAAAACCATCATTTGTTTCTTTTAAAATTTTAATTCTTTTTTTAGCATTTTCACTCAAATTGGATTTGAACAATAGAATACAAGTTGAATCTTTATCTCCACGACCAACTCTCCCCCTTAATTGATGAAGTTGAGACAATCCAAATTTATTTGCATTTTCAATTACTATTACATTCGCATTGGGAAAATCGATGCCTACCTCAATAATAGTCGTTGAAACTAAAATTTTAAATTTATTTTTTAAAAAATTGTTAAGTATCTCATTTTTTTCTGTAATATCGGTTTTTCCATGAAGTAAGCATACTTCGTTAGGAAATTTTTGCTTTAAATATTCAAATTTTTTTACAGCTGATGAATGGTCTAATTTTTTTGACTCTTCAATTAAAGGACAAACCCAAAAAATTTGGTTACCAAGTTTGATTTCTTTTTTGATAAATTTTAAAACATCTTCTATTTTAACTTCTAATTTACTATAAGTCTTAATTGGTTTTCTTCTTTTAGGTTTTTCACGAATTATTGAAACATCCATATCACCATAAATCGTCATTGTTAAAGTTCGTGGTATAGGTGTTGCCGTCATTAAGAGAACATCGCAATTTGGTCCACCTTTGTCTGATAATCTCTTTCTTTGATTTACTCCAAATTTATGTTGTTCATCTATAATTATTAACCCCAATTTTTTAAAAATTACTTTTTTTTGAAAAATCGCATGTGTTCCAAAAATAATATTGATCTGATTATTTTCTAGTTTTCGAAGTATTATTTTTTTTACTTTGTATTCAGATTTTCCAGATATTAACTCTATATTAATATTGGTAGGAAATATTTTTTTTGCTAGTGTAAAATGTTGTCTCGCAAGAATTTCTGTAGGTGCCATAAATGCAACTTGGAAACCAGAATTTATAGTATTAATTGATGCCAAAAGTGAAACAATTGTTTTTCCGCTGCCAACGTCACCTTGTAAAAGTCTAAACATTTTATTTGAAGAACTTAAATCTTTGTTTATTTCATTAAGTGATTTAATCTGATCTTTTGTAAGTGAAAAATCTAATTTATTTATTATTGATTTTTGTTTATTAAGATTAATTATCTTACTTCTTTTTTTAATTTTTCTTATTTTTTTTCTTATTTCCGAATTGACTAGAAATGTTGAAAATATTTCATCAAAGGCAAGTCTTTGATAAAAATTTGACTTAAAATTTCCAATATTTTCAGCTCTATGTAATTCTTTGATTGAATTATTCCAGCTTATATTTTGAAATTTAGACAAAATATATTCTGAGTGCCACTCTTTAAAGTCAGGTAAATTTTCAATAATTTGATTTATTATTTTATTATATATTTTTTCAGTAATTCCCTCCGTTAATGAATATTTATTATGAGTTTTTTTAATTAAAGCAGAATCCTCAGATATATATTTTGGATTTGTAATTTGATATTTATTTCTGAAATGACCTATCTTACCACTAACAGTAATTTCTTTACCTAAAGGTAATATTTTTTTAACATAACCCTCATAACTATTAAAAAAAACACAATCTATTTCACCGGTTTCGTCATTACATAAAACTCTGTTTGGTAATTTCCTTACTCTGGGAAAGTTATATTTTTGCGGAACTATTGTTACTGTTTGAGTTTCGCCAATTTTTAAATCCTTGATTTTAACTGATAAGCTTCTATCAGTATAAGATTTTGGAAGTTTCCATAATAAATCAAACAAATTATTTATATTTTTCTTTTTTAATAAACTTTTAGTTTTTTCACCTACGCCTTTTAAAGAGCTTAAATCTGACAATAGATATTCATAATTTGTTTTATTATTCATTAACAACTAATATATTCTAATATTTATGATCAATATAGACGAATTAAAAAAAAAAATTATTTATCGATCAAATTACAGGGGCACTAAAGAAATGGATAAACTTTTAGGAGCTTTTGTTAAAAAATATATTAATGACTTAAGTGATGATGATTTAATGAAATTAGAAAAATTATTGGATATTGATGATTCAAATTTATACAATTTTTTAAACGGTTTAGAGACAGATTTTATTTTTGAAAAAAATAATGTGACTGATTTATTTAAAAATTTTGATTATTTTGAAAAATAGTGGCGGAGAGACTGGGATTCGAACCCAGGAAAGAGTTGCCCCTTTGCCGGTTTTCAAGACCGGTGCTTTCAACCACTCAGCCATCTCTCCGTGAGCACCGTTTTATAAGTATAATTGTAAAATTCAACTAAAAAACAGGTCATTTTTTTCATAAAGTTTTCGTTTTGCTTCAAGTTTGCTTCAAGTTATCCTGTTAAAACCAAAATATGTATTTAAGATTTTAAACATATGAAATTTGTAGACATAGACAATCTAAGCAAAAGTGATTTTGAATTATTTGTAGCTCAATTATTTGAAAAATCAGGTTGGGATAATGTAGAAGTAACTAAAGTAGGATCAGAATATAGACATGGGGATGGAGGTGTAGATATTTTTTGTACAAAAGATAAAAAAAAATTTGCGATTGAATGTAAACATAGAAAAATAACCAATAAATGTACTGTAGAGGATTTAAATCAATTAATTACAGGAGGCAAGTTAGCTAATGTAAAAAATCAGATTTTAGTTACAAATACATATTTTACTTCCGAAGTTGAATATAGAGCTTTTAAACTAGGTGTTGATTTAATTGACAGAAATAAACTTAAAGATTTATTTGAATTAAATACAAGTGAAATTGGTAAAAAAATTAAACCTCATCCATATCAAATGGATATTGTAAATCAATGCATTAATGAATTTACAAAAAATAATAAAAAAAAAATTTTAATAGAGTTAGCAACAGGTTTAGGGAAAACATATACTGTAGCTTTTATTATTAAAGAATTACTTAAAGAAAAAAAGTTAAAAATATTATTTTTAGCTCATCAAATAGAAATATTAACACAAACTGTTATTTCTTTTAAAAATATTTTTGGAATAGGAAATTATTCTTTCTCTGGCGCAGTAGCAGGTTATACACCAGAAGATAAAACAGATTTTATGTTTGGTGTATTTGATACAATTTATTCAAATTTGAAAAATTTTAGTAAAGAGGATTTTGATATTATAGTTGTCGATGAAGCCCATCATGTACCTGCAAATACCTATTCTAAAGTTGTCAAACATTTTAATCCAAAACTTTTGATAGGCTTAACAGCAACACCATTTAGAACTGATAATAGAGATGTTCTAAATTATTTTGGTGGTAAAGAAGGTCATATGGGTAGGTATGATCTTTACTGGGCTTTAAAGCATCGATGGTTAGCTTTCCCCAAATATCAAGTACATGGACATGACGTAAGTCAGCAAAAAATAGATGCTTTAGAAAAAGGTTTTACTTTAGATGATCTGGATAGAAGTTTATTTATAAAAGAAAAAGATGAAAAAATGGTTCAGGCTTTAGAAAAAAAAGCAGAAACCATTGAAAATTGTAAAGCAATTGTTTTTTGTCGTAACATAAAACACATAAAACATTTAATAAAATATTTTCCACCAGGTAAAGCAACATATGCTTATTCTAATGGTATGGACGGAGATCAAAGAAGAAATAATATAAGAGAATTTAGAGAAGGTAATTACAGATATATACTTACCTGTAATCTATTTAATGAGGGAATTGATATTCCAGAAACTAACCTGTTAGCATTCTTAAGAACTACAAACTCTAAATTGATTTGGTTACAACAATTAGGCAGAGGATTAAGAAGGACTAATAAAAAAGAATTTGTTGATGTATTTGATTTTGTAGGATCGGTATCAAGAATTAATGAAGTTAAATCATTTCAAAAAGCCTACGAGGAACAGGTTATAGATAAATCGAATATTAACCCAAATATAAATATCGAGAAAGATTCAAATAATTTATCAGAAAAACATTATGATTCATCGATGCAGGTTAATTGGAATTTTAAAGGAGCGGCACAAGTTTTAAAATTATTAGAAGATCAAAAATATAATTTATTAGAATTAGAGGAGGCTGTGTCAGTATTAAGAAGTTACTATGAGAAATATGAAGAAATTCCAAAGATTGAAAATCTTGAAGATAACTTAAATAATATTTCCTCCGATCAAATCAATACACTTTTTGGCTCTTATTACAGATATTGCAATACAGCGCTACCTTTTGAGAGAGAAGTAAATGAAAAATATTTTATTGATAAATTTTTGATGTATTGCAAAAAATTTTATAACGAAACTGGAATAATTCCATCCTTTCAAACTATCAACGAAAACAATACTTTTAATAATTTACCTTTACTTGATTTTAATTTTATTCACAATAATTATGGAGTTGGAAGATCTTACAAAGAATTTAATAAACTAAAAAAACAATTAATAATAACTTTTGATGCAAAACAGTGATGATCAAATTTTAAATAATTTACTATCTACTAATTTAGATATTTTAAGTTTATCCGATGATCTAAGTAATTTTTTTTCTGTGAATCAAATCAAAACATTGGGAGAACTAATTAAAATTAAAAAATCAGATCTTGGTAAATTAAATAGTTTTAAACATAAGTTCATTTTTGAAATTGATGAACTAATTACAAGATTTAATGAATTATATGGAAAATCATATAAATTAAGTCTTTTTTTTGAAAACGAAGTAAGTAGCTATCAAAGTTGGAAAAATAATAATGTTTATCAGTCAAGTAAACATATTAGATCGATTAATACATCTGAAATTAATAACTATGAAGAACATAAAGAAAATAATCTTATTTTTTATTTATTAAATAGTAATGAACAAAAATCGCTAAGACGAATTGAAAATAAGCTTGAGAGAAAAATAAAAATTAAGGATTTACTCACAGAAGAACTTTTAACTGATTGTCGAAATCAGCGGTCAATTGGAGCCAAAACAATTGAACTAATCCATCAATACAGTAATCCTGATGCTATAAACGAATTAATTAATTCAAAGGAATCAAGAGATATTGAAATTACAAATGATACAGACCCAAGTTTAATTGAGAAAAAAATTATTGAGAATATTGATTATATATTAGAGAAATTGAATGAAAGAGAAAAATTTATATTTTCTACTTATTATGGTTACAAAACTAAAGTCTTAACCTTAGAAGGTACAGCTGACGAATTATTTAAAATTGAAAATAAAAAAAGATTAACAAGGGAAAGAGTTAGACAATTAATCCTCATTATAAAAAATAAGGTAAGATTAAATTCGTTGTTTAACAATACAGAATTAAAAAATTACTTAATAAACATTCAAAGCATTGGTTTTCATCAAAAATTTGAATTACTTGACGATTTTTTTACAGATACAGTTAAAAATAGATCAAAAGACATAACAGGTGATAGACTTACCCAATTTCTTGCAGATCTAACCAATGTTGATTATGATCATTATAAAACTCCAGAGCTTTTATTAAAGAAAGATTTTGACCCTCAATTATTAAACGAAATATTCTTAGAATTACCATTTGGTATAGATGAGGAAATTTTTAAATTAGAATTAAAATCATTGTTTGGCTTTGATAATGATGTGGCTAAGAGTGCTTTAAAATTCATGGATGATGAAAAATTAATTCATCATGAAAAAAATAAAATTTTCCCACTTAAGTTAAATGCAACTGAAGAAATATCACACATAGTGCTTAAGTTTCCAAAAGGAATTTATTGGAAAGATATTTATGAAATACTAAACAATTCACCAAGTAAAAATTCCTTTTCCATGAAACGTTTGGTTGCTGATTACAAAATTAATTCAAATCAAAATTTATGGTTATCAGCAAAAGGAACCCACAAACATTTGAAATACCTAAGATTTAAACAAGAAAATAAAATAATTTTAGACACAATAATTAAAATCTTTGAGAATAAAAAATTAAAAACACTTAAATTAATTGAAGTTTTTAATTCAATCAAAACAAGACAATTGCTTAAAGGTATAGATATTGATTTTTATGAATTAAGAGCTTTAGTAAAAATATATGGAAAAGAACAGGGAATTTATTGGAACGGTAAATCAAGTGTAGATACTATTAGTCTAGAGAAAAATTTTAAGTACATAACACAGAAGCAAAATATACTTAAAATTATTAATAAATCAGAAGAAGCAATTCATGAATCAAAAATAGTTAAAATGTTAAACGTTGGTTCAGATATATCCTCAATAGTTAGCTTACATGCTGAACAACTACTTAATGAAGGTAAAGTTATGAGAATTGGACCTAAGTTATGGTTTAATTATCAAAAAAGTTTGGATATGTGCGATATAAACTTAATATCTGAAAAATTAGATTATTTATTTACTAGTTTTGATGTTGTCAGCGTTACATATTTTATGGATTTTGTTAATAAAGAATTAAATCTAGCTTTTTCTTTTTATTATTACGATTCACTATTTAAAATATTGTCTAAAAAATTTAAATTATATTATTTCAACAGTTATCTCTGTAAAGATAAGATAAATTTGACCTCGGAAAAAATATACAAAGATTTTTTTAATGAAAATAATGATTTAGATGAAAATATTAAAAATATTAATTTAAAGCATAGAATTGCAGTTTCTAAAAGACAGTTTGTGAATGCAAGATATTATTTTGGGTCAGCAGAATGAGAAAATTTTTAAAAAATTAAATAATGAAAATTATTAAAACATTTATTTTAACCATATTTTTTTTATTAATATTTTTACCAGGATTATTTACTTCTATTTGGGCAGTGAATGAAATTTTAGGAAGAAATACTTATCAAAATCACGAATATGTAAAATCACCATTTTATACATCAGGAGATGAGATTGGTTTTTTAACTGAGTATTGTAAAAAAAATAATTATTTTGGTCGTACAGGAACAGAAGATGAAAAATTATCTAATTGTATTGATGCTGAATTAAGAGTTCAACCTATGGTGTGGGCTTTTGCTGGTATCATGAAGTACTTAAGTTTTATACTAATTCCAATTTTTGCAATTTATAGTTGGTATTATATTCGATGGATAAAAATTAATTATTTCAAAAAAAAATAAAAATAAAAACATAATTTACTTCAAGTTTACTTCAAGTATCGTAGGTAAAGAATGCCAAAAATCATTTATTTTTTAGAAAATCAAATATTAGAAAAATCTACTATGTTTTAAAAAGTATGTGAATTGTCTTAAAGTGAGTAGGGTAAACTTAGCATTTCAAGACCGGTGCTTTCAACCACTCAGCCATCTCTCCGTGAGCAAGGTTTTATAATTATAATTATTTAATTCAACCATAAAATAGTCTAATAAACTTATTAATTACAGTAACCAAAATTTCCTATGAATAAAGAATTTAATAAAGGCTTATTACTTGCAGGATTTGGATCTTTTTGGTGGGGTTTTTTTGGTGTCATTTATTTTAAATATATTGCTTTTATTGGACATATCGAATTAGTAGTTCATAGATGTTTATGGACAGCTTTTACATTATTAATAACAACTTTTTTGTTTTCAAAATGGAGTATTTTTTTTGAAATTATTAAAAGTAAATCTAATTTATTTTATTTATTTATTTCTGGATTTTTGATTTTTATTAATTGGGGTGTTTGGATATATGCAATAGCAACTAATAGAATTATAGATGCAAGCTTTGGATATTTTATAATGCCAATTTTAAGTGTAATGTTAGGATATTTTTTTTTTAAAGAAAAACTAAATAAAAAAAGAGTTTTTTCGATTTTATTAGTCATTTTATCAATTCTTTTTTTAATAATAGTAAGTATCAAATCATTACCATGGGTTGGTTTAATTGTTGCTTTAAGCTGGAGTTTTTACAATCTGATAAGAAAAAAAATTAATGTTGATACCGATATAGGTCTTTTGATTGAGAGTTTATTTATATTACCATTTGCGTTGTTAGCTTTTTATTTAATTGCCAGCAAAGGATATAATGATTTTCAATTTTCAGATCCACCGATGATGCTATTTATTTTTCTTGCAGGTCCAATGACAGTTATACCTTTGTTTTTATATGTAAGAGGGGTTGAACTTTGTGGTTTAGGACCAGCAGGTATGATTTTTTACATAACCCCGTCTTTTCAATTTTTATTAGGATATTTTTATTATAATGAGCCTTTTTCAATCACAAAATTAGTTAGTTTTATTTTTATTTGGATTGCTGTAATTATATATTTAAAGGATTTGCATGAAACAAATTAGTTTTTTTTTATTTTTTGTTATAATTTCTATTAATTTTACATTTGCTGATATCAATAAAGATTTTGAAAATTGGAAAATAGATTTCAAAAAAATAGCTTTAGAAAATAACATTTCAGAAAAAACTTTTGATATAGTTATGTCAGATACTAAATTTTTATCTGATGTAATAAAATATGATAGATATCAACCTGAATTTTATGAGGATACTAAAACTTATATTTCAAAAAGAACATCATCAAAAAAAGTTTCGTTAGGTAAAAAATTTTACGAGAAAAATTCAAAACTTATAGATTCAGTTGAAGACGAATTTGGTATTGAAAGAGAGTTACTCCTAGCTCTAATGGGCATAGAGACTAATTTTGGAACATACGTTGGTAAAATGGATATTTTGTCCTCTTTAGCCACCTTAAGCTTTGATAAAAGAAGATCAGAGTTTTTTACAAATGAACTATTAATTCTTTTGAGATTAATAGAAAATAAGCAAATAGATTACAAAACATTATATGGGTCTTGGGCTGGAGCTTTTGGTTTTTTTCAATTTATGCCTTCTACAATGAAAAATTATGCAATTGATCATGATACGAATGGATATATAGATTTAAAAAATAATAATGACGCTTACGCTTCAGCATCAAATTATTTAAATCAAATAGGTTGGAAAACAAATAATCCTTGTTTTTATAGAATAGATTTATCAGAGGATATTCCAAAAAAATATTTAAATATTTCAGCAAAAAAACTGCATGATAAAAAAAAATTAAAATATTTTAGAAAATATATTAAAAATAATGATCAGATAAATGTTAAGTATAATAAATTTAATGTAGCAATTATAACTCCAGATAAAGATATAATTCCTGATGCTGAAACATTGAATCCAGCTTATATTGTATTTGATAACTACGAAATAATATTAAAATGGAACAGATCATTGCGATTTGCTTTAGCTGTTTGTACATTGAAAGATAAATTTAAAAATGAGCTTTAAAAAACTTTTATTAATTTTTTCTATATTTTTATTATCTGCTTGTAATCAATTCGAAAAAAATAAATCTTTAGTTTTTATAAGTGATCAAAAATATAGTAATACTGGTTTTGCTTTAATATATGATGATCAGTTAAAAAAAGAAAAGAAAATATCTAAAAAAATTGATAATAGATCTCTTTTAATTTTTCATAATAAAATTAAAAAAAATTCATTTGTTAAAATAACAAATCCAGCCAATGACAAATCAATTATAGCAGAAGTGATCTCTAACAACGTTAAATTCTCTGATTTTTATAACTCAGTAATAACTAAACGAATTGCTGAGGAGTTATCCCTTGATTTTAACGAACCTTATATAGATCTTGTTTTAATATCCAATAAATCAACTTTTATAGCTAAAAAGGCTAAAACTTTTGATGAGGAGAAAAAAGTAGCTGAAAAAGCTCCAGTGGATGGAATTACAATAGATAATTTAGGTAAAGAAAAAGAAAAAGAAATTATTAAAAAAGAAGAAAAATTTTTATACTTAATTAAAATTGCAGATTTTTATTACAAAGACTCAGCTGAAAATATGATTAATAGAATAAAGGATGAAACAAATATAAAAAACTCTGTAATTAGGAAACTTTCTAAAACTAAATATAGGGTATTATTGGGTCCATTTAATGATATAAAAAAACTAGAAAAATCATTTAATGAAATTAAAGTATTAAATTTTGAAAATATAGAAATATTAAAAGATGTTTAAAATAATATTAATTATAATTATTTTTAGTTTTTCATTTATAAATACTTTAAAAGCTAATTTTGATGTAAAAGCAAGAACTGCTATATTACAGGACTATCACTCAGGGGAAATTCTTTATGAAAAAGAACCTGATATATCAATTTATCCAGCATCAATGACAAAAATCATGACTGCAATTATTGCTTTTGATTTAATAAAGTCAGGAGATCTAAAATTAGATGAAAAATTTATAATTTCTGAAAGAGCATGGAGATTATCTACATCAGGTTATTCATCAATGTTTATAATGGTAGGTGACGAAGTATCCGTGGAAAATTTATTAAAGGGTATTATTGTTGCTTCAGGGAATGATGCTTGTATTGCATTAGCTGAAGGTATAGCTGGCACCGAAGAAGAATTTGCAATTTTGATGACAGCGAAGGCAAAAGAATTAGGTATGGACAATACAAATTTTTCAAATTCTTCAGGCATTAATGATCCTGATAATTATTCAACCGTCAGAGATATTTTAAAAATGTCTAGATATTTAATAAAGGAACATCCAGAGTATTATAAAATGTTTGCTGAAAAAGAATTTACTTGGGACAGAACCGGGGGTGACCCAATTACTCAAGGAAATAGAAATCCTTTGCTTTATAAAAATCTTGGAGCTGATGGGATAAAAACGGGTTATTTAGCTGTTGAAAAATATTCCCTAGCTTCATCAATTGATAGAAAAGGTAGAAGATTGATTGCAGTTGGAAGTGGTTTTAATACTAAAAATGCCAGATCACGTGAAAGTACAAAATTACTTACATTTGGTCTTACTAATTATGATCTGGTTGAAATAGCAAAAGCAAATAAACCTTTCCATAAAATTGATGTATGGTTAGGCAAAGAGAATAGTGTAGATGCGTATACAAAAGAAGATATTTACAAAACTATTAAAAAAGCGAAAAAAAAACTTTTAAAAGTTGTTGTTAAATATGATGGTCCAGTTGAAGCACCAATTAAAAAAGACCAAAAAATAGCTACTTTAAGAGTTGTTTATGATCAGGAATTAGTTGGAGAGTACGATTTGCTTTCATCAAAAGAAATTAAAAAAGTGAATTTTTTTACAAGGCTAATTAAATCAATAAATTATTTAATTTGGGGTGATGTCTAATAAACCAATCATTGTCTTTGAAGGTATAGAGGGCAGTGGAAAAAGTCACCACATCAATAAGGTATCAAAATATTTAGATAAAAAAAAAATTAACTATATAAAAATTAGAGAACCAGGTGGTAGTTTAAATTCAGAAAAAATAAGAAGATTAATTCTAAACAAAAAATCTAATTTCAATGTTAAAACAGACTTACTTTTATATTTAGCCGCAAGAAGTGAAAATATAAATCTTATTAAAAAATTCTATAAGAAAAAAATTATCTTGATTGATAGATTTACCGATTCCACTATTGCATATCAGCATTTTGGTATGGGAATTAATTTAAAAATTATAAATATGATAAATAGTTTTCTATTAAAAGATATTAAAATCAATTTTACTTTTCTCAATATCGTAGATAAAAAAAATCTTTTTTTAAGACTCAAAAAAAGAAAAGTATTAAATAGATATGATCAATTTAATATGAATTTTTATAATAAAGTTCAAAAAGGTTTCTTAAAATTAGCTAAATCAAATAAAAAATTTTATAAAATAATTGATTCAAATTTAGATATAAAAAAAAATGAAGACTTAATTATAAATCAAATAAAAAAAATAATAAAATGAATTTAACTCCTTCAATACAAACACATTTGTTTGAGCATAAAGAAATTTTTATGTTGTTATCAAATTTACATAAAAAAGATAAACTACCTAATAAAATTCTTTTATCTGGTGAAAAAGGTATAGGAAAATCTACACTTGCTTATCATTTAATTAATTTTGTATTGTCAGAAAATGAAGAACATACTTATGATTTTGAAAATAATTTAATTAACTCTGATAATAAATCTTATAAGCTGATACAAAATAAATCTAACCCTAATTTTTATTTAATTGATGTTGCTGAAGATAAAAAAAATATTGATATAAATCAAATAAGAGAATTGATAATAAATTTAAATAAATCTTCTTTTAATAAAAAAAAAAGATTTGTTTTAATTGATAACATTGAGTTATTAAATATTAATTCTATCAACGCTTTATTAAAAATTTTAGAAGAACCTAATGAAAATATAAGTTTTATTTTAATTAATAATAATAAAAAAGTAATTCCAACTATTAAATCTAGATGTTTAAATTTTAAAGTTTTTTTAACAAAAGACCAGTCAATTAAAATTGTTAATCATTTATTAAAGGATGATATTAATAATATTATTAATAAAGAATTATTTGATAATTATGTTACACCAGGTAAATTATTTAAATTAATAAAGTTATCAGAACAATATAACCTAGATCTTGTAAATTTTGATTTAAATACAACTCTTAAAACTATAATTAATGATAAAATTTATAAAAAAGATAAATCATTCAATGATATCATTTACTCTTTTATTGAACTTTTTTTTAGAAATAATATATCTACAAAAAATGTAGCTTTACTTAATTCATATCATTATTTTTTAAAAAAAATTAACAATACTAAAATTTATAATTTAGATGAAGAAACAATATTTATGGAGTTTGAGGATAAAGTGCTAAATGGATAAAACTTTCTATATTACGACACCTATTTACTACCCATCAGCAAAACCTCATATGGGACATGCATACTCAAGTATTATTGCAGATTTTTTTGCTCGGTTTAAATTTATTGATAATTATAAAGTTCATTTTCTCACTGGTACTGATGAACATGGATTAAAAATTCAACGTTCTGCAGAAAAAGCAGGGAAGGAGCCTCAAACATTTTGTGATCAAATAAGCCAGACCTTTAGAGATCTTTCAGATACTTTAAATTTGTCAAATACCGATTTTATAAGAACCACAGAAGTAAGACATAAAAGATCAGTCCAACATCTTTGGAGTGAACTTGAAAAAAATGATGATATTTACCTATCAAATTATTCTGGATGGTATTCAGTATCTGATGAAGCCTTTTATAACGAAGATGAAATAGAGGAAGTAGATGGAAAAAAAATTGCTATATCCTCAAAATCGTCCGTTGAATGGATTGAAGAAGAATCCTATTTTTTTAGACTTTCAAAGTGGGAAAAACCTTTATTAGAGTATTATGAGAGCAATCCAGATTTTATTTCTCCTGAATCTAGAAAAAATGAAGTTATTAGTTTTGTAAAAAGCGGTCTTAAAGATCTTTCTGTTAGTAGGAAAAGTTTTTCATGGGGAATACCTGTGCCAAATAATGAAAACCATGTAATATATGTTTGGCTGGATGCACTTACAAATTATTTAAGTGCATTAAATTATCCCAATATAGATGATGAATTATTTAAAAAATTTTGGCCTGCTTCAATACATTTAATTGGAAAAGACATTCTTAGATTTCATGCTGTCTATTGGCCAGCTTTTTTATTAGCAGCTAAAATTGATTTACCAAAGAGAGTTTATGGTCATGGTTGGATATTGTCTGGTGAAGAAAAGATGTCTAAATCTAAAGGGAATATACTAGATCCGCTAGAAATAATTAAAGAGTATGGTTTAGATCCTTTAAGATACTATTTAATTAAAGAAGTTTCTTTTGGAAACGACGGCAATATTTCACAAGAAAGATTGGAAGATTGTATTAATAGTGATTTAGCTAATAATTATGGAAATTTATGTCAGCGTGTAACTGCTTTTGCTATTAAAAATTGCGATGGAAAAATTCCTTTAGAAATTAAGTTTCAAGATCAAGATTTATTATTGCTAAATAAGTATAAAGATAATTTAGATAATATTAGGTCTAAAATTGACAATCAAAATATAAATTTTTACATAGATTATATAGTTAATTCTCTTTTTGAGGCTAACAAATATTTTAATGATCAAGAGCCTTGGAAAAAAAAAGATGATCCAATTAGATTAAATACAATTGTTTACACTGCTTTAGAAATTATAAGAAAAATAAGTTTTTTATTGTACCCTGTTATTCCAGAATCATCTTTAAAGGCATTAAAGATTTTTGATATAGAAGAAGATAAAGTAAAATTACATACAGTTATAGATAACGAATATTTAATTAAAGGTATTAAATTAAATAAAATAGATATACTTTTTAAAAAAATTGAAAAAAATAATGATTGATTCACACTGCCATTTAGATCACGAACCATTATTAAGTGACTTAACTAATGTAATACAAAGATCTAAAGATGTAGGTATAGAAAAATTATTAACTATATCAACCTCGTTTAACAGTTTTTCAAGAGTGAAAGAATTAATTAATCGAGATAAGATGATTTATGGCACTGTTGGTATTCATCCTCATGAAAGCTCTACAGATATAATTTCATCAAAACAGATCATTGATAATTTGAAAGAAAATTCAAAAATTATTGGAATTGGAGAAACAGGTTTAGATTTTTATTATAATAATAGTGAAAAAGATCAACAAATAGCAAGTTTTAGAGTGCATATTGAAGCTTCTGCAAAAACGAATATTCCATTAATTATTCATTCAAGAGATGCTGAAAAAGAAACTTTTGAGATTTTAAATGAATATAAAAATGAGAAACTTAAAATACTGATGCATTGTTTTACAGGGTCAAAAGAATTTTCTGAAAAATTAATGACTTTAAATTCATATTTTTCTGCTAGCGGTATCATTACATTTAAAAATTCATTAGAATTACAAGATACTTTTAAATTCATTCCAATGGACAAAATTTTAATTGAGACTGATAGTCCTTTTTTGGCACCTGTACCTAAAAGAGGAAAAAAAAACGAACCATCATTTATAGACTTTACTGCCGCAAAGTTAGCAGAGATTAAAAATATATCTAAACAAGATCTTATTAAAAAAACTACAGAAAATTTTAATACGCTTTTTTTTAATTAAAAATTATGAAGTTTATTATTTTAGGCTGTGGAAGTTCAATGGGTGTACCAAGGCCTGATGGATTTTTTGGAAACTGTGACCCCAAAAATAAAAAAAATTATAGAACAAGATGTTCTGCTTTAATAAAAACTACTGATGAAAATATTTTATTTGATGCATCACCCGATTTAAGACAACAACTCTTGAGACATAGAATTAAAAAAATTAACAAAGTATTCTTTTCACATTTACATGCTGATCAAACCCATGGTATAAATGATTTAAGGTCTTTCTATATAAATGAAAAAAAACAAATTAATGTTTATGCTGATAAACCTACATCTAGTTATTTAAAAAATACTTTCTCATATATTTTTAAAAGTTATTCAAAAGAATATCCCGCAACTCTAAAGTTACATAAATTGCCCAAATATATAATTATTAAAAATAAATATAAAAAAATAAAAATTAATTCTGTGGTTGTGGAACATGGAAAAATTAAATCTAACTGTTTTATAATCGACCGAAGATTAGCATATATAAGTGATGTAAATAAAATTCATAATAAAAATTTTAAATTTTTTAAAAATCTTCAATGGTTAATAATTGATTGCCTAGGTTATAATTATCATCCATCACATTTAAATTTAGAATCATCTCTTTCAATAATAGGAAAATTTAAACCTAATAAGGCTATTTTAACTAATTTATCACCAATTTTGGACTATAATAAATTAAAGAAATTGTTACCAAAAAATGTTGTTCCTGCATACGACGGACTTACAATAGATTTATAAAATTTTTTCTATTTTTAATCTAATTTTTTTTGACATTGGTTTAGTAAATGATGTAAATGTATCTTCAACTTTACCTTCTTTGTTTATCAAAATTTTATGAAAATTCCACTTTGGTACTGCAGATTTGCCGTGATTTTCTTTGGCCCATAAATAAATTTCATGAGCATTTTCGCCTTTGACTTCTGTTATAGTTGTGAGCGGAAAATTTATATTAAAATTAATTTCACAAAATTCTTTAACGTCAGCATTGGTATTTTTTTCTTGGTTAAATGAATTAGATGGGATACCCAGTACAATTAAACCTTTGTCTTTATATAGATCCCATAATTCTTGTAATTCATCATATTGTTTAGTGAAACCACAATAACTAGCTGTGTTTACTACCAAGATTACTTTATTCTTGTAATCTTTAAAATTAATTGTTTCACCTGTTATACTTTCTATCCTGTAATCATAAAAATTTTTTTCATAGTTTGCTGTTGCTGAATTTTTAAAAAAAAACATAACTATAGATAATAGATATATTATTTTTCTCATTGACTAGGTTTATTTGGAGTAAGTAATATTAAAAAATATCCAAATAAAGTTGATAACAATGATCCAGTTAATACCCCAATTTTTACACCATCCATATATTGCATATTTTCTGCAAAAGCTAAATTTCCAACAAATAAACTCATTGTAAATCCAATACCAGTAAGAACTCCCACACCATAAAAATTGTACCAACTTGTGTTATTAGGCATTTGAGCTACTTTTAATTTTATAGATACATAAGAAAATATAAAAACACCCAGTTGTTTTCCAAGGAATAGCCCCAGCACAATACCCAATGGAACCTTATCTAATAACGAAGCAAAAGATAATCCTTCTAAAGATACACCAGCGTTAGCGAAAGCAAATAAAGGCATAATACCAAAAGCAACATATGGACTAATTCCATGTTCGATTTTAATTAATAAAGAAAAATCTTTATCTTTTTTTCTATGAGGAATTGTCATAGCTAGCAAAACACCAGCAATAGTAGCATGGATACCAGAATTATGTGTAAAATCCCAAAGGAAAAGTCCTACAACCAAATAAGGTAGGAATTTTTTAATATTAAATTTGTTAATCAATAACAAAATAATAAAAGCTAATAGCATTAAAGTTAAATATTTAATACTCAAATCTCCAGAATAGAATAGGGCAATAATTACTATTGCTCCCAAATCATCAATTATTGCCAATGCAGTTAAAAATACTTTTAATGATAAAGGAACTCTTTTACCCAACAAAGATAAAACTCCCAAAGAAAAAGCTATATCAGTGGCTGATGGAATTGCCCAACCATTCAAAGTTTCACTATCACCAAGATTTATAAAAACATAAAACAATGCTGGCACAAGCATTCCACCAACAGCTGCTATTATTGGTAATAAAGCCTGTTTAATATTTGAAAGTTCACCTTGCAAAAACTCTCTTTTAATTTCTAGGGTAACAAAAAAAAAGAATATTGCCATTAAAGCATCATTTATCCAATGCAATACTGATAATTTTAATCCAAAGTCATTGATACCTATAAATAAGTATTTATTTAAAGTTGAAAAGTATAATTCAGCAAAATCAGAGTTACTAATTATTAAAGCAATTATTGCAGCAAATAATAATACAAGTCCGCTCGCAGCTTCTAATTTAAAGAACCATTTAAAAGGTTTAGATAAATAATTAATCATTGCAAATTAGTACAGGTCTATAATAAATAGTTTTAAGTCTTGCAATGTCTCAAATAGGTTAAATAAAATTACCTCTAACCCTGGAAAAGTATTGATAAGTGGTGTTTTTAACGTATCAACCAAAATGACTAATGCTATAAAGGATATAATAAACACAACCAGATAAGAAAAAAATTTATTATTAGTTTTTTCTAAATTTTTTTTAGATTTATTCTTAATCTCCGGTTGTCTTTTTTTATATATTTTTTCATTATTTTCTTTTTTTTTAGTTATATTTCCCCTTTTTCCATCATCTGAAATATTTTTATCTAATTTTAATGGCTCTGGGCTTTCAACTTTAACTTCATAAAACCAAACATTATCACATGAACCACATTGTAAATTTCTTCCTTCTGGTGGCATTAGGGAAGAGTCGATCTCAAACTTCTTTTTACAATTAGGGCAAGTAATAATCATATTTTGTATATATCAGATTTTTTTATTATGTTTTTTTTATTTTTATCACTTTATGCTTTGAAATTAGTAATAACTATTAAATTAATTCAACGATTTAATAGAATTATAAAAAGGTACCGAATCTTGGTTAATAACTAATCTCATAAAATTATATAGAATATATAAATTACCTAGTACTAATTTTTCAATCGAATTTTTTGATTTTTTCTTTGTTATTTAAATTAATATTATTTTTTTTTAACTCATTTTTAGACTTCTTGTCTAAAAAATATAAACTATCTTTATTTAGTTTATAATTACAAAATTCAAAAAATTTAACTGAGTTATATATAAAATAATTAAACCCTTCAATTTTTTTTTGTTTTAATATTTTATTTTTGAATAAATCTTTTTTTATTTTATTTAGATCATATGTAATATTAAGTTTTCTTGGTCTAACAAATAAATCAATTGAAATATTTTTTTTTTTATTTCCATCTAGAAAAGTACCATTTATTATTTTTGAATATCTATAAATTATTTTTTCGAAATTTATTTTTTCAATAAATATCATAAAAGTAGATCCAAAATTACACTCAAAATGTATAATATTACCGTTATTTTTCATCAAATAATTAAAATCTGAGTCCTTTCCCAGTACATCAATAATTTTTTTTATATTTTGAAATTTTTTAATTTTAAAATTAGAACATGAGGAATAAATAGGAATTCTGGTTCTATTTTGGATATTTTTTTTTCTAAAATATTCAGTAAAACTTCCTGATTGACTTTTATCTTTTCTTATATTGAAGATTTTATTTTTAACAAAATCATAATTATAGGTTGGAATAATTATATTTTTTGAACCTAATTTTAATAATTTTTTTTCCATTAAGCTCAATCCGTTTTTAGGATTAATTTTTTGCGACTTAACAAAATTTGTTTTGAATAAGAAATTATAATAATCTGTGTGAATATAATTCATAATCACTCAATATATTTTTTTATCATTTTTGGTGTATCTATTTTACCCGATGAGGTGTAAAAAAAATTTTTTATAAAAATATATTGATTTGGTATTTCATAGATTTCTAACAAAGGTTTTATTTTATTCAAAATTTCGTTTGAACTAATTTTTTTTTTGGATTTTATAAATCCAATTAATTTGTTATTTTTATAGACAACTTTGCATTCTATATTACATTTTTTACTTATAATTTTTTGAATATTTTCTAAATTAATTCTATAACCTAAATGTTTTATATAATCTTTTTCTCTTGATACGAAATATAATCCATCATTTTTATTTTCATAAACCAAATCTCCAGTTTTATAATAAATTTGCTTATCAGACCTAAAAAAAGGATTTTTTGCATTAGTATATCCATACATTAATTGATCACCACTTAATAAAAGTTCACCTTGAGTATCATTTTTTTTTCTTTTTTTTATAATATAATTTATATTTGGCAGAGTTTTTCCTATTGGTATAGTATCAGATGCGTAATGCCTATTTAAATCAATCTTATGATAAGTTGCATTTATTGTGAATTCTGTAGGACCATAAAAATTATAAAAATCTGCATTTTTAAAAATTTTTTTCACATCATTTACTAATTTATATGACAGTAATTCACCCCCACAGTTTATTTGGATAGTATTTGAGAAATCATAGTTTTTATTTTTTTTTAAAAAAACACTAATTTTTTCTAAAGTACTAGGCACAACATATAAAGAATTTATTTTATATTTACTAAGCATAAAAATGAGGGAAATTAAATTTCTTGAGTCATTTGTTATTGATAATCCTGCATTAAAAATAAATGCAAAAGCAAAGTCTGCCAATGAAATATCAAAAGTCATTTCTCCATTAATTAGAATAGATTTTGGTTTTGTTTTTTTTTCAAAAACTTTTCTAAGATTATTTACATAATTAATAAAAGAACTTTTTTTTATAATTACACCTTTTTTTTGACCAGTACTACCTGATGTAAAGATTATATATGCAATATCAATTTTTTTTGCTAAATCTTTTTTAGGTTTAGTTAAAATTTTTTTAAATTTTACCAAACCATTTTTTTTACTTACTATTAAAGATAAATTTGAATTTTTAATTTGATAATTAGTATTTTTTTTGGGTGAGACAGTAGAAAGTGGTACATAATAACCTTCACATAGCCAAGTCGCCATTATTATTGCTATATAGTCAATACTACGATCTAATAAGATACCTACGCTTCTATTTTTTGTATTTTTCCAGATTTTGTTTAATTCGTTTTTATATTTAAATACTTTAGAGACAAATTGTTTTTGATTATATTTCTTTACTGAGTCTGCAAAAAAAATATTTTTTTGTTTAGATTGATTTAAATAATTAATAACTATTTTTTTTAAATCATTGCTGTAATTATATGACATTAATTTGAGGTTTTAATGGTAATTACAATTGTATCTCTAAATGATTTTTTTTTTTCTTTACCTATAGTAATCGGATCAGTGTAATGGTTATATTTTTTGTCATCAAAGAAAATAAATTCGCCTTTTTTTAAAAATTCTGCAAAATCATCCTTTTTATCTAAATTCATATTGGTCTTAAGTCTAGTAGTACCACCCATAATATTTTTTGATATTATGTTCAAAACTATTACAAAATCAAAACCATCTTTATGCCATCCTTCTGGAACAGGATATCCAACAAAATTATTTCCACATTTAATTCTTAAAAAATGTATTCCAAATTTGTAATTTTTATTTGGATTTAGAAAAATAACAAAATTTTTTTTAATTAATTCAATAACATGATTGAGTGTTTTTTTGTCAATACTAGCAAATCTTCTAATTTTTCCCCCTGAGTATCTATTCATTTTTTTTTTTTGATAAAAATCACTACCTGGATCCATAGTGAATTTTTTACTTATATAATTTAATCTAGAGTATCTTCTAAATCTAAAAAAATAATTTTTAGACTTTTCATTTTTATCTGGAGGTAATTTATTAAAACTCTCAGTAATTTTTATATTAATATTTTTAATTTTACCTTTTATAAAATCAAAATTCATTTTACTAAATCTATCCAATCTTTCACAGATTTTGCTTTTGATGCTTTATTTATATTAATGTTTTTAAATTTTTTACTAATATTCATAAAGATATTTAAATGTGCTAATGAATCCCATTCGGGAATAGAACCTATAGCTGTATTTAATTTTATATCTTTTTTTTTAATTTTTAAAGTTTTTAAAATTATATCAATAACCACCTTTTCAGTATTTTTATTCATATAGTTTTATTCTTAATAAATATTTAACTTTAGTGAGGGTATAATAGTATTTAATTATAATAATACCATTACACAATAATAATTGTTAAAAATAAGATTAATCTCTCTTATATTTAATCATTATTTTTAATCTAAACAAAAGTAATTAAATAATAATCACCTAATGTTTACTTTTAGTATTGTTTTATCTTTCTTTAAATAGTTGAAAAGATCAATGATTATGCGTATAAGGACACCACTCGGAGTGTAGCGCAGCCTGGTAGCGCATCTGGTTTGGGACCAGAGGGTCGCAGGTTCAAATCCTGCCACTCCGACCATTACTATGCCCAAAGCTATAATTTATATACCCAATAAAAATCCAATGCAGTCTGGTACTGCAAAAAGTAATAAATGGATTTTAGAATTTATAACGAAAGACCCAACTAAAAATCCATTAATGGGATGGGAGAGTTCGTCTGACACTTTAAGTGAATTGAAATTAGAATTTTCATCTAAAGAATTAGCTATTAAATATGCAAAAAAGAAAAAGATTGATTTTGATATACTTGAACCTAAAAAAAGAAAAATAATTAAAAAATCATATGCTGATAATTTTCTAAAATAACTAATGTTTAGATTTTTTAAATTAAAAAAATGGCTGATGTGGTCTTGGTTGGGTTCAATATTAATTTTATCCTCATTGTGGATTCAAGTTAAAATTGACGTAAAAATCAATGAATGGTTTGGTGAATTTTACGATATGATACAAAAAGCATTAGCCAAGCCTAATGCTATAACAATAGATGAATATTGGGCAAGTTTATTGTCATTTATTTTATTAGCAGCAATGTATGTGGGTGTTGCTGTAGCAGTAAGTTTTTTTACATCTCATTATTTATTTAGATGGAGAACAGCAATGGTAGAATGGTATCATTCTGTTTATGAAAAGGCTCGAAAAATTGAAGGTGCCTCTCAAAGAGTTCAAGAAGATACAATAAAATTTAGTAGAATAATGGAGTCCTTAGGAACAAGCTTAATTGAGGCTTTAATGATTTTAGTTGAATTTATGCCAATATTGTTTGGACTGAGCGTGAGTATACCAATTTTCTTTTTTGGTGATTGGGATTATGGACTAATAGTTGGTGCATTAATTTGGTCAGTAGGTGGTACTATTTTTTTAATTGTTTTGGGTTTAATTTTAAGGCTCGTAGGCGTTGAATATGATCTTCAAAAAAAAGAAGCTGCTTATAGAAAAATTTTAGTAGTTGCTGAAGATGATGGTTCTATTAGACCAAAATCAATTGAAGAACTTTTTAATGGAGTAAGAGAAATTCATTTTTTGAGTTATATTAGATATTTGTACTTTAACATTGGAAGAATTGCTTATTTACAAGCAAATGTTCTATCTGCATACGTATTTTTAGCTCCTGCAATTGTGGCTGGTGCAGTTACATTAGGGGTAATGCAACAAATTATAAGAGCTTTTGGTAGAGTTGAAGGTTCAATGCAATATATATTAAAAGCTTGGCCAACTATAATTGAATTAGCAAGTGTTTATAAGCGACTGAGGGAATTTGAGTCAAAAATAAATGAAGTCGAAACTATTGATGAATCAATTTAATGCCAATAGATAAAAAATTTATTGATCAATTTATTAATGTTACATCAAAAGCAGCTCATTCCTCCTCATATTTAATTGGAAAAAAAGATAAGATTGCAGCTGATAAAGCTGCAGTAGATACAATGAGATTAGAGCTAAATAAAATAGATATGAAAGGTCAAGTTGTGATAGGTGAGGGGTACTTAGATGAAGCACCACTATTATATACAGGTGAAGTTCTTGGTACTCAAAAAGGTCCAAGTTTTGATATAGCGGTAGATCCTGTAGAGGGGACTAATTTTGTAGCGAATAATACTCCCGGTGGAATTGCTGTACTTGCCATTGCTGAAAGAGGTAATTTATTTAATGCACCAGAAACTTACATGAATAAAATTGCTACTGGTCCAATTGATAAAGGTTTAATTGATCTTGATTATCCTTTAAAAAAAAATCTTATAAATTTATCTGAATTTTATAGTAAAGAAATTTCATCACTGACAGTTTGTATATTAAATAGACCACGTCATAAAAAAATTATTGATGAGTTAAATGATTTAAATGTGAATTTAAAATTAATTTCAGATGGAGATGTGCTTGGAGCATTGTATGTTTCTGATCCAAAATATAAAATAGACATGTTTTTAGGCATCGGAGGTGGTCCAGAAGGTGTTTTAGCAGCCGCAGCACTTGATACATATAATTGTCATTTTCAAGGAAGATTTATTTTTGATAATGAAAAAGATATTAAAGAAGCGAAGTCTATGGGGATTAAAGATTTAAATAAAAAATATGAATTATCAGAAATAATAAAAGGTGATTCTATATTTTGTGCAACAGGAATTACGAGTAGTAATGTTTTAAATGGTATTAAAATTGATAAAAATAATTTTATATCAGAAACATTAGTTACTCATAAAAATACAAATTTAAAACAAGTAGTTAAAAAAGTTATCCCATTAGATGAATGATAACTTTTATCAGAAAATTGAGCTTGAAATATTGGGACTTTTAAAATAAAAGACCTCCAACGGTCCCTTCGTCTATCGGTTAGGACAGCTGGTTTTCATCCTGCAAAGGGGGGTTCGATTCCCCCAGGGACCGCCATAATTAAATAAGTATTATCGTGATATATTATGTATATTTAATTAAAACTTTGGATTGTTTTGTCAAAAAATCATATGTTGGTTACACAAATAACCTCTTTAAAAGAATAGAAAAACACAATACAAATTTAGGTGCTAAATCTACAAAAGGTTATAAATGGGAACTTGTTTATAAAAAAAAATTTTATTCAAAAAATAAAGCACTTTCATTTGAGCATAAACTTAAAAAAAATAGAAGTGAAAGATTAAAATTAATTAATGATTTCAACAAAATTAAAAAATCTAAAAATAGCAACCATTCTACCGTATAAAGAAGACTATTCTTTCATTAAAGCCTCCGCAGTTTCATTGTGGGTTGCAGAATTTTTCAGATATTCTAAATTTAAGAATAACAATACAATATATGGTTCAACAAAATCTAAGGATTTTTTAACAAAAAATTATATAAATATTGAGTTAAAAAGTTTAGACAAAAAATTTGTTAGTACAACTAATGAATATTCAAAAAAATTATTAATTAATTTAGAAAAAAAAAAATTCGATTTAATTGAAATTCATAATAGACCATTAATTTTATTTAATTTAATTAATAAATTTAAAAGTAACTATATTTTTTACTTTCATAATGATCCATTATCAATGAAAGGCTCAAAAACAATATCTGAAAGATTAGAGATTTTAAAAAATACAAAAAAAATTATATTTATAAGTGAATGGGTAAAATCAAGATTTTTTTCAAATATAGATAGTAAACTTTCTACAAATACTGAAGTGATCTATCATAGTGTTAACAAACAATTACCAGTAAAAAAAAATAAATTTATAACATATGTTGGCAAGTTAAATCATGCGAAGGGATATGATATTTACAGTGAAGCCATAGTTAAAATTTTAGATGAATTTCCTAAATGGAAAGCTTTATCAATTGGAGATGAAGAGCGTCGATCAATATATATTAATCATAAAAATCATAATGAGTTAGGTTATTTAAATCATAAGAAAACTTTAGATATTTTTAACAAATCAGAAATTGCAGTTGTTCCATCACGATGGGAGGAACCTTTTGGAAGAACTGCACTAGAATCCTCATCAAGAGGATGTGCAACTATAATTTCAAATAGAGGTGGACTTAGAGAAACTACAAATCATGCCGTTATTTTGAAAAAACTTGATTATTTAAATCTCTACAAGCAATTAAAAAAATTGATAAAAAAAGATAAATTTAGAAAAAATCTCCAAAAATTAAGTAGAAATAATGTAAGGCATATTATACCAATAAATTCAAAAAAAATTGATAAAATGCGAGAAAGCATTTTTCCAAAATATAATATTAATATTTCTAAAAAAAAATTAAAAATAATCAATATTTATAATCAAGGCCAAAAACTTAATCATAGATTATACAACATTTCATTAGGTAAAAAATTTACGAACGGTTTCATCAGAAATAATCATGATGTTTTAGAAATTAGTGATCGTGATTTTCTCAAAAGTCACAAAATGTTTGATTTATTTCCAAGTAGAAAAAATTTTCAAAATTATTTAATTGAAACCTTTAAAAACTATAATCCAGATTTATTATTTTTTGGTCACACAAATAATATAGATTTAGATACTCTTTATGAATTTAAAACACTTAATAAAAGTTTAATAATATCACAATGGAATGAAGATCCATTAATGTCAGGTTTAGATTATTCAAAAAAAAATATAACCAATATTAATTTATATTCAAAATTCATTGACCATAATTTTATTACAACAGATCCATCGGTGTTAAAGAATAAGATTAATATTGATAATTTTTATTTTTTCTTCGTTCCTGTAGATCATAATATTGAGTGTTTCGATGTATTTAATATGATGCCGAACAATGATCTCTTTTATGCTATGAGTCATGGTGTAAATCGAGCTGTACTAAAAGCAGGTATAGAAGATACCAGAGTTAAATTTCTTGATAAACTTGTTAAAAAAATACCAGATATAAAATATGATTTTTATGGTTTTGAAAATAAACAACCTTTATGGGGTAAAGAATTTAATGATGCTTTAATTAATTCAAAAATGGGACTTAATTTGAGTAGGGGCAAACCAACTAAATATTATTCCAGTAATAGAATAGCCTCAATTATGGGCAATGGATTATTAACTTTTGTTGATAAAAAAGTTCAAATGGATGATTTTTTTAATAATAAAGAAATTATCTTTTATAATAACATAGATGATTTATCCGATAAAATAAAATTTTATTCTAAAAAAAATTCTTTAAGAAAAAAAATTGCAAAAGCAGGTAAGAGAAAATATTTTAAACTTTTTAATGAAACAAAAATTACAAAATACATTTTAGAAGTTAGTCTTGGTAAAGAAGTAAAATTGATTTAGAGATATCAGTGAATAAATATCTTATTTTTAGAACAGATCGGATAGGAGACTTTCTTCTATCAATGATTTTAATTAAAAATATTAAAAGAAATGATAAAAAATCCTATATTATCGTTGTTTCCTCTGAAAAAAATTATTCCTATATTAAAACATTTAATTTAGTCGACGAGGTTATTAAATTAAAACATAATTTCTTTGATAGAATCAGGGTCATAAATAAACTACGTAAACACAATTATAAATTTGTAATAGTGCATGATGGTAAAAAGAGATCAAATTTTATAAATTTTTTTATTAATAAGAATAAAACTTTATCTGTAAATAATAATGAAATTAATACGACACATTTTTCTAAAATAAAAAATATAATTGATTTGATGGATTTTACATTTGATACAACGGATTTAGATTTTTTAACTATCAAAAACTTATCTCCTAATTTGTATAAAAAAAATTTAATTATCCTTCACTATGATGAAAAATGGTCAAATAGTACATATATATCTGAATATAATGATATTGAACCAAATGAGGATCAACTATTTAATTTTATTAAAAATATCCGACTAAAGTCTAATTACGAACTTATAATCACTACAGGAGTTTTTACACCAATAATTTTAAAATCTACTATTTCAAAAATTACAGATCCAAAAGTTAAATTAGTTGAAGGTTTAAATTTTAATGAACTTGAACATATAGTTTCACAATCAAAATTATTAATTTCTTGTCATGGAGCGATTTCTCATGTGGCTTCAGCTTACAATATAAAACAAATCGATATTATTGATATTAATAAACAAAATCCTTACTCTAATTGGACAGATCATTTTAGAAATTACAATCCAATATATAGAAAAAAATTTCAAAATTTATCAAATGAAATTTTAAATTTAATAATTTAAAATTTAATTTTAGTTAATGCATTGTTTTTAAATAAATTAGCCTCTCTAATATATCTTCTAACCATTTGTGTTGTTTTATGACCTGTCATAGCCATTATGCTTCGCTCATCAGCGCCTGAATCAGCAGCTACTGTTGCAAAACCCGACCTTAAACTATGACCTGCAAAATTTTTGTTTTCGATACCTGCTAACTTTAAATACTCCTTCATTAATAAAACTACAGATTGGTCAGTTAATCGTTTGTCTGTTAATGATAAACCTTTAGAAAATCTTCTAAAAATAGGTCCAGACTTAATTCTTGAAATTTCTAACCATTTTTTTAGATTTGTAACAGGACAGTAAATTTCATTTTCGAAATAGGGCAGTCCTTTGGTCATTCCTTCTCCGAATTGATCAGTTTTTGATCTTTTAATAGTGATTTTTAGACCCTCAGGAACAAATTCTAAATCCTCATGATCAATTGAAATGAGCTCAGTTCTTCTAAAGCCTCCTCCAAAGCCAATTAAGATTATTGATTTGTCTCTATGTTTTTTTATTTCTTCAGTTTTTTGTTCATTAATTACATTAATAATTAATTTTAAATGATTGATTAATATAGGTTTTTTACCTTTCTGAATACTTCCTTTGACCCTTCTTATTCCCATTAAATTTTCAACGATGATTGGATGTTTTGTGTCAAGATAATGCCCTTTAAGCCTATGAACCATGCTTATTGATACTAATCTTCGTCTTAAAGTGCTTATTTTTGAGTTTTTTGAGAGATGAGTTAGATACAAGGAAACTATTTTTGGTTCTGTTGGCAGTGCATTTAATCCATGCTTTGCACAAAAGGCTCCGAAATCTTTAAAGTCAGATTTATAAGCTCTTAAAGTATTATTTGCCTTTGAGCTTTTAAGGTTATTTAAGGTTGCCTCATGAAGCGATTTTAGGTCTGTTGTAAGTTCATTCATATAATTACTATTGATAACAATTAATTATCATTAGTAATATATTAAGAATTTTCGAATGTCAAATAAAAAAATAATCATTTACGAGGACAATTAATGATATTGCGAACGTAATAAGGATGAAATAAGATCTAATTATGGGCATAGACGGAGTAATTGAACCAATATATTTCCTAATAACTTCAATTGGTTTTATAATTTTGAGCTTTATTCAATATAAAAAAACGGGAAAAACGTTAGAAACAATTTATCTATCCATTTTAGCTGTTTTTTTTATAGTTTGCTTTATTGTTTTAAATTTTTATTGATGAAAGGGACTAAATTTCAATTAAAAGTCTGGAAATATCTTAAAACTATACCAAAAGGCACTGTCAAAACCTATAAACAGGTAGCAATTGCAATAAAAAAACCTAAATCAGCCCGTGCTGTAGCTAATGCATGTGGAAAAAACCCATATGCCCCTAAAATACCATGTCATAGAGTAATTCGATCCGATGGAGGCCTTGGTGGATACTCAGGCAGAGGTGGAATTAAGACAAAGTTGCGTTTATTGAGATCTGAAAAAGTTGATATTTAGTGGCTTTTTAGGCCTATTTTATGGTCAAAAATACTAGTAAAATCAACATTTTTTCAATATTTAAGCGTATTTTAGCATAAATAGTGTTATGCACCCTTCAGTTGTACTATATATCGAGATATAGCAAAATAAAGCACCTCTATGGCCGTTTAAAACATATATTCTATAACTGCATTGCTCTACTCTTTAATGATACCAAGGCTAATTTTAGCATCAAATTTTAAAAAATTTTTTAACAATTTTTGTTCCCCTATTCATTTATTAAATAAGAATTTTGAATTTTGTGTTTAATAAACTAATAAAAACCATTGGTATTAAACACTTTTAATTATTGTAGTTTATTTTCTCTATTATGCTTGCCACTTTTGCCTTTATCTATTTAAAATAATAGTTATTAATTGTTTATTTTCTTATTTAAATTGAATAATTATATTAATTTATATATATATTTAAAAATTAAATAAATTAATAATTACAATATTTTATATAAGTATATTAAAGTATAACATTATATATTAGTAACTATTTATTTACTATTAATTAGAACGAGAAAGCAAATATTCTCTTCTAGAAATATATAGACCACTGAGAACAATGATAAATAAACCTAAATAAGTCCAACTATCAGGCAATTCGTGAAAGAAATAGTAACTAATTAGTATATTACTAATTAATTCTATATAGCCCAAAGGAGCTAATTTAGATGCATCTGCATATTTGAGTGATAATATAAGGAAAAGATGCGCCACAGAGGCTATAAGGCCGATTAAAGCCATTAAAATCCATTGATTTGAAGTAGGATTAACCCAAACTGAGGGCATAAATAGGCTAATTATGATAGTTCCTATCAAACCAGATAGTAAAAGGGTTAAAAGAGGATTGTCAGAGGTGCTAAGCTTCCTGGTGATAATAAGATAAAATCCATAGCAAATTCCAGTTCCCAATGCAGCTATGGTAGCTAAATTCATCTCAATAAAGCCTGGTCTAATTACAATTAGAGTTCCAATAAATCCTAATGATACAGCGGTCCATCTTTTTACCCCTACTTTCTCATTTAAAAAAAATGGAGATAGGGCTGTAACACAAATTGGAGCTACAAAAGCCAAGGTTAAAGCTTTAGGAAGAGAAATTTCAGATACCGCATAAAAAAATAAATATGTTGAACAAACAAAAATGAGTCCTCTGATAAATTGAAGTATTGGTTTTTTTGTCCAAACTAAGGATTGTCTATAAAAAATTAATATTAAAGATAATGTAAAAATTACACTAAAAAAATATCTAGCCCACGTTATCTGCAAAACATCCATGGATGAACTTAAATACTTAGCAAAAGCATCCATGATAGGAACAATCATCCAAGCAGACGCATTTAATATTATAGCCTTCACATATAAAAGATATATCTTAATAGAAGTATTTTAAAGCAAAGAATAATGTAATTGGAATAGTGAATAAGGACATGATTGTAGATACTACAATTGTACTTGATATATTATCTACAATTTCTTTAGGAGAATACATGTGCGCAATCAAATAACACAAAATTGCACTAGGCATACAAGACTGAATTAACAGAACACCAGCTGGTATACCAGATAAATTAAAAAATTTTATAACAGCAAATCCTATAATAGGACCTAATATTACTCTTCCAAAAGAAGTTATTAATGCATCTTTAAAAGAAAATACTTTCATTTGAGTAAGAGCAACACCTAGCGACATAAGGATCATTACAATCATTCCATAAGCTAAAAGCATTACAGTATTTAATACAAATTGAGGAAATGGAATTTCAAAATACAAAAAGAGTACTGTTATTAAAATTGCGTAAAATGATGGACTTTTTAATATTGTTTTAAAATCAAAGGCTCTTTTCGCTAAAAAAATATTTAAAGTAAAGTGGAGTAAAACAATAAGAGATGAAATTGCAGCTGCTATACCCATTCCTAATTCACCATAAGCAAATAAACAAATCGGAATACCCATATTTCCAGTATTTGGTAAGATAAATGTTGGTAATTCACGAATATAATCTTTCTTCATAAGAACAAGAAAAATTAAACCTACAATCCCAAATAATGTTAATAAGATAATTGCGTAACCAAAATATTCACTAAATAACTCAAAAGTTACTCCACCTGCAGTAATAGCAAAAATAACGAGAGCTGGAGTTCCAAAATTACCAGCGTATGTAGTTATAAATGATGTATCAAAATCGGGATTTTTTTTACCCAAATGATATCCAAGACCTACTATTAGGAATACTGGAAATAAAACTTCAAAAAGTTTTAAATAAATTTCCATTAACCGAGCAATCTAATTAATGTTGGTGTTTTTAAAATATTTTTATTTTTTTTGAAAATAGATAAGCAATTATGAATATTATTTTCAGTTGTTTTATGAGTTATAATAACTATTGTTGCCTTGTTGTTTTTCTTATCAGGTGTCTGGATTAACCTTTTAACAGAAATTTTGTATTTAGCTAAACGATTAGTTATTTCGGATAATACACCAGGCTTATCTTTTACTTCAAATCTTAAATATAATGAATTTACATAATTATTTACATTATATGGCTTTAAAGATTTAAGCTTAGAAACACTAACACCGAAAGGTTTTTTTATATTTCCACGCAAAATTGATAATAAATCAGAAAGTAATGATGAAGAAGTAGGACCTGGACCAGCTCCCTCCCCTTGCAATACACTTTCTCCAACAGGTTTACCTTGCAGAATAACTGCATTCATTACACCATTAACATTACCAATATAAGATTTTTTACTAACCAAACATGGATGAACGGTTTCAAAAAGATAATTATTCTTTAATTCAGAAATTCCCAACAGCTTTATTCTTAAATCTAATTGGTTTGCAATTTTAATATCTTTTAATTCAATTTTTTCTATTCCTTCCATTAAACATTTATGTTTTGAAATTTTACTGTTAAAGGCTAAAGCAGACAAAATTCTGACTTTTGCAAATGCGTCAAAACCATTTAAGTCTAATTTAGGATTACCAGGCTCGGCATAACCAAGTATCTGTGCTTTTTTTAGAACATCAGCAAAATTTTCATTTGAATTTTCCATTTCAGATAAAATATAATTTGAGGTACCATTCAGAATTCCATAAACCTTTGATATTTTATTTGTTGCTAATCCTTCTTTAATAGATCTTAATATCGGTATACCTCCAGCAACTGATGCTTCAAATTCCAAATTAACCTTATTTTTTTCAGCAAGTTTTGCTAACTCATTACCGTGTTTTGATATTAAAGCTTTATTAGGTGTAATAACATGGATTTTATTTTTTAAAGCAGTTTCTACAACTTTTTTAGAAATTCCATCTGATAAACCTATAGCTTCAAACAATATATCAATGTTATTTTTTTTAAAAATTTCTAAAGGTTTTTTGTAAAATAATTTTTTATTTATTTTAAATTTTCTTTTTTTATTTATACTTCTTGCAGATACAGCAACTACATTTATTTTCTTACCTGTTTTAAGCTCAATATCTTTCTTTTTTGTATTTAGTTCGTTTAGCAAATAATTGCCAACCTGACCAAGTCCTACTATTGCAATATTAATTAATTTACTCATTTACTTATATCTGGATATTTACTTTTTTTTATATAGTCATCTATATAAATCTCATATTCCTCTAATGTCATTGACGTTATATCGTCTGCCTTTTTTAATATTTCATTTAATTTTTTTTGATTATTTTTTTTTTTAATAGAATTTTCTGTCCAATATTGAGAATCTTTGTTTAAAGAACAATTGGCTAATATTAATGAAAAAAAAATTATTATAAATATTTTCATTTTAATCCAGTCTTTTCAGGAAAATTAAATTTATTATTTAAATTTTGTACAGCCTGACCTGCCCCACCCTTAATCAAATTATCAATAGCAGATAGAATGATTATTTTATTACTATATTTAGATTTGCACACTGAAATATAACAATTGTTAGTATTTATTACGTCATTGGTGCTTAACAATGTGCCAGACTTTAATATTTTCACAAAACTTTCTTTTTTATAAAAACTAATTAATGTTTTTAATACTTTTGTTTGTGAAATATTATTTTCTAAATCAACATATATAGTACTCAGAATGCCTCTAAACATTGGTGATAAGTGAGGAGTAAAACTAAATTGAAATTTTTTCTTAGTAAATTTTCTTAACATTTGATCTATTTCAGAATTGTGACGATGAAAACCGACTCCATAAGCACTCAAAGAATTATATAGATTTTTATCTTTAAATTTTTTGTGAACACCTCTACCAGCACCCGAATATCCAGATTTTGAATCAATTATAATATTATTAAATTTAATTAAATTTTTCTTAAATAAAGGAAATAGAGGAAGCAATATTGATGTTGGATAACATCCTGGACATGAAATAATATTATATTTTTTAATCTCTTTTCTATTAATTTCAGGAAGTAAATAAATACTTTTTTTTACTAAATTAGTTGCTCGATGTTTTTGTTTATACCACTTTAAATAATCAGAAGCTTTTTCTAATCTAAAATCTGCAGCAAGATCGATTAGAATATGATTTTTGCTTAAATGTTTAGATATATCTTGTGCTTCCCCATTTGGAAGTGCTGTAAAAATAACATTTACGTCTTTTAATAATTTTTTATTAAATTTTAAAATTTTTGGTAATTGATATTTAGATAAAGATCTATCATATGATTTAATGTTTTTACCTACAGAGGAATTTCCGCATAGGTATCTAATATTGATATATCTGTGTTTAACTAATAATTTAATTAATTGAACACCAATATATCCAGTTGATCCAGCAACTAATGCGTTAAGCTTAGGCATTTTTTATTATAACAGTTAAAAATTAAAAAAAAATTATCTTTTAGAGAATTGGAAGCTTCTTCTAGCTTTTCTTCTACCAGGTTTTTTTCTTTCAACTGCTCTTGAGTCTCTGGTAGTGAGTTTCTCTGTTTTTAAGGTGGCTTTTAGATTTTCATCAAATAACACTAAAGCTTTTGAAATACCATGAACTAAAGCTCCAGCTTGACCAGTTGGGCCACCACCACTTACACTACACCTTACATCATAATCTGTAGATTGTTTGATAATTTCAAAAGGTCTAGTTATTTGTAGATGATGAAATTCACTTTTAAAATATTCATTAAATAGTTTTCCATTAACATAAATTTTACCAGAACCTTTTTTTATCCAGACTTTTGCAATAGATTTTTTCCTTCTCCCTGTCGCATATTTGCTGTCTTTAAAATCTAATTTTAATTTAGGCGACTTAGATATTGTTTGAACACTTTCCATATTAATTTCTTGCTATATTTTTACTATTTAATTTATTTAATTCTATAACAGTTGGGTTTTGAGCAGAATGTGGATGCTCATTTCCAGCATAAATTTTTAATTTAGTTAATTGTTTTCTCCCCAATACTCCACCAGGTAACATTCTTTTAACTGCCATTTTTAAAGTTTCTCCAGGTTTTTTTTCGTGAAGTTTCTCAGGTGTTGTAACTTTAATTCCACCTGGATGACCAGTGTGTCTATAATATTTTTTATCTTGAAATTTTTTTCCAGTAAATTTTGCTTGTTCAATATTTTTAACAACAACAAAATCTCCATCATCCATATGAGGAGTGTATGTAGTTTTATTCTTACCTCTTATAATATTTGAAACTACAGTTGCTAATCTTCCAACTACAGCATTCTTCGCGTCTATTTCATACCAAGATGAAGATAGTTGGTCTTTTTTAGTGAATTTTGTCATTGTGCGAGGATTAATACTATTAATAATTACAAAGTCAATTTTATATTTAGCTTGAATTATGCAGCTTATATGCTAGAAATTACTCGCCGATTTGATCCTATTGCGGGCTTATAACTGCTAAAATGGAAATTTCATAAATTAATTAAATCGGTAGGAATTTGAACTGTATTGTGCGCCTAACATAATGTTGAAGCACTAAAAAAGGAGTAAAATGACTAAAAAAAGAAATAACCCTGAAACTATTGCTATACACGGTGGTGACTATAGGAGTGATCCAGCGACAAACGCAGTAGCTGTTCCAATTTATAGAACAACATCGTACCAATTTAACAATACAGAGCACGCTGCTAACCTTTTCGCTCTTAAAGAATTTGGTAACATATACACTCGTATAATGAACCCTACGAATGATGTCTTGGAAAAAAGAGTTGCCGCTCTTGAGGGAGGTCTGTCATGTGTAACTGTATCTTCAGGCCAAACCGCTTCAACGTTTGCTGTATTAAATGTAGCCCAAGCCGGTGATAATATAGTGAGCTCAACCGATCTTTATGGTGGAACAGTATCTTTATTCACACATACGCTTAGTAAACTTGGTATAGAGATAAGATATGCAGATCCAAGTAATCCTGAAAATTTTGAAAAGTTAATAGATGATAAAACTAGAGCTTTTTATGGTGAAACTTTACCCAATCCGTATTTAAGAGTCTTTCCAATAAAGGAAGTTTCAGACATTGGAAGAAAATATAATATACCATTAATCATGGATAACACAGCTGCCCCAGTAATATGCAAACCAATTGAACACGGAGCTGCAGTAGTAATTCACTCACTTACAAAATATATAGGTGGGCATGGTACAGCAGTTGCAGGTAGTATAGTTGATAGTGGTAACTTTGATTGGACTGCAGATCCTAAGAGACAACCATTATTTAACGAACCAGATGCAAGTTATGGTGGTGTTGTTTGGGGAAAAGCTGTACCGGAATTAACTGGTGCTAATGTCCCCTTCGCTGTTCGAGCAAGAGTTTGTTTATTGAGAGACTTGGGATCAGCTCTGGCTCCAGATAATGCTTTTGCAATAATTCAAGGACTTGAAACGGTTGCTTTAAGGATGAGACAACATTGTGCTAACGCCGAGTATGTTGTTGATTTTCTTAAAAAACATAAAGAAGTTACAAAAGTTATTTATTCTACAGAGCACGATAAACCCATTTCCGATAGAGCAAAAAAATATCTTAAAGGTGGAAATGGACCAATGATTGGTATCGAGCTTAAAGGTGGAATTGAAGCTGGTAAAAAATTTATCGAGTCTTTAAAAATGTTCTATCACGTAGCTAATATTGGTGATGCTAGAAGTTTAGCTATTCATCCAGCAAGCACAACTCATAGTCAGTTAAATGAGAAAGAACTAGCTGCATCAGGTGTTACCCAAAGTTATGTAAGACTTTGTATTGGTATTGAGCATATAGATGATATTATAGAGGATTTAGACCAAGCATTGAATAAATCATCAAAGGGTAATTTAAAAGCTGTAAGCTAACTTGAGGTTTTAATGCCTACAAATAGAAACTAATAAATATCCTCTTTATATTTTGTAATGTAAAGAAAATACAAAGTTGAAAGTATTATTAAAATAGAATTTATCTGGTGTAAAGATGCATAGAGCATTTTTACTCCAGATAAAATAGTAAGAACTCCCAAAAAAATTTGAAAAAGTAAAGTAATTCCAATAATAAAAATTGGAATTCTCAAATTAATATTTCCGTTTTTTAAAACAAAATAAAGCATATAAAAATATATTATAACAATTAAATAAGCTAAATTCCTATGAATAAATTGAACAAGTGATTGATCATCAAATACTTTGAGACTAAAAAAATCACTGATCATACTGTCATCAGGAAAGTATGATGAACCCATTAAAGGCCATGTATTATAAATTTTTCCTGCATCCATACCAGAGACAAACGCGCCAATTATTAATTGTAAAAATAACAATAAAAGAAAGAATTTAATTAAGTTAAATTTAATATTGATTTGATTAATTTTTATATCTGTTAGTTTTAAAAACTTCCAGAAAACTAAAGATAAAATGATAAAAGCAATAAATAAATGTAGTGATAATCTATAATGACTAACATCAACTCTATCAATCAAACCACTTGAAACCATGTACCATCCGATAAATCCTTGAAAACACACTAAGAAAAAAATAATTGAATATTCTCTTAAAATCCAAACACCATTTTTAATTGTAAAATAAATCATTGGCAAAAGAACAGTTAGACCAATTAATCTCCCCAATTGACGATGTGCCCATTCCCACCAAAAAATTATTTTAAATTCATTTAAAGTCATATTGAAATTTTGCTCTTTAAATTCAGGAATTGTTTTATAGAAATCAAAATATTCTGCCCATTTATCACTTGTTAAAGGAGGTAATATACCGACAAAAAGCTCCCAAGTAGTAATAGATAGGCCAGAGTCAGTTAATCTGGTTAGGCCCCCTACTAAAATAATAAGCACGATCATTAATAGTAAAGTGATCATCCATATTTTTAATTGAAAATTTAAAGAATAATTCTGACTGTACATGATTAGATAAATATAATAATTATTAATTAAACCAATAAATTAAATGTCGCCTAAAAACAAAAAAAAATTAGAAACAATAAGATCTAAATTAGATAAATTAGATAATAAGTTGTTATCCTTGATTAAATTTAGAACAAATCTTGTAAAGGAAGTTTTAGAACTTAAAGAATTTAAAAAAGAAATAGTGGATAAAAAACGTATCAATTTTATACTTAAAAAAATTCACTCAAAATCTAAGAAACTAAAGATTGATCCTAAAATCACTAATCGTATATGGAAAAATATGATTTTGTCTTATATCGATTTCGAAAAGAGAAACTTTAAAAAAAAATAATTACTTACTATGTGGTGGAAGCTTTTTTTCCACAAACATTTCATGTTTTCTTGTATCTGGATTGTATTTTTTTGCTGAAAGTTTAACTTTAGCTTTTTCTCCACCAGCTGGTTTTTTTACATAATAAAAGTAAGGACTGTCTGGCTTTGTCTCAGGAACCATTCTTACTTTAACGTGTGTTTTTTTTGCCATTTTTTAGTTCTTTTAATTTATTTGAAATTTTTAATAACTTATTTCTTAAATTTTCAGTTCTTATAGAATTATCTGCAATTTCGTCAAGCTTTAAAGAATCTTCATTATTTAATATTTTTTTTACACCATTTATCGTCATACCTTGGTCTTTAAGTAAAAATTTAACTTTTTTAAGAAGATTTATTGTTTTCTCATCATAATATCTTCTATTTGAATTTAAGATCTTTGGTTTAATTTGTTTAAATTGAGTTTCCCAAAATCTTATGACATGTGTTGGTAAGTTTCCTTTATTATTTGATTTAAGATTTAATATTTTAGCTACTTCACCAATAGTTTTATAAGCACTATCTGATTTATCCATTATCTTTCAGATTAACAAATTCTTTAAATTCTTTTGATGGTTTAAATAAAACAACATCCCTACTTGAAATTACTTTTGTTTCTTTTGTCTTAGGATTTCTTCCAATTCTAGATTTTTTTTGTCTTATAGAAAAAGTACCAAATTTAGATAATTTTAATTTTTTTTCCTCTTTAATATTAGATACGATTGTTGATAAAAAATCTTCAATTAAATTTTCAGATATTTGTTTTGAAAAACCAAGCTGCATATAAACCAAATTAACTAAGTCTTTTTTAGTTAAATTAATTCTCATATTAAATATTTGTCTTAATCTTTTCTATCAAATTACCTTTTACAATTCTATGACAAACGTCTAAAGAATTTGAAAAACCAATATAATCAGTTCCTCCATGACTTTTAACTACTGGAGAGTCTAGGCCAATAAAAATAGCTCCGTTATATAATCTTGGATCTAATCTTTTCTTAAACTTCTTTAAGTTTGATATATTTAACAGAGATGAAATTTTACCTATAAATGTACCAGTCATTGCATTTTTTAATTCACTAGTAATAAAATTTGCAGTTCCTTCTGCTGTTTTTAATGCTACGTTTCCAGTAAAACCATCTGAGACTATTACATTAACCTCTCCATCCATAAGATGATTTCCCTCAATGTATCCTGCAAAATTATAATTATCTGATTTTTTTTCATTTAATAATTGATAAGTTTCTTTGATAGTTTCATTTCCTTTTAATTCCTCTGAACCAATATTTAATAAGGCAACATTGGGTTTGTCATTAGGATAAAGTGAGGTATATAAAGAAGCTCCCATTATTGAAAAATCTAATAAATTTTTAGAGCTGCACTCAATATTTGCACCCAAATCTAAAACAACACTCATACCTTTTTTATTTGGCCATAATGCAGACAAAGCAGGTTTGTCTATATTTTCAATCATTTTTAAATTTAATTTTGATACAACTAGTAAAGCACCAGTATTCCCAGCTGATATAACAATATCTGTTTCTTTATCTTTAACACTTTGAATAGCAAGCCACATACTTGTATCTTTACCTCTTTTTGCACCCTCTAGAGGACTATCAGTGCTTTCAATTTTTTTTTCTGTATGAATTACTTCAAAAAATTCTGTAGATATTTTTCCTTTAATTAAGGGATCTATCTTGTTGTTGTCTCCAAAAATTTTAAAAAAATTATTTTTATTTGTAGAATGATTTAAAATAATACCATCTATTATTTTCTTTGGTGATCCATCACCACCCATTGCATCAACTGCAATTTTTATCAAATCTGACATTTTAATAGATTATAATATACTATTCTTTTGGGTCTAAAACTTGTCTTCCCTTATACATTCCAGTTTTAAGGTCCAAATGATGAGAAAGTCTATATTCTCCTGTTTTTTTATCCTCAACTATATTTTTAGTTGAAAATTTCATTGTTTGAGCTCTTCTCATTCCTGTTCTGGAAGGGGTTTGTTTTCGTTTTGGTACAGCCATAATTATGGGTTACTTACACTTTTTAAATAATAATTCAAAGTTTTTTTTGATAATTTTGAGTTAAATTCCTCAAAATAATCAAGCAAATGATTAATTTCATTAAAATCACTTAAAAATAAGGAAATTTTATTATATTTTTCATCTTTACTTAGTTGGTCCCAAAAATGAATTTCTGAAACCATCGAATGAAATAAATTTATGTAGTTCTTCATTTTTTTATTTATAGATTGATCTCCATAACCTATTTCACGAATACTAAGCTCAAGCTGTCTAAAATTAAAATCATATATTTCCTGAAGAATTTCTTTGTTCTTCTCATTCTTAAAATTTTTTAATAAAAATGAAAAATGTAATAAAAATAGGGTTAAACGATCTGAAAAATTATCTTCTCTAGACAATGATTTATACAAATCTTTATTTCTAGTTAAATTGATTAAATTGTTATAAATATGAATATAATTTTTAGTCATGAATAAATTAATTTATATAATATTTATATCATTATTATTAACAAATTGCTCATTTAAAAAGGTTGTTAAACACCATGGCGTACCTTTTTTAGAAAAAAAACAAAAATCACTTGTTGTTAATACTTCAAATAAAAATGATATAATAAAATTATTAGGAAGTCCTTCTACAAAAAGTAAATTTGATAATGATGTTTGGATTTATATAGAAAGAAAACAAACTCAATCTGATTTAAAAAATCTAGGAAAAATGAAAATTTATAAAAACGATGTTCTTGTATTAGAAATCGATGATTATGGAATCTTAAAAAAGAAAAAATTTTATGACCAAGAAGATATGAATAGTCTAAACGTTTCTAAAGATATAACTGGAAAAAAATTTAAGAAAAATTCATTTATCTATGACTTTATGTCTAGCTTAAGACAAAAGATTAATGACCCTCTTGGTGTGAGGGCCAAAAAAAGAAAAGAAATTATGCAGCGATAACAGCTAATAACAAAAGTGCTACAATATTTGTAATTTTAATCATTGGATTCACTGCTGGACCAGCTGTATCTTTATATGGGTCACCAACAGTATCGCCAGTTACGGCAGCTTTATGTGCTTCTGAACCTTTTCCACCATGATTACCATCTTCTATATATTTTTTTGCATTATCCCAAGCTCCACCGCCAGCTGTCATTGATACAGCAACAAACAAACCAGTAATTATAACACCAAGTAACATAGCACCAACTGCAGCTAGAGCAGCAACTTGTCCACCAATTGATAGAATAATAAAATATAAAACTACAGGAGATAAAACTGGTAATAGTGATGGTATAATCATTTCCTTGATGGCAGCTACAGTAAGTAAATCTACTAATTTAGCATAATCTGGTTTTTGCTTTCTTTTCATAATACCAGGGAATTTTTTAAATTGTCTTCTTACCTCAACTACAACTGCACCACCAGCTCTTCCAACGGCCTGCATTCCCATTGAACCAAAAAGATAAGGTAACATTCCACCAATTAATAAGCCAACTACTACATAAGGGTTAGATAAATCAAAAGTTACTACGATACCTTCTAATGCAGATCCTGCCTCTTTTGAAAAATGTTTGATGTCTTCAGTGTAAGCGGCGAATAAAACTAAAGCACCTAAACCAGCAGAACCAATTGCATAACCTTTTGTAACAGCTTTAGTAGTGTTTCCTACTGCATCTAGAGCATCTGTAGTTTTTCTAACTTTCTTATCAAGATTAGACATTTCAGCAATACCACCAGCATTGTCTGTAACTGGCCCATATGCATCTAATGCTACAACCATACCTGCTAATGCAAGCATTGTAGTTACTGCAATTGCAATACCAAAAAGTCCAGCAATAGAATTTGTGATAAGAATACCAGCAACAATAATCAAAGCAGGAATAGCAGTTGCTTCCATAGAAACAGCTAAACCTTGAATAACATTAGTACCATGACCAGTTGTTGATGATAATGCAACAGATTTAACTGGTCTATAACTTGTTCCTGTGTAGTATTCAGTAATCCAAATTAATAATCCAGTAATAACTAAACCTATAACACCACAATAGTATAGATCCATTCCATTGAAGGTTTTGTCATTTACAGTGTATTCATTTGTAAAACCAATTACATGATCTGTAACTGGCCATAGTATTACTAAAGATGCTACTGCAGAGACAACAAATCCTTTATACAAAGCATTCATAACGTTATTACTTCTTCCAAGTTTAACGAAAAATGTTCCAACAATAGATGTTAATAAGCATGCAGCACCAATGGACAAAGGGTAAATCATCATATTAAGATCACCAACAAAGAAAATTGAAGATAAAACCATTGTGGCAACAATTGTAACAGCATATGTTTCAAATAAATCAGCAGCCATACCAGCACAATCTCCTACGTTGTCACCAACGTTATCTGCTATCACAGCAGGGTTTCTAGGATCATCTTCTGGAATTCCAGCTTCAACTTTTCCAACTAAGTCAGCACCAACATCAGCACCTTTTGTAAAAATTCCACCACCTAATCTTGCAAAGATAGAAATTAGAGAAGCACCAAAACCTAATGCAACTAAAGCATTTACAATTTCTCTTTCATCAATATTAGATTTCAATAATATATAATAATAAACTGCTATAGATAATAATGCTAAACCAGCTACCAACATTCCAGTTACAGCACCAGATTTAAAAGCAACTGAAAGACCTTGAGCTAAACCTTTTCTAGATGCTTCTGCTGTTCTTACGTTAGCTTCTACAGAAACTAACATTCCTACGTACCCCGCAATACCTGATAATGCGGCACCTATTAAATAACCAAGACCTACTAGTGGACTAAATGCAATACTTACAATCACTAAAACTACAGCACCAACAATAGCAATAGTTTTATATTGTCTTGCTAAATATGCCTTTGCACCAATTTGAATTGCAGATGCAATATCTTGCATTTTTGCATTTCCTGCACTTGAATTAAGAATGTTTTTACCAGTTAAAAATCCATAAACGATAGATAATAAACCAGCTCCAATTGTGTATAATAGTATTGTTTCGACTGTTCCGCTCATATTAACCTTAAGTTGTTGGTTGTTAAATTTTAAGCCCGCACAATACAAAAAAAGATAAAAAAGACAACGATTAACTTCTAAAACCGATGAATATAACCTTTGGATTTAGCTCGTATTTGCTTGCCTTTTTCATCAAATATCAAAGATCTATCTTTACCAGATACAATTTTACCAATTTTAGTTATTTTAATTCCTGTTGCTTTAGATGCGTTTTGAATGATTCTAGCATTCTTAATATCTGCAGTAAATAAAACCTGATAATCATCTCCATTAGAAATTAGATTAATTTTATTTAATCTTTGTTTTTTAATAAAATTATTCAATTTATTGGAAACAGGTATTTTATTTTCAAATAAGTGAAATGATAAGCTTTGTCTATTAATCATTTTTGTCAAATCATCAATTAATCCATCTGAAATATCGATAGAGCTATTAGCAAATTTTAATAAATATTTCGTTAAATTTACAGGTAACTCTGGTTTGTAATACTTATCTACAAAGAATAATTTGTCTCTATTTTTAAATTTAGCTTTATTAGTTAATGCTTTAAGTCCTAAATAACTATCTCCCAAATTTCCAGTAACATAAATGTCATCATTTGATTTAGCTTTATTACGATAAATTATTTTATTTGAATATCCTAATGAAATGATTGTGAAAGTTAGTTTATTTGAAAAAGTTGTGTCTCCACCACATAAATCAATATTAAATTTATTTTGTTCTGATTTAAGTGATTTTGAGATTTTATATAAATTATTTTTTGTAAATGTTTTTTTATTACCAGAACCAGAAATAAAATAAAACTTTGGTTTTACTCCTTTGCAAATTAAATCAGAAATTGATGACCTTAATATTTTTTTAATTACTAGATCTGGAGATTTAAAATCATAAAAATGTGTACCAATGTTGTATGTATCAACAGATATAACAACACCTTTTTTTTTATCAAAAAAGACATCATCATTAAGATTAAGAGCAGATTTATTTTTTTTAGCTATTTTAAAAAAATAATTATTTATTAGATCAAATTCATGCATTGTTAGATCTTAATTTTTTTCCAACGTTATCTAATAAAGCATTAAGATACTTTGTTTGTGAATCTTCAAGAAAAAAATTAGATGAATTTAAATATTCTTTAATAATAATATTAATAGATAAATTTGGTTTATACATAAATTCATAAGTCGCTGCTTTTAAAATCGTCTGGAAAACTTTATCTAATTTTTCAATTACAAATTCATCACCTAATTTATTATTTAATTCATCTAAAATAAGATCGTTTCTTTCTATCGTTCCTAAAACAATATCTTTAATAAATTTTTTAAATCTATGTTTTGGAAAATCTAAATCATCATCTTCATTATAAAATTTACCATATAATTTCTGAATAATTATAACTCTAGGGTTATTTTTTGGATTATAATGAGTTCTCATTTTTGAGACAAAACTGAAATCACAGCTTCTGCAGCTTCAGCACCCTTTTTTCTTCTTGCTCTTGCTTGAGCCATATTTAGACAGGTAATTATTCCATTTCCAATAGGTTTTTTACTATCTACAGATAATTTCATTATGGCATCTGTTGAAGCTTGAGAAATAAAATCAAAGTGTGGCGTTTGACCTTTAATTACACATCCTAAAGCTAAAAAACCATCATATTTTTTTAAATTTTTTGAGATTGTAACCGGAATTTCAAAAGCACCAGGTACTTTAATAATTTTTATTATATTTTTTTTTGGAATTATTTTTAACGCGCTTTTTATTAAGCCTTCAGCAATGTCTTTGTAATAATCTGCTACAACAATTAGATATTTTTTTTTCATCAAATTAATTCCTGTTTTTTAATTTTTATACCATAACCATCAAGACCAATAACTTTTTTTGGTGATTTGGTGATTAATATCATGTTTTTAATTTTTAAGTCTTTAATAATTTGAGCTCCAATACCATAATTTCTTATTAACTTGTCATTTCCCTTTTTATAAAAGTCTTTATTTTTATAATCTTTTAAAGTCTGAGTTACTGATTTTAGATTTGAGTCTTTGATAAAAACTAAAACGCAATTTTGATATTTTTTAAAATAATTTAAAGTCTTGTTAAATGAATTTGGTAGTGATTGATTTATTAGATAGTTTTGGACGACATTAGAAGAAATTACTCTTACTCTTGGAGTAATACCTTTTTTTATTTTACCTTTTATTAATGCGAAGTGCTCTGAACCATCTAAAAGATTCTCATAAATTCTAATATTGTATTTTTGATTTTTTACATCAATCTTGCTTTGCTTTTTAAGTTTAATAAGTTTTTCTTTTTTTAGTCTATATGCGATCAGATCTTCTATCTTTCCAATTTTTAATTTATGTTTTTTTGCAAAATTGAATAAATCCTGACCTTTAGCCATTGTTCCATCTTCATTCATAATTTCACAAATTACAGCAGAGTTATTTTTTTTTGCTAATTTAGATATATCAACTGAAGCTTCTGTGTGCCCAGCTCTAACAAGTACTCCACCATCTTTGGCTATAATTGGAAACACGTGACCAGGTGAAACAATCTCATTTTTATTTACGTTTTTTTTTGAAGCAATTTTAATTGTTTTCGCTCTATCTTTAGCGGATATGCCTGTTGTTATTCCTTTTTTTGCTTCAATAGAAATTGTAAATGCCGTCTTGTTTCTTGATTGATTTACTGGAGACATTAAAGATAAATTTAATCTTTTTGATTGAATTGAATCAAGTGCTAAACAAATTAAGCCTCGCCCGTATTTTGCCATGAAGTTAATGTTCTTTGCATTTGAGTCTGATGTTGAAATAACTAAATCTCCTTCATTTTCTCTTTTTTCATCATCTACTAAAATAAACATACCACCTTTTTTAGCTACGCTTATAATTGACTCTATTGACGCAAAATTATTTTTTTCCATTAAAATAATTCCTAACGTATTTAGACAAGATATCTATCTCTATGTTAACTAAACTTGATTTTTTTAAAGTTGATAAATTCGTTTCTTTATAGGTGTGAGGGATAATCCAAATTTGGAAACCCTTTTTAGTAACTTTTGAAATTGTAAGAGAAATACCATTCACACAGATTGATGCTTTTTCTATTAAGTGTTTTCTTTCCTTTTTAGGTAAATCAAAGTCAAAAAGAAATGATTTATCTATTTTTTTAATACTTAATACTTTACCTACAGTATCAACATGTCCTTGACAAATATGTCCTGAAATTTTTGTCCCATATTTTAAAGGTAATTCTAAATTTATTTTATCTTTTATTTTTAAAAATTTGAATTTTGATCGAATTATCGTTTCTTTCGAAAGATAAAATTCCATAATTTTTGATTTATATGAAATTAAAGTTAGACAAACACCATCACAGGCTACGGACAAACCCATGTCTTTATTGGATACTTTAACATTGGTTTTAACAAAAATGTTAAGACCTTTGGGTCTTTTAATAATTTTAGTAATAGTGCCTTGGTTATAAATTATTCCATTAAACATTTTTCTAAGTATATAGTGTTATTCTGTCTTTTCGTAAATCGAGATTTAGATTAATTTTTGTTTTATATTTTTGATTTAATATATTTTGACTACTAAATTTCAAATATTCTAAGTTTTTAGGAAGGGTTTTTGGACTTTTATATAAATAAAATTTATTAAATATTTTATTCTTAATCAGTGAATTTGTTAATTTATCTCCTCCTTCAATTAGTAAATTTCTGCATCCATAATTATGTAATTTTTTCAAAATTAATTTAATGTCAAATCTGTTATTTCTATCAATTCGAGACTTAATTAGATGAATTCCTTTTCTTTTAAATTTTGAAATTTTTACTTTGTCAGCTTTATTATAAAAGATTAAAGTATTTTTGTTATTTGAGGATTTAATTATAAAACTGTTTATTTTAGAATTTAATTTGTTATCTAAAATAATTCTTTTTGGAGAAAATTTCTCAAAACCCTTCAAACGACAATTTAATTTTGGATTATCTTTATTTAATGTTTTGTGAGTAATCATCAAACTATCATTTTGATATCTCAACATATGTGTAAACTTATCTGAAAAAGAATTTGTAATCTTTTTCTGGTTCTTACTGTAAATAATATTATTTTTTGAAATAGCTATTTTGCCAGTGACAAAAGGTAATTTTTTCTTTCTATTAAAAAAATAAGGTAAATAAAAACTTTTAATTTTACTTTTTAATAAACCTTTTTTTACATTTATGTTTTTTGACTTTAAAATTTTAAAACTTTTATTTCTTACTCTTTTATCTATGTCGGTAACAGCATATATAACCTCTGAAATTTTTGATTTTATTATCGCATCAGTACATGGTGGTGTTAAACCATGATGACAACATGGTTCTAAAGTAACATACATTTTTGAGCCTTCTAATTTTTCAAAACTATTTATAATCGCATTAAATTCAGCGTGTGGTCTTCCATTAAATGAGGTTTGTCCTATGGAAATAATTTTATCATTTTTAACAATAACACAACCTACAGAAGGATTTGATCCGGTCTGTCCATGACGAGATTTAGCCAAGTCTAAGGCTAATTCCATATAAAATTTATCTTTTGATGAAAATTTATCTTTTTTTGTAGACATCAAGCTTGTCCACGAATTGTACGAAATCTTTTTCTTCTCTAAAGTTTCTATATACAGATGCAAATCTTACATATCCAACTGGATCAAGTTCTTTCAAACCTTCCATAACCATGGTACCAATTGTATTAGTAGATATTTCACTTTGACCAAGTTCTTCTAAAGATCTTGAAATATTACTAATAAATTTTTCTATTGTTTCTGTATCAATGGGTCTTTTCTTAAGAGCAATATAAATAGATTTAGATAATTTATCTCTATCAAATGTGGATTTTCTTCCATTTTTTTTAACAACCATTAATTCTCTGAATTGAACTCTTTCAAAAGTTGTAAAACGCGCTCCACAGACACATAGTCTCCTTCTTCTAATAGCTGTTCCATCTTCCGTTGGTCTAGAGTCGACAACAGAGGTCTCCCCTTTTTTACATATTGAACAAATCATTTGTTATAAGTTCTTATATATCGGAAATGATGAAGTTAAAGAAATAACTTCATTTTTTACTTCATCTTCTATTTTACTATTATCTGTTGGATTTTCTGATAATCCCTTTAGAGTTTTCGTAATCAATTCACCTACTGTTTTAAATTCATTTAAACCAAATCCTCGTGTTGTAGCTGCTTGCGTACCCAGTCTAATGCCTGAAGTAATCATAGGTTTTTCTGTATCAAATGGAATGCCATTTTTATTACATGTAATATTTGCTCTAGACAAACTCTCTGCCGCAAGATTTCCTTTTACGTTGTAAGGTCTCAAATCAACCAACATCAAATGTGTGTCTGTTCCATCTGAATAAATTTTAAATCCATTATTTTTTAAAGTTTCTGCCAACATTTTTGCGTTTGCTAAAACAGATTTAATATAATCTTGAAATTCTGGTTGTAGCGCTTCAAGAAAACCAGCTGCTTTTGCAGCAATAATATGCATTAAAGGTCCCCCTTGGTAACCAGGAAAAACAGCTGTATTAAATTTTTTAGCAAGATCTTCATGATTAGTTAAAATTATTCCTCCTCTTGCGCTTCTAAATACTTTGTGAGTTGTTGAAGTAACTACATGTGCATAATCACAAGGGTTAGGATATCCTTTACCAGCAACTAATCCTGAGAAGTGAGCCATATCAACCATTAAGTAAGCTCCAACTTTATCTGCTATCTCTCTAAATCTTTTAAAGTCAATTACTCTAGAATAAGCACTTCCACCTGCAATGATTAGTTTAGGTTTATGTTCTAAAGCAAGTTTTTCAACATTATCATAATCTATCAACTCAGATTCTTTGTCTACATCATAACCTATAGCGTTAAACCATTTGCCAGACATTGAAATTTTTAATCCATGAGTAATATGGCCACCTGAATTTAAACTCATACCCATGAATGTATCACCTGGGCTTAACAAAGCTAAAAATACTGCTCCATTAGCTTGAGCTCCTGAGTGTGGTTGTGCATTTGCAAATTTACAATTGAATAATTTTTTTAATCTTTCAATAGCAAGATTTTCAGCCACATCAACGTGTTCGCATCCATTATAATATCTTTTACCAGGATAACCTTCGGCATATTTATTAGTTAAAACCGATCCTTGCGCCTCTAATACTGCTTGAGATACTATATTTTCAGACGCAATTAGCTCAATATGTTGTTGTTGTCTGATTAACTCATCTTTAATAGCTTTATAAAGCTCTGGATCTTTTACAGATAAACTATCCTCAAAAAAACTTTTATAACTATCATTTAAATAACTTTTTTCGCTCGACATAATTATATTTTCTTAACCCTTCTCAAGTGTCTACCACCATCAAATTTTGTATTTAAAAAAACACTTACAAACTTTAAAGCATTTTTTTTGGTTATCAACCTGGATCCTAATGTAATGATGTTTGCATCGTTATGCAATCTCGATAATTTCGTTGATTTTAGATTAAAACATTGAGCTGCGCGAATTTTTTTATGCTTATTTGCCGCAATATTCATACCAGTCCCAGATCCACACACTAAAATACCAACATTACTCTTGCTTGATTTGACTTTTCTAGCAACTTTATGAGCATAGTCAGGATAATCAACACTACTGTCATCTTTTGGACCTAGGTCCTCAAATTTAACTTTTTTATTTTTTAAATAATTTTTAATTATCTCTTTTAATTTAAATCCAGCGTGATCTGATGAAATAAATATTTTTTTCAAATTAATTAAATTTGTAATCTAAAACACAAGCAACTAAATGTATTCTATTCTCTTCTCCACCATTAAATGCATTGTGATACTTGGTATTATTTGTAATCCAAACAGAACCATCAGCAGGCATATGTTTCGCAACGTTATCAATAACCATGATGCAGCCAGGATTAGTAATTAAAGGTATATGTAATCTCGGCTCAGGATCTCTATGCCAGCTTAAAGTTGATCTTGGCTCTTTTAAAAGAATTCTTACTCTACCAAGTTTATATCTAGATGAAAGAGTGTCATATACTTCTTTGAAATAAGTATTATCATAATCTTTTATAAATTCTGAATATAATGACTCATCAAGTGTCTCATCTCTTGTTACTTCTTTTCCTGATTTATCAGGTTTTGTCCAATATACTCCTCTAGCCTTGTTACCTTTAATTGAGTCTGGGTCACCAGGTATTTGAGTTAATGATATCGCTCCAAAGTGTGTTACACCAGCATCTTCAAATTTTTTAATTTTAACTATTTGTTGATAAGCCTCTTGTAATTTTTCTATATCAAATTTGATATCTTGCTTCTGAAAGTCGCTAAAGTCTAAAACTCTCTCTTCTTTTTTTATATTTAAGTCTATAACTTTTGAATTTTCTATCGTCATCTTGATTGCTTTCTACCCTTTTTTTTGTATATGTGTATATTACATTTGTCGCAATTTAAAAGTAAATTAAAACATGATTATTGGTAAATATCCTAGTCTTAGACTCAGAAGAAGTAGAAGAGAATCTTGGTCAAGAAGATTGATTCAAGAAAATACCTTAAGTCCAAATGACTTTATACTACCTATTTTTTTAATTGAAGGTTCAAATAAACGGCAAGAGATTTCATCAATGCCAGGAGTTTATAGGTATACAATTAATCGATTGACCCAAATTGTGGATAAAGCAATAAAATTAGGAATACCAATGATAGCTCTTTTCCCAAAGACACAAAACTCAAAAAAGGACGAATTGGGAACAGAATCACTGAATGAAAATAATTTAGTTTGTAAAGCGATACAAGAAGTCAAAAAAAGATACAAAAACCAAATCGGTATAATGTGCGATGTTGCTTTAGATCCTTACACATCACATGGTCATGATGGTTTGATAAAGTCTAACACTATATTAAATGACGAAACAATTGAGGTTTTAATCAATCAGTCATTACTACAAGCTGAGATGGGTTGTGATGTACTGGCTCCTTCAGACATGATGGATGGCAGAATAGGAAAAATAAGAAAAGCTTTAGATAAAAATAAATTCCAAAACGTTCAAATATTATCGTACGCTGCAAAATATGCTTCAAGCTTTTATGGACCTTTTAGAGATGCAGTCGGATCTAAAGGTTCTTTAAAAGGTGACAAAAAAACTTATCAGATGGATTATAGAAATTCTGATGAAGCTTTAAGAGAAGTCGCATTAGATATTAAAGAAGGTGCTGATATGGTAATGGTTAAACCAGGTATGCCCTACTTAGACATAATAAAATCTATTAAAGAAAAATTTAAATTACCTGTATTTACCTATCAAGTATCAGGAGAATACAGTTTAATTGAAACAGCTATAACAAAAAAATTAATTAATAAAGATGCTGTATATGAAAGCTTAGTTGCTTTTAAGAGGGCTGGTGCCAATGCTATAGTAAGTTATTACGCTGATAGAATTGATAAAATAATAAAATAATTATTTTAACGTATTTAAGAATAACAACCTACTATTTGGATAATTTAAATTATTTGGTCTTAATATAGTTTTATCCAAATAATCGCCTACTAATTTCAAACCGTTCAATAAAGTGCCAAGATCATTAACTTCTATATCTTTTTCAATCAAAAAATTAGGTACATATTTTTTTTCATTTAAAGAACTTGCATAATATACAGTTTTGTTACCTTCTAAATCTTTTTCAACTAAATTTTCAAGCGCCAAGTCATATCCTAATATTTTAAGTAACTCCAATTCCCAAAATATATATTTTTTTATCCAATCTTTTTCTTTTAAAATTAAAAATAAATTTTGAATTATAAAATAAACTTTATCGTTAGATTGAGACTCTGCTGTTAATATTTTGATCAAATTCATAGCAGATGTAATACAGGATAACTTTTGCTTATGATCGAAATATAATGGGGTATAGGCATTTAAAATTTCAATTTTAAAATAACCTATTCTGTTTTCATTTTTAGAATTGTAATTAACATGGAGTTTATTACCAAGCTGAAGATAATTTTTAATTTTTTTTGAAGTACCACCAAATATAATTCCAGATATCTTTCCTTTGTCTTTTGTAAATAATTCAGCAATTAATGAATTTTCATTATATCTATTTTTGCTTATTAAAAATCCTTCGTCTGACCAATTCATTTTTTATTTGTATTTTTCAAACATTCTATAGCAGCATTTTGTTCAGCTTCTTTCTTTGATTTTCCAGTAGCTATAAAATATTTTGTATTGGGCAATTTTACTCCAACTTTAAATATGGGTTTGTGTCTTGGTCCTGTATTTGAAATTAATTTATAAATAGGTAATTTTTTAAAGTTTTTTAAAGTTAATTCCTGTAACTTTGTTTTTGCATCTATTTCTGTAACTACACTTTTTTCAATATGATCTTGCCATAAGTTTAAAATTGTTTTTTCAACTAATGTAAAACCTTTATCAAGATAAATAGCACCAATTAATGCTTCACAACTATCAGATATAATTTTGTCCTCAATTTTTATTTTTTTATTATTAGGATTAAATGTTTTCACATAACTAGCTAAATCGATTTTTTTTGCTATATCTAGGCATGTTTTTTTATTAACTAGTGAAGCAAATTTTTTATCAAGTATACCTTCTTTTTCCTTTGGATAAATTTCTAAAAGTTTTTTTGCAATCACTAATCCAAGAACTCTATCACCCAGAAACTCTATTTTTTCATTGTTTTCGTTCGGGTTGAAACTTTTATGTGTAAGAGCTTGGATAAGAAGATCCTTATTTTTAAATTTTAAATCAATTTTTTTTTCCAAACTTTGATAATTAATTTTCATTAATCAATTTTATTAAAAGTTCTATTAAATCTTATTGATTTATGCCACTTCCAAAATTCAATGAAGCTTCCTTTTTTTTTGTCAGAGGAAAAAAATATAAATTGAGCTTTTCCAACTAAATTATCTTTATGAACATATCCGACACTTGTCAAATACCTGCTATCTTTAGAACAATCTCTGTTATCACCGAGAAAGAAATAATGATCTTTTGGTACAGTAAACACATCTGAATTTTGGTAGGTATAATCCTTTAAGTAAACAGTATGAAATTTTTTACCATTAGAAAGTTTCTCTTCAAATCTATAGATATCAATACTTTTGTCTCCACAGAATATAGTAGTGTTATTTTTAACTTTAGATTTAAGTATTTCAGAATTATTTAAATATAAATTTGAGTCTATAAACTGAATTTTATCACCAGGCAAACCAATTAATCTTTTTATGTAATCTGTTCTGTTATCTGCTGGAGTTTTAAATACAATTACATCACCTCTTTCTGGACTAGTAAATAAAATTCTATTCTTTAATATTGGTGGACTAAAAGGAAATGAATGTTTGCTATAACCATAGGTATATTTAGTTACAAACAATCTATCACCTACTAATAAGGTAGGTTCCATGGATGAAGATGGAATATAAAATGGTTGCAATAAAAGAGATCTAATAATAACAGCAATAATTAATGCATAAATTAAAGTTTTTATATTCTCTGAAAAGAAATTTTTATCTAATTTCATGATGTTTGAATAATAGCAAATGCAGTTGAATAATTTTTTTCATCTGAAATTGATAAAAAACATTTATAATTTTTGATTTTAAAATTTTTTTCAATGATCTTTGTAATTTTTTTATTTTTAACATAATAAGGCTTTCCCATTTTGTCATTAATAACTTCTATATCTTTAAAATTTAAATTCATACGAAAACCTGTGCCGAGAGCCTTAGAAAAAGCTTCTTTTGCAGCAAACCGCTTTGAAAAATAACCTACTTTGTTATTCACAGCATTAGATTGTTTCAATTCTTTAGATGAGTAAATTCTTTTTTTAAATAAAGGATTTTTAATCGATTTTTGAATTCTTTTATTTTCAACAATATCAACACCAATACCTAGAATTTTCATTTATTTTTTTATAATTTTTTTAAAGTTTTTAATTACTTTTGAAAGTCCATCAAATATTGACTCTCCAATTATAAAATGTCCAATATTATACTCCTCAATATCTATTATTTTTGTTAACATATTGGTAGTTTTATAGTCTAAACCATGACCAGCATGAACTTCCATATTTAAACTTGATGCTAATTTTGCACTTTCTTTAATTCTGTTTAATTCACTAGAATAATTTTTTTTTAATTTAACTAAGTTTGCTAATTTTCCAGTATGTATTTCAATACAATCAGCATTTAATTTTTTAGCAAGTCTTATGTCTTTTGAAGAAGGATTGATGAATAAACTTGTTCTTATCTTCGCTTTTTTAAATTTTTTAATTATTTTCTCTAATTTATTATGATTTTTTTTTATATTTAAACCTCCCTCAGTAGTAATTTCTTTTCGATTTTCTGGAACTAAACAAATAAAATTTGGTTTTATTTTAAGCGCTTTATTAACAATTTCTTTATTCATAGAAATTTCAAGGTTTACAAGCACATTTTTTAATCCACATATTTTTTTGGCGTCAATATCATTTATATGTCTTCTATCTTCTCTTAAATGAATTGTTACAGAATCAGCTCCATAACTAATAACTTTTTTAGCTGCATTTATTGGATCAGGGTGTTTCTCTCCACGAGCGTTTCGTAAAGTTGCAATATGATCTATATTTACACCTAGCCTCTTCACTTAATAAATCTGCTTCCTGGGGTTGTTATTGGTATTGAGTTAAGTTCTGGTGGTAATTTATTTGCTTTATAAGTTGGAACTTCTATTTTTAAATGAGATGTTATTCCTGTTTTTATTTTTAAAGATTGTTTGGTTGATCGATCAATAATAGATGCAAATCCAATTAATTTTGCTTTTGATTTTTTAATTAACTTTACACACTCTAAACTTGATTTTCCTGTTGTGATTACATCTTCTATAATTAATACTCTTGCACCTTTTTTAATATTGAATCCTCTTCTAAGAGCAAATTTACCATTTACTCTTTCACAAAAAATTGTTTCTTTTTTTAGCAATTTTCCTATTTCATAT